>NZ_JBHGAR020000008.1:0-154940 GCF_042611115.2 Sulfitobacter sediminivivens
TGGGCCCAGGTCTTCGGCGATGCAAAGATGACCACCGCGCTTCTCGACAGACTCACACATCGATGCCACATCCTCAAGACCGGCAATGACAGCTACCGCTTCAAGGCCAGTTCCGAGGCGGCAAAGAAAACAAGAAAGGAGACACCAGCATTGACCACAACATGACCGCTGAGACACAAACAAGGGTGGGTCAAATCTCGATGAAAATACCGGGTCACTTCTCGGCGGAAATCAACACAGGACGATTGGGAGTACTTGGCCAACGGTGTGAACTACGACCTGCTCTAGACTGTTGAGATCGAGATAACGAAGAAGCCACGGACGTCGAAAGACGCTGCCAAGAAGGTATTCGAGAACATCCGCCGTAAGATCCGTCAGACATATTCGCCTGAAGAGAAGACTCGCATTCTATTGGCGGAACCGCGCGGGGAGGAAAGCATCTCCGAACTTTGCCGCCGCGAGGGGATCGCGAATATTACAGCAGATCACCTGGCGTTTGCCCGGCAAAGAAGGCGTCGAGGTTATCAAGCGCACGAAAACCCATTGCGTCACGGGTTTCACGCGTCGCGCTGCCGATGTGGGGCAGCATGAAAATATTGTCATGGGCGGCGAACGCGGGGTTTCCGCCCGGCTCTTCCTGAAAACAATCCAGCCCTGCGGCAGATATTCGTCCCTCAATCAGTGCGTGTAGCAGTGCGTCTTCGTCTATCAGCGCGCCGCGTGCGGTGTTCACAATGACCGCGCCCTGAGGCAGCAGCGAGAAGCGGTCGGCGCTCATCAGATTGATTGTCTCAGCCGTGGCAGGGCAGTGCAGTGACAAGAAATCCGCGACCCCCAGCAAGCTTTCTATTGAGCGGTGATATCGAGCGCCCTGTGCCTGGTTGGCAGGCAATTCAGAACGGTTGTAATAGTGAATTTCCATGTCAAAACCACGTGCTTTGGCCGCAAAGGCACGGCCGACCCGGCCCATACCAATGATCCCCAGCCGCGCACCCGTTACCTGTTTGCCAACCATAAATGCCGGCGACCAGCTTTCCCAGGCACCAGTGCGCACGATACGGTCGCCCGCGACGGCGTTGCGCGCCGCACCCAGCATCAACAGCATGGCAAGTTCAGCGGTCGCATCTGACAGCACGTCAGGCGTGTTGGTCACGGCGATGCCGCGTTTCTTGAGGGCAGGCAGATCACAATGGTCCACCCCCACGGAATGGTTCGCCACGATTCTGAGTCTGAGGCGATCCGCAAACTGCGCGACAACATCGGCACTGAAGTGCTCTGAATGGCACGGAATGACTGCGTCAAACTCAGCGCTGGCCGCGATGAGGTCTTGCGCAGTGCCGGGCGTGTCTTCGTGGTTGATCACAACATCATAGTCGCGCGCGGCGCGCTCCAGCGTCGCGTCAGACAAACGGCGGGTGATCCAAACGCGTTTCCGGCTCATTTCTTTCGAACACATTCGTCCCAAAAATCATAAACTGCCATCCCGCAGACAACGATGGCGATGATCATGAAGGGCAAGCCACCAAAGAAGCCCGCAAAGCCGCTTGAAATACTTTTCGATAACCCCCCGATGAAGATGCAAAAGATCGCTGTTCCGATCAGGCCGACAATCAGTTTCACTCCGTAAGACATAAGTTGATCCTCTCCTTAATCCGCTGCTTGCGCAAGTTGGGACTGCAGCCAGCGCGCAGTGCGCAGCAGCCGGTCGTCTTTTTCAATGGGGCCGATGAGTTGCACACCGATTGGCAGGCCTGTTTCGCCCACCAAAAGCGGCAGGCTCACACAGGGCAACCCGGCAAGTGTCCAAAGCGTGCAAAAGATCGGATCGCCCGTGCCCTCGCCGAACCTGGGCGCTTCACCCGCCGCAGACGGGGCGACGATGGCGTCAAATTCGATAAAGAAATCAGCAAAGAACGCCTCCGCAGAGGCTTTCACCTCAAGTGCGTCTTCATATTCTGCTTTGGTGATCTGGCGCGCGCGGCTGATGATTGGTTTCAGCGTTTCGCTGATCTGATCCCAGTGCTGATCAAAGACCTCAGCCTGATGCTGGGCAATCTCGTATTCATGGATGCGGGCCTGTACGGCGACCAGATTGGACAAGGTATCTGCTGGGTCCATCCGCGTAACCTGGGGTCCCAGGATATCGAGGACAGCCTCCAACCCTTCGCGCGCATCATCTGACAGCCGATCGTTAAAGGGCAGATTGAACCACGCAAGATCAGGCGTGACAGGCACGTCTGCTGCGGCCCCCGCTGACATATTGGGACGCGGGCGGGCAAAGCTGGTGGGGTCGTGCTGATCATAGCTGCCGATGGCATCGGTCAGCAATGCGACATCGGCCAAGGTCCGTCCAAAACAGCCCACCTGATCAAGCGAAACCGAGGTTTGCAGCAGACCCGTGCGCGAGATCACACCGCGTGTGGGTTTGAACCCGAACGTGCCACAAAAAGATGCTGGCCGAATGACCGAGCCGTTGGTTTGCGTACCGATCGCCAAAGGCACATGCTGGGCGGCTACCGCGGCAGCAGAGCCGCTGGAAGAGCCGCCGGGGCTGTGAGCGTTGTTGTGCGGGTTGCGCGTCTCGTTTGCGTGAACAAAGGCAAGCTCTGTTGTAACGGTTTTTCCCATGATGACAGCGCCTGCTTCGCGCAGATGCTCGACCAGCCGTGCGACATGATCCGTCTTGCGGCCCGCAAAGATCGGCGTACCGCGCTGCGTCGGCATTTTGGCAGTGTCGATGATGTCTTTCAGTCCAACGGGGATGCCATGCAACGCACCGGTTGCCATGCCAGCCTTGCGGATGCGATCACATTCAGCCGCCTGCGCAAGGGCTGCATCGGGGTCCAGAAACGCCCAAGCCTTGATGTCGCCGTCGGTTTGCTGGATCCGGGCAAGACAGGATGTCACCAGTTCGACCGATGACAGACGTCCCGAGGCGCTGGCGGCCAGCGCCTCGGTTGCACTTAGTTTGTAGCTGTCCTTGATCACGGGATGTATTCACCAAACAGGAAGTCCGGGAACCAGAGTGCGATGCCTGGGAACATGTACATCAACACCATCGTAAGGATCACGATACCCAGATAGGGCATGATACCACGGAAGATTTCCATCAACTCGATCTGATTTTTGAGCACCCCTTTTAGATAATACGCCGACATCGCCATGGGCGGGGTCAAAAAGGACGTTTGCAGGTTCAACGCAATCAGCATTGCAAAGAAATACGGGTTGACCCCAAAAACCTCGAGCAACGGCAGGAAGATTGGAACGAAGATAATCAGGATTTCGGACCACTCCAGCGGCCAGCCCAGCAAGAAGATGATAATCTGCGCCAGCACGAGGAATTCCCATGGTTCAAGGTCCATGCCGCCGACCCAGTCCGCGATTATGTCATGGCCTCCGAGATAGGAAAACACGGAAGCAAAAGTCCATGACCCGACAAAGAGCCAACACACCATTGCTGTGGATTTTGCCGTCAAGAAAACGCTTTCCTTAAGCTTGGTCCATGTCATTGAGCGGTAAAGCACAGCCAGCACCATGCCCCCTAAGGCCCCCATTGCCGCCGCTTCTGCAGGTGTTGCGAGACCACCAAGGATGGAACCGAGGACAAGGGCGATCAGCACTGTGAGCGGTACGAAGCTGAACAGCAGATCCTTGTAGATTTCTTTGGGTGGCGGGACGTCTTCCATTGTTGGCTTTGGTGCCAGTGATGGGTTCGACCAGACCCGTAAGATTACATAGACGATATAAAGCCCGGCCAGCAGCAGACCTGGAAAGACTGCGGCAGCATAAAGGCGCAAGGGCGACAGATCGGCGATCGCGGCATAGACGATCAGCATGATGGAAGGCGGGATCAGGATGCCCAGTGTCCCCCCCGCACAGATCACCCCGGAGGCAAAGCTTTTGTTGTAATTCGCATTGGCCATAGCGGGAAAGGCGAGCAGCCCCATCAGCGTGACAACCGCGCCTACGATGCCCGAGGCGGTAGAGAACACCGCACAGGTCAGCAGCGCCGCGATGGCAAGGCTTCCGGGCAAATTGCGCGCCGCCATATAGAGCGAGAAGAATAGCTTATCGACGATGTTGGCGCGCTCCACCACATAGCCCATGAACAAGAACAGCGGGATCGCGACTAGGGTCGGGTTTTCCATCACCGAATAGGTGTTCTGGTTCAGCAGATAGAAGATATTATTGTCGAAAATATCGCTAAACTGCTCAATAGGGTGGCCTTGGTGATAGGCGTAGTAGCCAAAAGCAACCCCCATCGCGAGCAGGGTAAAAGCAATCGGAAAACCAAGGAGAACAAGGACAATAAACAGCCCAAGCATCATCAGGGCGACTTCGGGATTTGACATCATTTAATCTTTCTTGAAGCGCTAAGCGGCTTATTTCTTGTCCGGAGCGAAGGCTCGGATTGCCTCCAGATCGGCCTCGGTCAGCAGGTCTTCGGTTTCTTTCACATCTGCCAGCCGTTCTGGCCACGTGCCGGAACGCATGGCGATCACACAGCGTACCAGTTCAGCAATGCCCTGGATGGCAAGCAAAACGCCTGAAAGCGGGATCAGCGTCTTGAAAAAATAGATCTGGATGCTTGCGGGGCTGTTAAAGCTAACCTCTTTGTAGCGCCAACTGTCGGAGGCGATTTCCCAGCCGTACCAGGCGAGGGCCAGAACGCCGGGAAAAAAGAACAGAAAGTAGAGTACAAAGTCCAAACTTGCCTGCACTTTGACAGGGAACAGTCGGTAAATCACATCGGCGCGCACATGTGTATCCTGCGCCAAAGCGTAGGCACCGCACATCAAGAACAGCGCGCCGTACATCTGTATCATCATGTCAAAGGCCCAGACGGTTGGCGAATTCAAGACATAACGGACAAAAACCTCATACGAAACTGACAGCGTCAGGATCAGAATACACCATCCAAAGGCGCGTCCGACCCAAAGGCTCAATCCCTCTATGGCATGTACAAATTTCATGTGTCTGTTGCTCCCCTAACAGATCGGCCGTAAGAATTTGCGCAATCCCAAGCGTACGATGTCCGGGCTCCAAAAGGAACCCGGACATCTTATCGAATTGATCTTACAATCAGCTGAAGTAGTGGTTGTAAGCCAGTTTGTAGTCAGGCTGGTTCAGGTTGAGATAGTTCATCACATCCTTGGCGTAAGCCTTCTGCGATTCCATCACCTTGGCAAAGAACGGGTCTTCGCCGGCGATGCGGTCTGCCACCACGTCCCAGGCTTTGAGCTGTTCTTCCAACACACTGTCGGGCGTGCGGTGGACCGCCACTCCGTCGCTTTCTTGGAGTTTGAGCAAGTCATCGGAATAGCGTTTGGTGTTACCCCAGTAAAACCCGGAGTTTTCTGCCATTGACGCGTTCTTGATGATTGCCTGATGCTCAGGTGACAAAGCGTTGAACTTGTCCTTGTTGAAAGTGATCTCAAAGAATTCCTGAGACTGGTGATAGGACGCCAGCATGTAGTTCTTGGAGACATCCTGCATACCGAAATCACGGTCAGAAGTCGGGTTATTGAATTCGGCCGCGTCGATCAGGCCGGACTTCATCGCGGGCTGAATTTCACCACCCGGCAGCTGAACAACCGACATGCCCATTTCAAGCATCACGTCAGCTGCCAGACCAACGGTCCGGTATTTCAGACCCTTCATTTGCGCCGAGTCGGTGATCTGCTGATTGAACCAGCCCAGCGGTTGCGCTGGCATCGGTGAGTTGAAGAATGAAACAACGTTGAGCTGCAGTTCTGCCATCAGCTCATCAAAAAGCTCTTGTCCGCCGCCAGCATAGATCCAGCCCAACACTTCCTGGCTCGACCAGCCAAAGCAAGGACCGGTGCCAAACAGCGATGCTGTCTTGGATTTGCCGTACCAGTATGCTGTCACCATATGAGCTGCATCCAGAACTCCACGATGCACCGCGTCCTGCATCTGGCTGGTTTTGACAACGGAATCGACTGAAAGCACTTCGATGGTCAGCGATCCGCCGGACATTTCATTGACGCGTGCCGCAAAGGACTGAGCGTTCTCAAGGAAAATGCCGCCACCCCAGGCAGCTTGCATCTTGAGCGTTACACCGTGACCATCTGCAAGTGCAGGTGTTGCCAATGCCGCGGCACCGGCAACGGCCGAACCACGCAGGAATTTTCTTCGGTTGATAGAATTTTTCATAGTTCCTCCCAAGGAAATTGACGCAGGTACCGGATCTCTGGTCCGGTCCGCGCATTACTTTTTTGGGGCTCAGGTATTCAACTTGTTCCGATCAAAACGCGGCAATTTCCTGACGATTTGATGAGGCACAATCCCTCGCCTGAAGTTACTTTTAGGGGCAAGTCTGTTTCAGACAAGGACTTCTTCGTCAAAGGCAATCACAGCGCCGTCACATGTGTCAGCCCAAACTGCGGTAATTGACGGGGCGAACTGGCGTTGCACAGAGCTGGACCGCCAATGCCATGCTGCACCTAAGGGTCTGTTATCTATCATGATATTGCGCATCTTCTAGGGCTGTTTCTTAGGTGGGCCAGTGTCACCGCGCCGGTTTTCGTTTTGTTTTCAAAGCGGATTTGAGGGCTCAAACAATTTTCTTCGGATAAGATCCAGCGTGATCAATGTATACATTCTTAGAAGATTCCGACCTTAAAACCCTGTGAAACGACCGAATCGCTTTTGAAATTCACTAAGGTGTATACAATCTCTGAAGAACAACGCATGATCGCGCATGTGAAGCGATCGCTGGAACCTGCCATGTCCATCCGAAACCTTAGCCAACTGGACCGCGCCCTTTTGGGTCTCCGTTCTCTTGTTCTGAGCGGCGATTTTGCCGGAGGGCAGCGATTGCCCGAAGTGGCGATGGCCAAACAACTGGGCATCTCGCGAACGCCGCTGCGGCAGGCCATGGACAGGTTGGTTGCAGAAGGTTTGCTGGAACGGATCGAGACCGGTGGATGCTGTGTCGCGACATTTAGTAAAGAAGACATCGCTGATGCCATTGAGATACGCGGCGTGATCGAAGGCACCGCCGCGCGCTTGGCCGCTGAGCGGGGCGTGGATGCAGAGTTGCTGGCGCAGTCGGGCGATGCTTTGGACCAGATCGACAGCGCGCTTACCTGCGCGGGGGGGCTCGACTTTGATCGCTACGTCACACAGAACGCGCGGTTTCATGCACTTTTGGCGTTGTTTCCTAACAGCCCCATCATTCAAAAAGAGATTGACCGCATAAGCCTGTTGCCGCTGGCATCGCCGTCGGCGTTTCTTAGTGATCAGGAAGTAATCCCTGATTTTCATGATTCACTGCGGTATGCGCAACGACAGCACCGTGCCATCCTGGATGCGATCATATGCGGAGAGGGTGCCCGTGCCGAGGCGCTGACCCGCGAACACGCGCGTCTTGCATTGATCAACTTTAACCACCTGAACAAGGCCCGAGCCACGCTCTCAACCAGGGTTCCGGGGCTGGCATTGGTTGCGTCAGAACGAGGGCCGGGTTCGTGACATGACGACGCTGCCTGTCGATACACAGATTGCTCTCGCAGATCTGGTGCGTGATCCCTATCCAATTTACAAACGGTTGCGCGCATCGCATCCGGTGATCAAGGTTAAATCTGTCGGCCGCATCATGTTGACCAAGGCAGAAGACACCAAATGGGTCAAAGACAATCCAGATATCTTTAGTTCTGATGATCCCAATACTCCGATGCGGCGCGCATTTCTGGCCCACACCCTCATGCGCAAAGATGGTGCTGAGCATATGCGCGAACGTATGGCGATGGCACCGGCCTACAGCTCCAAGAACATCTCCAACTATTGGATGCCTATCTACGAGAAAATTGCTGATGACCTTATTGCCGGGCTGCCCACCGGAGAGACAGTTGATTTGTTCCCTGCCCTCGCAGGCCCTTTCGCCGCACGCTGTCTTGCGCAGCTGCTCGGCCTGCCGGATGCCAGTGACGACGATATGCAAAGATGGTCGCAGACCTTGATCGACGGGGCGGGAAATTTTGGCTGGAATCCGGCACTTTTTGAGGATTGCGACCGCGCCAACGCCGAAATGGATGCCTGTATGGATCGGTTCATCCCACAGCATAAGGCGACCCCAAATCCAAGTGCGCTGTGCGCCATGGTAACCGCCGATGATCCAATCCCGCTAAGCCAGATCCGCGCGAACATAAAAATTGCGATTGGTGGCGGTCTGAATGAACCTCGCGACGCGTTGCTTACCATACTCTATGGATTGCTGACCAATCCAGACCAGCGCGATCATGTTGTGAAAGAGGGCGCATGGGGTGCTGCTTTTGACGAAGGGGTACGCTGGGTCGCGCCCATTCAGGTCAGCTCGCGCTTGGTCACCCGAGATACTGAAATCAGGGGCATCATGATTGCCAAGGGAGAGACGGTGATGACCGTTCAGGCATCTGCCAATCATGATGAAGATGTCTGGCGCGACGGTCATCTTTATGATGCAAGACGTGACAAACATTCCCATCAGTCATTCGGCAACGGACCGCATTTTTGTCTGGGCAAGCATATTGCTCGTCGGATGCTGGCGGACATTCTGTTGCCACGGCTTTTTGACCGCTTTCGCAATATGTCACTGCCTGACCCGTCGATCGTGCGTTTTCGCGGTTTCGGATTTCGCGGAGCGGTGAGTTTTCCAGTTATACTCAAGTAGAACCAGCTCAATCGGGGAGGATTGAAATGATCGGATTACTCAAGAAAACGGCTATAGCAACACTGCTTCTGGCACTGCCAGGATCGGGCGTTTGGGCGCAGGATGTCACACTGAACCTGCATCAGTTGTTGCCGATACAGGCAACGATCCCTGCCAATGCCATTCAGCCTTGGATCGAAAAGGTTGAGACGGAATCTGGTGGCAGGATAAAAATCGAACATTTCCCGTCGATGCAATTGGGCGGCACGCCTCCCGAACTTTACGATCAGGCAGCGGATGGTGTGGCTGATATCATCTGGACCGTTATTGGCTATACACCGGGCCGGTTCCCTAAAACCGAAGCGTTTGAACTGCCCTTTATGGTAGGTGGCAGCACAGGTTCGTCCAAGGCGTTTCATGAATACGTGCTTGCCAACGGCATGGATGAATTTAGCGACACCCATCCGATTGTCTTCCACACCCATGGTTCGGGATGGATACACAGCACCAAGAATGTCACAACACTTGAGGATGTTGCGGGTCAGAAACTGCGCGGTCCAACCCGCGTCACCGCACAGCTGCTTGATAAGCTGGGCGCAACGCCCGTTGGCATGCCGGTGCCAGCCGTGCCCGAAGCCATGTCCAAGGGTGTGATCGACGGCGCGATCATCCCATGGGAAGTGACCTTGCCACTGAAGATGAGTGAATTGGCCAAATTTCACTCAGGTTTCGTCTCAAAACCCGGGCTTTATACGGCGACTTTTGTAATGACGATGAACAAAGACAGCTATGCAGCCCTGCCTGACGACCTAAAGGCGGTGATCGACGCGAATTCGGGTCCAGAGGTGTCAGCTTTATTCGGGGCGGCGATGGATGCCGCGGATGTGATCGGGCGCAAGGTCGCTACGGATGCGGGCAACGCCATTACAGAACTGGACAGTGAAAAGGACCGCTGGATGGCAGTGGGGGCTCAGGTGACTGCGGATTGGATCGCAGAAATGGACGCCCAAGGTCTGGACGGTGCCGCATTGGTGCAGAGTGCCACAGACTTTATCGCGACAAATGCCGATTAACTTGAAAGCACAGAACAATGGGCCGGGTATCACAGGGGTATCCGGCCAGTTGTTCGGAACAGCCGTTTTGAACGCATCGGCTGGGGTTCTCCGGGACATTCCGCATGACAGAGAGTGCGCCGAGTTGAACGTCTCGCGCCAACGAGGACAATGACATGGTAAGCCCAGCATCAGGTGACGCGCTTCGGCTTGATCTGCGATCCGGATTGCCGGATGCGCTGAGGGTCCTGCTAATGGACTATCCCCGCGCCGGTTGGGAGGCGCACGCAGGGTATGATGGCCTCATCCGTTTTTGGCTGGATCGGCATATGATGTTCCGCCGGATCTTGGAACGATTGTTGACGCAAACCGAAGACACCCTTGATCGACGCATGGATCTTGCCCAGTTTCGTCAGCAGACCGGTCGGCTTGGATCTGCCTTCGTGCAGGAACTTCATGGGCACCACAGCATTGAAGATGCGCATTATTTTCCGGTTTTAAGTGGCAAAGACGCCCGTATTGCACGCGCATTTGAACTTCTGGATCAAGACCACCATGCGCTGGACGGGCACATTGATAGCTTTGCCAAACACGCGAACGGCGCGCTTCAAGCGCAAAGTGCTGGCGATGCCAGAATTGGACATTTCCAAAAAAATCTCACGGATCTCGCAAGAAAGTTGGATCGGCACCTGATCGACGAGGAAGAAATCGTCGTGCCGGTGATATTACACTATGGTGCAGGGGATTTAACCTAAGCCAGAAGCCGTGACCTATGCGTAGATTTCAGATGCTTCAGTTGATCTCGAAATTATCGATCCGTTTGGTTTTCACCGACCTGCTGCACCCTACTGCTGACGGTCGAGGTCGTGACGTTTCAGCGTCCTAAATCGGCGGCTATTGGTGTTGCTCAGCCACCTGGAGTGTCCCCGCTTCGCTTAGCGTGCTAAACAGCAACTATTCTGGACGTCCGCAACGCAGGACAGAAAACTCTTGCGCTGCGGCCTGTCCTGCGGCTGCTTTCGTAAACTTCCTTCTTGCATCAATTAGCTCCGCATCCGTTCGAAATTTGGATCGTAAGGAGCTTGATTGATGACATGCGCACTAACACGTTCCCCGCATAGATCAAGTTCCATCGCTGCCCCTGGTTTTGCCAGATCGGGTACAACGAAGGCGTAGGCGAGGTTCATACACACGCGATGTCCATAATCTGCGGATGTGATTGTGCCGACCACTTTATCGCCACTCATCAAAGATGCGCCCGGATGTGCAGGGGCGTGCGTCGCATCGATTTCCAGTGTTACCAACTGGCTTTTTGGCCCCGCGGCCTGTCGTTCGAGCAGTGCCGCTTTGCCAATAAACTCACCCTTATCCATCTTCACAAACCGAGAAAGTCCTGTCTCGAACGGATCAAACTCTGTGATCAGGTCCGCTTTCCAGTGCAGGAACCCTTTTTCCAAGCGCATGGAGTCGATTGCGCGGGCACCAAAGAGTTTGAGCCCGTATGCTTCACCGGCCTCGCGCAAAGCCAGATAGGCGGCGTAGAGTGAGGCATTGGGCACATGGATTTCATAGGCCAATTCGCCTGAGAAACTGACGCCCATAACTGTAGCCGGTGCAAAACCGATACAACACTCGCGCACGGACAACCAAGGAAACGCAGTGGCTGACCAGTCGCCGCGTGCGCAGGCGGAAAGCACAAGGCGCGCTTTTGGACCAGCCAAAAGAAGGATCGTTTGATCGTTGGTCAGGCTGCGCAGTTGCACGTCTTCGTCCGGCAAGAGGTGTGCGATGAGCCAATCCATGTCATGACATTCTGATGCAGCCGCTGAGCCATACCAGACCCGTTCAGGACCACGATCCGAGGCGGGCAAATTGGCAATCGTCGCCTCACCTTTGATGCAGCCATGATCGTTCAGCAGATAGCCCAATCCAACGCGCCCCTCGCGCTTTGGGACGGTCCCGCAGATCATTCGGTCAAGGAATGCGTGTCGGCCCTTGCCAGTAATCTCAATCCGGTTGAAGCCGTTGACCTCTGATAAGCCCACGTTTGTGGCGACGTTGTTCACTTCGGCCGCGACCACGTCGAATGCCTCGTCGAAGTTGAAGCTCAGGGATGGGTGAAAATCCGGTGAAGGCTTGATGTAATCGACACGCTCCCATCCGTTCACGACGGTGAATTCGGCCCCTTCTGTGGCCAGAACAGGGGTGAGTGGCGTCGTCTTGGCAGGACGGCCTGCTGGACGGTGCTCATGCGGAAAATAGAACCGGAATTCGTTCTGATATTCCTCAACCGCCTTACGTGCAGTAAGCTCCACGGTTGCGTGTCCGGTAAACCGGCGTGGGTCGATCACCCAAGTATCGTAGCAAGCTTCGCCATGAACAATTTGCTGGGCCAGAAGCCAGCCATGGCCACCGCCTTCACCCAAGCCCGCGCGCAAACCGACGATGCAGTATGCATTGCGCTTGCTCGGAATGGGCCCGACCAAAGGAGCGCCATCGATTGTATAGGTGATGGGGCCGTTAACGACGCGTTTGATGCCGACCTCTGCAAGTGCGGGCATCCGCTCGAACGCGCCTTCGAGAACGTCCATAACGCGATCCAGATCATCAGGACATAGATCGTTGGAAAAGCTTGGGCTGATCCCATCCATACCCCAGGTTTTGCAGCCTTGTTCATAGAACCCAACTAGCAGACCACCCTTTTCCTGACGGGAATAATAATCCGAGATCGGACAGCGCAGCAAAGGCATGCGATGCCCGGCCGCTGCTATCGCGGGGATGTCTTCTGTGATGAAATACTGATGTTCCATCGAGGCGACTGGGTGCTGCACGCCCATCATAGCGCCCACTTCGTTGACGCGATAGCCGCCGGCATTCACGACGATGTCACAATCTATGTCGCCATGTTCCGTGTGAACAGTCCACGTATCGTCCTTGTGCTGGGTCAGGCCGGTCACCGGGGTATTGCGATAGACCTCAGCGCCCGCTTTGCGTGCGTGAAAGGCCAGCGCCTGACAGAGTTGGGCAGGATCGATATCACCGTCCTCACCATCCCAAAGCCCACCAAGCAGGTTGTCGGTCGAGATCAACGGATGACGACGGGCGCATTCTTCCGCGTCGATAACCTGGTATTCCACGCCCATACCGCGCGCCATCGAGGCGAAATGCCGATAGCCCTGCATTTGCGCTTCGGTGTTGGCCAACCGGATGCCGCCATCGCCGTGATGATACCCTACCGGATATTCGGGATCGTCACGCAATTTCTTGTAAAGCGCGATGGAGTGAGATTTGAGGCCGACCATCGTCTGGGTCATGCCAAAGTTTGTGACTTGCGCGGCCGAGTGCCAAGTGGTGCCTGAGGTCAGTTCGTCCCGCTCGACCAAAGCGACATCGGACCATCCCTCTTGCGTGAGATGATAGAGGGTCGAGCAGCCTGCGATGCCACCGCCGATGACGACAACTTTGGTTCTGGATTTCATGGCAGGTTCCCGTTTCGTGGCCCTTGGGGCGATGGTGAGTAAATCGGAAACGATTTCCGGCTCGGACATCGCGGTGAATCAATGCGTCAAAGATAGTTCATGATTCAGTGATCATGGACGGCGCTTTGGACCTTCACAAAAATACAAACCTTTGAAAAATACTTTTTTCTTAGATAATATCTCGGAAAATGTGAGGTTATCGCATGACTCTCTCTCTTCGCGCGATGCGCTATGTACAGGCGGCCTTGCGGCTTGGCAGTATCACGGGCGCTGCGGATGCCATGCATGTGACGCCGTCCGCCATTGCCGCAGCTCTTGATCAAGCGGAAGCCGCTTTCGGCATGACGCTTGTTACCCGCGCGCGGGCCAAGGGGATATTCCCCACGCTGGCAGGTCGCGATGTCGGGCGGCGCATCGATGATCTGTTGGAAAGGTATGATACGTTACTGACAGGCATCTCTGACCTGCAATCAAGCCTGTCAGGCAATTTGGCGATCGGCTACAACGCACCGATCGCCCCGGCTTTTCTGCCAACGCTTACCGCGCAGATGTTTGCCGCCCATCCCGATCTGACTTTTACATTTACGGAAGGCGACAACGTGTCGGTCCAGAAGGGATTGCTAGACGGAAAATTCGATGTGATCCTGTTTGTCGAAGAATTGCCAAATCCGCAAATTGAAGCGCAACCACTTATCTTTGCACCCACCTATTGTCTGTGCCCGGCAGATCATGCTCTTGCGCAGTTTGACACTGTGACAGTTTCCCAAATCGTATCCGAGCCGCTTATCCTTTTGGACCGGCCCGCCGCACGCGGGTATTATCTGGAAGTCCTCGATCAAGGGGAGAAAGACCTTCGTATTGTCGCAACCGCAAATTCGACCGAAATGGTTCGTTCGCTTGTCGCCTCCAAGATTGGGATTTCCCTTTTGAACATGAAGCCGCGTGACGTCCCGAGCTACGCTGGAAGCAACATAAGCTGCGTGCCAATCGCCGATAGCACAAGCGGCGTCACTCTCTCGCTTGGGTTTGCACCGGGGCCAAAACGAAGACTGGTGCAAATGTTCGTTGATAATTGCGCTGCATCTTTTAAAGGGGAATTGGGCACCGATTTGATTGTTCCAAAAGCCTAACTGCGCCGAAATTGGAACATGCCAAATTGTTCAAGAAGATGACCTGGCGGTCATTCGTTCATCGCTCAGCACAATGACGAATGGCTCGAAACCGACGTCCAAAGGTGGTTTTCGTTGACCCGGCCACCGCTAATGCAAAATACCATCGCAGAAGCAGCATCTCGCATTTTGCAGTGCCGAGGATATCGCCGGACCGGCCAGCCATACGCGTGGCTCTGGTCAAGGCTGAAACGACCCTTTCGTTGAAATCAAAAACAGCAAGCGCGTCGGGGATATACCGCAGCTTCGGGTCGTTTGCTCCAATGACAGCCTTGCTTGGCCGCTATGGAACAGAAAACGGATTTCGCGGATTCAGCACCGCGGATCATTCTATTAAGTGCGCAATATTTGGACGTTTCTCAATCAGACCGTTGCACTATGGACCTTCAGTATGGTTTCGTAGACATGGGACTCTGCCAAACTTTGTTGCGCACCTTCGTGGCGTGACAGGCAGATCGGCACATCAAAGCCAAATTGATCTGCCCTGATGATACGCATCTCTTGCCGGTCAACCCAATAGTTGGCGTAAACCTCGGGCAGGAAACCCACGCAATTGCCGCTTAGTATGAAATGTGCAAGCCCCTCCATCTGATGGGAAACCGCCAGAGCAGGTCGATTGAAAAACGTGGAATATGGGGTGAGCACGGAGACAAAGCCGCGCCGTACAAAATCCTGCTCTGCGATCAGCTCGCGTGTCATTTCATCATCCGGAACGGTGAACAAAGGATGGCCTTTGCCACAGATCAACCGCTGCTTTTCAATGAATAGCGTGCTTTGAGATACGTTTTTTCGGGTCGGAAACTTTGGCGAAATGGCCATTTGGGTCTGCCCTCTGACAAGTTGCTCTTCAACTTGGTCTGGCGGTCCGATCCGTAACACAATGCGAAGACCCTTGTGGGCTGCAAGCGCATTGCGAATGGCATAACGCAGGCGGCATTCCGTGTTGGTGATCAGATTGTCAACAACGCCAATTGCAACTTCACCCACTATGCCTTCTTTCAACTGCACGATCTGGCCGTGATAGGCATCAATTGAGGACAGCATGGCACGAGAGGCCTCATAAACCGCGCCACCACGTGCCGTCAGCGCAAACCCGGCGCGCCCCCGGCTACACAGTTTGAACCCAATCCGCGTTTCCAGATTTGCCATATGGGTACTGATCGTGGAGCGCGAGAGGTTCAGCTCGGACTGCGCCTGAGAGAACCCGTCGCATTCCACGATGGTGCAGAACACACGCAGCAATTTGACGTCAATATCGGCGATGGATCGGTTTGGCATTACGTCGCCTTTCATCAAACTGATTTCCTATAAGTCGACGTTTATCAAATAAATGACCTGTGTAAACTTCTGCCACAACAGCAGCAAGGGAGATGACGCATGCAGCCAAAAAATCCGGCATTCCAACCTATTCCGGGGCTAAAGACAGCGCGCTTTGCGGGGATGCCGACTTTCATGCGTCTGCCACATATCGAAATCGAAGACCCGCAGGCGAACAAGACCGACATTGCGATTGTCGGGGTTCCGTTTGACGGCGGCACCTCAAACCGACCTGGGCCACGCCACGGGCCGCGTCAGTTGCGGGACCTCTCGACCATGATCCGCACAACGCATCCGCGCAGCGGTGTGAACCCGTTTCGGTTGGTGAACTGCGCAGATCTGGGCGACGCGCCAGTCAATCCCATGGACATCATGCAAAGCCTTGATCTGATCACCGGTTTTTACAATCAACTGTCAGACAAGGGGATCACACCCCTTTCAGCCGGCGGGGACCATCTGGTGTCTTTTCCGATCCTGCGAGCGCTTGGCCGTGACAAAGCGGTTGGGATGATTCATTTCGATGCCCACACGGATATGAATGACGCCTATTTTGGCGACAGCAAATATACCCATGGCACCCCCTTCCGACGCGCAATCGAGCAAGGATTCCTTGATCCCAATCGCACAATCCAGATCGGTATCCGCGGTGTAAAATACGAAACAACGGATTTTGACTGGGCGCTGGATCAAGGGGTTCGGATCATTGAAATCGAAGAGCTGTTCGAGCGCGGTATCGCCTCTGTCATGCAGGAGGCCCACGATATTGTCGGTGACCAAGCGACCTATGTGAGCTTTGACATCGACGGGATCGACCCATCGTTTGCGCCCGGCACCGGAACCCCGGAAATTGGCGGCTTCACGACGTTTCAGGCGCAGCAGATGGTGCGCGCGCTGGCGGGTCTTAACCTGATTGGCGCGGACCTTGTCGAAGTATCCCCGCCTTTTGACCCTTCAGGCGGTACGGCATGGGTCGGTGCCTCCATCATGTTTGAACTTTTGTGCGTTCTGGCACCCGCCTGTGATGCGCGATCCAAATAACAACCAAAGTAAAGCAACCCCTAGGGAGACGAAAATGAAACATATGCAAAGACGTCAAATGACCAAAGGTCTGTTGGCCTGTGCGACCGCCTTGGTCTTGTGCGGCCCGGTCGACGCAGGGTCCGTTCTGGAGGCGGTGACGGCCAACGGTAAGATCACCGTCGCGACAGAGGTCGCCTATCCCCCGATGGAATTCCTGAAAGACGGCAAGGTCGTCGGCTATGGCAAGGATATCCTGGACCTGATCGTGGCAGATATGGGGGTTGAGCTTGAGCAGTTGCAATTGCCATGGGACGGCATTTTGGCCGGCGTTCTGGCGGGCAAATACGATCTTGTCGCCACCTCCGTGGCGATCAAGGAAGACCGCGTGGACAAATACGCCTTTACCCGCCCGCTCGCCGTGGCCGAGACCATGTTGGTCAAGCGGCATGGCGATGACGGACTGGCCGGCCTGCAGGATGTGAACGGCAAGATCATTGGCGTCGAAATCGGGTCCTCGCAAGCACAGGAAGTCGAAGCCCTCGACGCTGAGCTGAAAGCCACTGGCGGATCGGGTTTCGCCAGCATCAGCGGTTTCAAATCCACAGACGATATGCGGCTCGCACTGGCTGGCGGGCAGATCGACATCGGCACGATCCCGTCGTTCTCGCTGGCGACAATGCAGGAACAGCGCCCCGATACCTTTGCGCAACTTGCCAACATCGGCAGTGGCACCTTGTTTGCTTGGGTCGCGCACCCGAATGGGGCGGATCTGCGCGACCGTATCAATGAATCACTTGCGAAACTTGAGCAGAACGGAACGCTCAAAGAGCTGCAGATGAAGTGGTTCGGATTTGAGATGGACCTGCCCGAAGATTACCTCCCCGAGGGCGCTCTCTGAGCGTCTACTTCCGACCCGGATTGGTTTGTCCTCAAGTCCAAAGACCAGTCCGGGCGGCTTTTTTTGAAAGAGAATAACTCGCCCATGGACCTGCAGTTCATCGAAATCATACCAAAATCCGGCCCCCTGTTGTGGGGGGCGCTTTATACAATATTTGTTGGACTGATTGCGTGTTGCGTTGGGATTTTCGTGGGGACCGGCCTTTTGCTGATGCGCAACAGCCGGTTCTGGCTGTTACGCACCTTCGTTCGGATCTACGGCAGTTTTATTCGGGGCACACCGGCGCTGGTTCAGATTCTGGTGTTCTACTATGCACTGGCCCCGCTGACCGGCATCAACATCGGCCCGTTTACTGCCGGGATCATGGCCGTGGGGTTCAACAGCGGTGCCTATGTCGCGGAAATACTGCGCGGCGGGTTAAGCCGTATACCAAGTGGCCAATGGGAAGCTGCCGAGGCATTGGGTCTTCCCAAACGCAAGGTCTGGTTCAAGATCATTCTGCCGCAGGTGTTTCATTCAGTCATCCCGCTTTTGGTCAATGAATTCACCATGGTCATCAAGATCACGCCGCTTCTGTCTACCATCACGCTGGTGGAACTGACCCGCGCTTCGCAGATGCTTTATAACGAGACCTTCCGCCCTGTCGAAGTCCTGTTGCTGGCGGCCTTCATCTATTTCGTCATCTGCTTTTCGATCAGCCAATACGGAGAATATCTCCAGCGGCAATCACAGAAATATCGCCTGTAGGAGCGTCCCATGACATTCGACTATGCAGCCATCTGGGACAATCGGGATATTCTGATCAACGGTGTTTTCAACACGCTGCTCATCTCGTTCATTGCGATCCCGGTCGGGATATTCATCGGTGTCGTGATTTGTCTTATGCGCATCTCCCAACGGCGGCCGCTGCGCTGGCCTGCCATCGCCTATATCGAGCTGATGCGGAACATCCCGCTGCTGATCCTGATCTTCATGATGTTCTATGCGTTGCCGTTTTATGGCATCCGCCTGTCGGGGCTGACCACCGGCTTTGTCTGTCTGTCGATCTATGGCGGGGCTTATTTTGCCGAAGTGTTTCGCGGCGGGGTCGAAGCCGTTTCCAAGGGTCAGTTTGATGCGGCCAAAGCTCTGGGCCTGAAATACGGTTTCTACATGCGGCGGGTCATTTTCCCGCAGCTTTACACTTACGTGTTCCCGCCCGGCACCAACATTGCGCTGACGATGATCAAGGAATCCTCCCTGCTGTCGATGATCACGGTAGCAGAGCTGACCTATGCCGCCCATGACATCAACGGGCGTACGTTCACACCTGTGGAAACCTTTGCCACTATCGCCGTGATCTATTGGATCATCTGCACCGTGTTTTTGAAGCTGACCAGCATGTTGCAGTCTCATGTCGATACCGATGATCTAAGAAACTCCGTGGCCATCCGCTAGGGCACAACCCGTCAAAAGGACATCAAACCAATGGAAATCTCACAGACATCCAAATCGGATCCTGCATCCCCTGCATCAAAAGTCATGGTCGAAATTCGGAACATGAATAAGTTCTACGGCGATTTTCAGGTGCTGACGGACATCAACCTGACCGTGTGCGCTGGCGAGCGGATCGTGATCTGCGGGCCCTCGGGGTCGGGGAAATCCACCTTGATCCGCTGCATCAACCGGCTGGAAGAACACCGTGACGGTGATATCATTGTCGATGGCATCCTACTGACAGAAGACGTTAAGAATATCGACAAAATCCGTTCAGAGGTGGGCATGTGCTTTCAACAGTTCAATCTGTTCCCGCATCTGACGGTGATGGAGAACTGTGTGTTGGCCCCGATGTCGGCACGAAACACGTCGCGCAAAAAGGCCCAGGACCTCGCGCGGCATTATCTGGAAAAGGTCAAGATCCCGGATCAGGCGGATAAATACCCAAGCCAGCTTTCGGGCGGACAACAACAACGCGTCGCGATTGCGAGGGCGCTGTGCATGCAGCCTCGGATCATGCTCTTTGATGAACCAACTTCAGCGCTTGATCCCGAAATGATCAACGAGGTTCTTGAAACAATGGAGGAATTGGCAAGCGAGGGCATGACGATGATCTGCGTCACGCACGAGATGGGTTTTGCGCGCAAGGTGGCAGACCGCGTGGTCTTTATGGATCAGGGTCAAATTATCGAAAGCGCCGCCCCAGAAGCTTTCTTTGGTAGCCCTCAAAACAAAAGAACACAAAAATTTCTGCAACAAATCCTGCAGCATTGATTTCGCCGCAGTTGACAAAACCTCGCCGAACTAGACTGCGGCCTCATGCGGGAATTGCGTTTCCGGGTGCCTGCGGAGAGTCTGTGCGCAGGCATGATTTGCCTTCCGGCCGCCCCCGCCTAGTCGGGCAGTATCCGATCGTCAAAAAGCCGGCGACCTGCGAAATGGCCCATCATCGCGGCACTTGCGCGGATGCGACCGACGACGGCCGTTACAAGGGACAGGACGATCTGCACCCATGTGACGTGTACCCCCAGAATTGCAGGGTCGTAGACAAAGAAATGTGGACGGCCAAGGCGTCCATGCCAAACTGACAGGACAGCACTGTGGTTTTCAACGGATTAGTCTGCGCAATAAGGTTGCGGCATAGGGCGCAAGCGGCGCAACCGACGTGCCAGATGACAACATTGCCGAATAAAGCACAACGAGCCGTGCTGCCAGAAGGCTAACAGCGAGATTCACATCGGTATCTGCTGTCTCAATCAGGTCTCGTAGCGCATGTGCATAGAACCGTGCTGTATCTGAGGGACAAATCAATGGGACATTCTCGGGCCGACTTCCTGCGCAGAGCCGAACATCTGTACCGCAAATTGACACATCGGAATGATATTTCGACGCAGTGATGTCTGTTGCCAACAAACCATCACTCACGATGTGAAGGCCCGTCTTCGGCTTGCCCACATGGTTCTTTTTCGGCTTCTTTTTGCCAAATGCACTGTCTGCTTAAATGTTTCCTCCAGCCCGCAATTCTCCAACAATGTCGGTGGCGGCCAATTCTGAAAAGCCACATGCGCGCGCAAATTGGCCCTTGAGATGCCCAGTTCCGCTTTTTCGCGAAACTTTGATCCCGCGTTTTTTCCGCAGGTTTACAGAGGTGATGGTGGGCCGCATGTCATTGAACTTCTGGTCGCTAATTCAGGAACGCGCAAACAGCGCCCTGCCCCACAGCACCGGTCGCGCCAGAAACAACATCAGATTTCGGCGATCCGTTGCGTAAACCTCAGGCTGACCGCCAGTCAAAGAAGCCATCCCCAGCCTGCGTCAACAGTTTGCGCGCCATCTGGCGACCTGCCTCGGCCCCATCTTCAACAGGCACGGTGATATCGTCCCCTTTGGCCTCGGACCCATCCGGGCGTATCACTTCGCCGCGCAACCGCAAGGTCGTGCCATCCAACTCCGCCAGTCCCGCAATTGGCGTTTCACATGACCCATCAAGTTCCGCCAAGAACGCCCGCTCGGCCGCCAGCCGCTGACCGGTAGGGCCATCATGGATCGCGGCCAGCATATCAGCGGCGCGGTGGTCATCAGCGCGGCGTTCGATCCCGATGGCCCCTTGGGCGATCGCGGGCAGCATATCACCGACGTCGATCGCAACCTTTGGCACGTCGTCCATTTTCAACCTATTTAACCCTGCCATGGCGAGAAACGTGGCGTCGGCCACACCGTCCGCCAGTTTCTTCAACCGGGTCTGCACGTTGCCGCGAAACTCCACCACCTCAAGGTCTGGCCTGCGCAATTTTAACTGCGCCTGTCGCCGCAAACTGGACGTCCCCACGACACTTCCAGCGACAAGATCACCCAACGGTTTTCCGTTCAGGGAAATGAACGCGTCGCGGACATCTTCGCGGGGCAGATATGTGTTGAGCAACAGTCCCTCGGGTTGCAGAACCGGCATATCTTTCATCGAATGGACCGCAATATCGATTGTGCCGTCCAGCATCGCTTCTTCGATCTCGCGGGTGAACAAGCCCTTGCCGCCGATCTCTTTCAGCGGGCGATCCTGCACCCGGTCGCCGGTGACAGAAATCACCTCGATCTGAAACGCCTCATGCGGCAGATCAAAGGCTGCGGCAAGCCGCGCGCGGGTCTCATGGGCCTGCGCCAGCGCAAGCGGCGAGCCACGTGTGCCGATCTTGAAAGGTTGGGCGGGGGTGGGCAAAGAATATCGCATGCGCCATCCCTAAACCGGTATATCTGTCCCGACAACGGGAACTGGAAGAAAACAACAGGAAACGACCAGCAACAGATGCTTTCGAGAAGGATTTGCTGCCTGCACCCGCCGCCCGCGCTGGCCTGAACCACGCAACGCCATGTCAGCTTAAGGCACCGCGCTCGACACGCCCCCGAAGCGCCGTCAGACGACTTTCAATTCAGGACGCTTCTGGGCAGATGGTTCGATCTCTGACCATGTCAGGTTCCCTTCATACCGATGGGTCATCTGACCGTCCTCTCCCAGCGCAAAAAGATGCAGCCAACGGTTGTCAAACAGGGCGCGCACCCCCTCATGCCGTCCCAGAATGTCGCTCATCGCCTCGCGTGGGGCTTCGATACAAACTGAAAGGCGCAATGGTTCGTGCGCATGGCTTTGCCCATCATGCACAGACTGCCAGGGCAATCCGGCGCGCAGGACACCACCATTGCCTTCGACCACGCCGATACCCCCGGTCACATTGTGCAAAAGCTTATTGCCTGATCCGAACACCTCCGGTGCCACTGTCGACCCATAATATTGCAGGCTGATCCAGCTAGCGACAACCACAGGGGCGGTCATGATCAGTTCCAGCACCCCGAATTCCTTGTCCTGCTCCCAGTTGTAGTCATGCAAAAATGCGCGCCCCTCAAGGCTCTTGGCGGCAGTCCGGTGTCGGGGGGCCGCTACAAAAGCCTTGCAACCTGCAAGAGCCCATTCTGGCCGTGTCTCGGCCCAATCCCTGCTGCGGGTCACGATGTCGCCCTGACCTGATGCACGGGGCAATGAAAGCGCCCGTTCGCCCCGTGTGACGGCCCCTGCAGCGGCAAACCAATCCTTGGCCTGGCTCAGGTCGGCCATATGCGACACCAAAGGATGGTCTGCGTGATAAAGCGTCACCTTGTCCGTGGTGGTGTCGTGCAATGCGCCGACAAACAGCGTATCGACGGGTATCTCAATGCCCCGCTTGGCAAGGCCCTGACGCACCTCCGTCGCGTTCAAAAGGCCGGCGAGCAGCCGCGCATTCACTTCACCGGAATAGCCGCCGCAGGCCCCGCATTGCAGCCCGCTGGCAAAGGGATTGTTGACCACATTGGCCCCATGCCCCGCCAGCACGACCAAACGCGCGAAGTTCTCGGTAAACGACATTGCCCGCAAGATGGTCTCTGCGGCATTCACCTGTCCGTCAAGATCAAGGGCCGGGTCAATCCGTGGCGCTGGTCCGCCCGGTACGGCATTTGGCGCAAGGTTCAGTGCATCGCGCAGCAGCTTGCCAACATAGATCGGCCCCGTCGCTTCAACAAAGGCAAAGGACGACACGGCAGCCAGCTTGAACCGGCCCCATGCGCGGCTGGCACGGGCCCTGAAACGGGCAGTCTGATCCGCGCCCACATCGTCCCCCCGAGAGGTCGACGTCACACCGGGGTTGAGCAACACTGGCAGACGCAGTTCATCCACATCTGAGGCGAAACTCCTGTGCGCTGCTGTCAATCCAAAGAAACCCGCGAAACCAAGGGTCTGGATACCGGGGTTTACCGCCTCCAATGCCCGGCGAAACACCTCTGAACGCACGTCGATGCAGAACGCTGCCTGAAGCGCGGGGCGTGCCGTGCTGATTTGTTGCATTGGCGTGCTGAGGGTTTGCGCAAGTGCACGCTGAGCCGCCCGCTCCCAAGCCTCCTGCAGGACGACATTGGCCAGCACATCTGCGTCAGGGACCAGGGGCGCGGCATGTGCAGCCTTTACCGCATCCCATTTGGCCGCAATCTGATCCTCGTATTGGACATAAAGCGCCTCTTCCCACAACAACCTGATGGTCAGGATATCGGTCAGGGTATGATCCTGCCCGCCTGCAAGTTCTGCCTGCCACAGGTGATGCCGGCCGACCTGCGCCCAGCCGCCAAGGCCAAAGAGCAGCTGATGCAGATAGGTTTCCAGCGCCCCTGCGCTCAGTCCAAGCCGCTTGATCGCCCGCGCCGTCGCCGCCTCTGCGGTATCGGGCGTATCGCTGGCAAATTGCGCAAAGCCTTTCAGCCCCACGATCTCAGGCGTCAGGTCATGGGTCGCGTTTTGCCGCCAGGCATCATAGGCCCCGCGCCTGCGCGGTGCCGCCCAAAGCGCCTGCCCCTGATCAAAATACCCTGCCGCCCATGCGCCAAACCGATTTGAAACAATGCCGGGCCAATCAACCCCAGACACCTCAGCCGCAAGATCCGCCACCGTTGGTTGCGGCATGGGCGGGGTCGCGGCAGTGCCAGCAAGACGCTTATGGTCTGTGAGACTGGGCATGTCTGCGCCACCGTATGCGACGAGCGCGTCACTCAGATCGGCATCTGTAATCGTGCCATCCGCGATGCGGGTCTGATACCAGTCCCGCGGCATGGTGACAGGCACCCCACCTACACGGCCCAGCCGCGCACCAACCTGCGCCAGCGTTTCACCGGACTGACCCAGAAATGGGTTCACGGCAACAAAAGAAGCCAGCGGCCAAAGTGGCGGTATGGCCCGTGCCGCGGCATAACCCGCCGACGTGATCTTGGCGGGCGGAATGTCTGAATGCATGTTCATCGCTGTGTGTCCTTTCACGAAGATCAAAAGGTGCGCGTGGTTGACCAACCACCCAGCAGTTTGTCAAAAACGGCATTGGCATAAAGACCATTGGCCAGATGTACGCGCAGCCCTGCGGCGGCGGGATGATAAGCCCAGAGCGGGAAAAGCGCCTGCGCAATGGCCACCAGTCCAAAGCTGAGCAGCGCCAGCACAATCAGCGCCCATTCCAGCGGGCCGGGCAGCGGGGTCTGTGGCAAGGTGCCCAGCATCAGCCACTCTGCCCCGGTCTGAAGCGCAAAGTAGCCGATTACAGCAGCAATCGAATAGGCAGCCGTGCGCTGCGTCAGCGCCCAGGGCGCAGCATCGGCCAGACCCTGCGCCACAAGATAAGCCACACCAAAGATCAGGATCGCACCAAGGGCGATGGCCTGGGGTGATTTTCCGGCGACCCCAAAGACGAAAGCAACGATGGCATATATCGCAAGGGCAATTAAAAAGGCCCGGCCGACTGCGGCCCCACTCGGGATCGCCACTGGCCCCGGACGCCGGATCGCCATGACATTCTCAACCGCTGCGCCTGAGGCCAGGAATGCATGCGCCTTATACAGCGAATGTGCCACGATATGCAGCAACGCCAGCGGGAAAAGCGCCAGCCCGCACTGAAATATCATGAACCCCATCTGCGCAACTGTGGACCACGCCAGTGATGTTTTGACTGCGGATTGCGTCAACATGACCAGCCCACCAAAAAGCGCCGTAAACCCACCAACCATCACAAGTATTGCCAGCACTCCGGGCGCTAAAAGCATCAGATCGGCGCAACGGATCAATAGGAAGCCACCCGCGTTGATGACCCCCGCATGCAGCAGCGCAGAAACAGGTGTCGGCGTTTCCATCACTTCGGTCAGCCAGCCATGCAGCGGGAATTGCGCGGATTTGACGATCCCAGCAAAGGCAAGCGCTGCAGCGATCCAAATGCTGCCCTCGCGTGGTCCCTCGACCTGGGCCGTCGCCATGATCGCCGCAATGTCTCCTGTCTCATAGGTGCCATAGATCAAGATCACTGCAAGCAACAGCGCCGCATCCCCCAACCGCGCTGACACCCATTTCTTGCGCGCTGCGCGTTGCGCCGCGATCCGGTCAGGATAGTGAAGCAGAAGCTTGTGCAAAGACAGACTGGTCGCGACCCAGGCCAATAGCAACTGTAGGATATTTCCGGAAATCACCAGCAGCATCACAGCCGCCAGCGTCGCACAAAGCCATCCTGTAAACGCCCCCTGCCGTGCCTCACCATCCATGTAGGTCGCCGCATAGCGCACAACGATCCAGCCCACAAAAGTCACCAGCAGCAACATCACGACGCTGACCGCATCAAGGCGCATGGCAAGACCCAATCCGGCAACCCCGATCAGCGGGCTGGTCGCTGCCCCTCCAAGAACGAGGGTTAGGCCCGACAGAACAGAAACCGCAAATGCGGCCAGCGCCGCCATTTCGACGTGGCGCAGCATCCGGGCCGGGCGAAACTGCGGGCTGCGAAAAGCAATTACTGCAGCGACGATCAGTGCGGTTGGCGCGAAGAGCGGAAGTGTGGCGATGAACAAGGCAATGTCTCCTATCGGCCGGAATTTGGCGCACCGGACAGATAGCAGCCTCCAAATATTAATAAAAATTCATTGTTTATTCAAAACCGTTCTGTTTTATAAATGTATATGGTCGAATTCAATTATCATCATCTGCGGTATTTCTGGGCCGTTGCCCACGATGGTAACCTGACCCGCACAGCAGAGCGGCTTAACCTGTCGCAATCCGCTGTTTCTGTTCAGATCAAACAGCTTGAGGCCCATCTGGGTCACACTCTGTTTGAACGGCGCGGCCGGCAGCTTGTGTTGACCGAGGCCGGGCGCATTGCGCTTGATCATGCCGATACGATCTTTTCGGCTGGGCGCGAACTGGTCGGGACATTGCAGGAAAAGGGTCGCATCCGCCAAGCCATCCGGGTCGGCGCGCTTGCAACGCTGTCGCGCAATTTCCAGATGGAATTTTTGCGTCCGATATTAAACCGACCTGATGTGGAAATCATCTTGCGGTCCGGGACCAACACGGCCCTGTTGCAAGCGTTGGAAACACTCAACCTCGATGTCGTCCTCAGCAATCGCCCGCCGTTTCAGGATGCGGTGTCGCCCTTTGTGTCGCACCGTCTGACCGAGCAACCTGTCAGCCTTGTCGGCACGGCGGGTCGCCTCAAGGGCAAGCTTGATCTGATCGACCTTCTGACCACCCAGCCCATTATACTGCCGACCGTCGACACAGGTATTCGGATGGGATTTGACGCCTGGGTCGAACGACTTGGCATCCGACCGTTGATCGCGGCAGAGGTCGACGACATGGCGATGATGCGCTTGCTTGCACGCGAAGGCGTGGGCCTGGCCGTTCTGCCGCCGATTGTTGTGCAGGACGAGTTGAACTCCGGAAGGCTGATCGAAGTCGATCGCCTGCCCGGTATCGGAGAAACCTTTTTCGCGGTGACAATTACACGCCGGTTTCCAAACCCGGTGCTGGCGGACTTGCTTGCGGACCGCGACATCTAGGCCGCCTGCACCCCGCCAAACGGGGTCCTAGGCACCGTTAAGATATTGTTGCTGACCCACCTGCGCCTCATTGCTCACCCCATCGGACATATGAACACCAATTTGGCAAAGAGGGGTTGCGTTTAACCGCGACGAAACTCTTACCGTCCCATCAACTCGGGCAGCCAGGTACCAAGCGCAGGCAGCCATACGATCAGGCCCAATACAAAAAGCTTGATCAGCACGAATGGCGTCACCGCAAAATAGATATCGCGCATGCGGATTTCTGGTGGGGCAACGCCGCGCATCACAAAAAGCAGCAGGCCAAAGGGAGGTGTCAGCAACCCGATCTCCAT
This sequence comes from Sulfitobacter sediminivivens, assembly GCF_042611115.2. Lineage (NCBI taxonomy): Bacteria > Pseudomonadati > Pseudomonadota > Alphaproteobacteria > Rhodobacterales > Roseobacteraceae > Sulfitobacter > Sulfitobacter sediminivivens. The sequence continues at coordinate 27,281 of NZ_JBHGAR020000008.1, forward strand.
TGTGAGAAGATAGACCACGCCGAGCACCAGTTCGTTAATCCCCATCGCTTGCGCCAACGGCACGAACACGGGCACGGTAACCATCAGCATCGACACTTGATCAATGAAACAACCCAGAAAAAGCAAAATGCCGATCATGCCCAACAGCACCATCAACGGGGTCGGGTCAAAGCTGTTGATCGCACTGATCAACCCACTGGTGGCCCCTGAAAATGACAGCACCTGCGCAAAGGTCTGACTTGCCGCGATGATGAACAGGATCATCACCGAAAGTTTGAGCGTTTCCATCAACGCTCGGCCCAACTTGGCCCAACTCAGTGACCGATAGGCCGCACCGATCGCAAGCGCGGTAAGACTGCCGAGTGCGGCGCTTTCAGTCGGCGTGGCGATCCCCATCAGCAACGATCCGATCACGACGAAAAAGAGTATCGTGAGGGGAAGAACATAGATCGCAAAAGGGGTCCATCTTTCCTTCATGCTCATCTGTTCAAGCGTGTCGGGCGGTGCCACAGAGGGGTCCAGAATGCTGCGCCCGACAACATATACGACAAACAAAACCGCCAGTAGCAAGGCGGGGATAACGCCAGCAATCAAAAGCCCCGCAATGGAAATCCCTGCCAACGACCCCACAAGAACGGCCAGCGCTGAAGGCGGGATCAGCATCGCAATCGCGCCCGATGCCATGATTGGCCCCATCGCCATGGAGGGATGATAGCCCCGTTTCAACATGCCCGGCAGCAGCGTGCTGCCCAGCATCGCGGTATTGGCAATCGTCGACCCAGAAAGAGCCGCAAAGATGGTGCCGCCAAAGATCGTGACCACGGACATGCGCCCCGGAATGCGCGTCACGACCCGTTCAATTGCGTCAATGGCGCGGTGTGCAACGCCGGTCTGAAACAGGATTTCGCCCATCAGGATGAACAGCGGGATTGGTGCCAGTTGGAAATTGGCCACTGATTGCGCAGAATTACGTGCCAGCTGCAGGACGCCACGCTCACCGCCGAGCACGTGATACGCGCCGACGGTTGTCACCGCGATAAATGCGAAAGCCACCGGCATACCCATCAGCAGAAGCACTGCCAAACCACCCAGCATCAACGTCAGAAAGAGACCCCAATCCATCCTGCTAAAGACCGCTCAGCGCGTGATCGGGCGGGTCTGGGCGCAGCACTTTGCGCACAAAAACGATAACACAAAGCGTCAGTGATAGAGGCACGAAAGCCAGCATCCACCACTCAGGGATCACAAAGGAAGTGCGGATCATCGACCCGCGTGCAGCGGAAGCAAGGACCGCCTGCAATCCGTACCACGCAAGAATTGCCGCAGTGATTGCGCCGATAAGATTGGTCACACGGCCAAGGGTGGCTTCGCTGCGCTGGGACAGAGAAGCGGAGAGCAGGTCAACCTTGACGTGCCCATTCCGCAAGAGAACCCAGGGCGCGCCCATGAAGGTGGCACTCATCAGCGCATATTGGATCGCATCAAGCGCACCGTAGATCACCGGCAAGCCAAAATTGCGCAATGCCACATTGATCGCGATCACAACTGCAATTGCTCCCAGAATGCCCGCGGACATCGCCGCTAGCATCCAAAGTAACCGATCAAAAACCTGTCCGATCATGCCCGGTTACTTGGTCAGACAGGCCCGAAGCTCTTGCGCCAGCGGCGCATCAACAGCCTCAACAGCCGCCCAGCCAGCATCACGCGCAGTGGTCAGCCACTTTTCCGCGTCCGCACCGTCGAGCGTTATTGTCTCAATGCCCGCATCAGCTTGTTTTGCATATTCGGCAATGTTGATTTCGGCGTTGTTCGCGTTCAGCGTCTCCATCCACGCAGCGCCTTCCTCAAGTTTGGCACGCTGTGCATCGGTCAGGCCGTTCCAGACGTCGAGGTTGACCAGCAGATTAACATCCACGTTGTAAAAGCTCGGATCCACGCGGTATTTCGTCTGTTCGTCCCAGCCCAGATCAAGCACCCCCTGCGAAGGCCAGCCGTACCCGTCAATCGCCCCACGTTCCAGCGCGCTGTAAACTTCGCCGGGCGCTGTGCGTACAAGGTTGGCCCCGAGCGCGGAAAACATCGCCTGATAAACGGGCGTTGTACGTATCGTCAGACCGGTCAGGTCCGGTCCACTGATCGGTTTGGTCAGATACAGATGAAAGCCCATACCGTCGCCCGCATGCGCAAGGTATTTCACGTTCATCTGTTCTTGGTGCACGCGGTCGATGACGTCATAGCAGCCATTTGCGCGCTGTTCCTGAATGGTGTTTTCGGCAAGATGTATCGCGTCGCCTGTCGGTACAAGGTTGGGATAAAAAGCCGAGGTGTTATTGGCGATGTCCACGACACCCGACTGGACGGCATTGCCCAACTCAAACGGTGGCACCGCTTCTGGCCCACCGACAAGTTGGATCTGCACGACACCTTTGCCGTTTTCATTGATCCATTCCACAAATGCATTGAATTCGCGGCTGAAGGTGGTCCCGAGGTTAAAGGCGGACACGCCGCGCAGCGTAACTTCCTGTGCCAAAGCTGCGGAATTGACTGTGGCGGTCGCCAGTATGGCGGCGCTGAGCAAGGTCTTGATTTTCATGATGGCCCTCCCGGTAAGTGCGAAGTCCGGGGGGTGATGTTCCGGCTGCGCTTTATATGTATTTGCATATGTACCGTAGCGGTGCCCTGTAGACTAGTCAATTTGCCATACAGTTCTTTGCGCAGATGGAGCACCTGTCAGGTGCCTGAATACCCCTTTTCCGGCCATTGCGTTCTTCCAAGAAAAAGCGTCACGCTGTTTTGCAATCAATGACCCGACAGGCCGTGCTATGTTCGGTCGCCAATCATGTGTCCCTCTTCCAGGGCGAAATCAGGTGTGACATTCTATGCAAAAGGCAATTTTCGTGACGTTTGGGGGCGTGATTGTTTTGGGAACAGCCTTCTTGTACCTGGGGGGCATCGACGTGCCCGACCCCGAAGAAATGGCCGCTCAGCTTCACTCTTTGGGTTTCTGGGCCCCTGTTGCAGTGATCGGTTTGATGATCGTGCATAGTTTTATTCCCTTCCCAGCAGAGCTGTTGGCCCTGTGCGCCGGTGCCGTTTTCGGAACAGTGCTGGGCAGTGCCCTCATTTGGGTTGGCGCGATGTTTGGCGCGCTTGCAGCATTTTTTCTATCCCGATGGTTGGGTCAGGCGGCTATCCGAAACTGGTTATCTGAGAAGCAAGCTGAGGCTTTGGACAGCTGGTCCGACGATCGCGGCGCACTTGCACTGCTCATTTGCCGATTTATTCCGATCATCGCCTTCAACCTCATCAATTATGCGGCCGGTTTAACTCGGGTGCGTATCTGGACATTTGTCTGGACGACAGGATTGGGCATCCTTCCATTGACCATACTTTCGGCCTATCTGGGCTCGCAGATGAAAACACTGAGCTGGCACGCGATCGCACTCCTCGCGGCTGCCTGTATTATCGGTGCTGTTATATTGTCGAAACTATTGAAAAAACACCGCTAGATTATACGGCTTTCAATTTTCAGGCCGTTTCTTGACCTTGATCTTTCTCGTCGTCTCAGATTGCAATGCCTGCACCAAAGTTAGATTTGGCTGCATGTTCAAGGGCGAGGCGGACGAGCCTCAACGCTGAAACATGCGTGTCCCGAAAGGTTAGAGGCCCGCCGGTGCCTCCAACACCGACAGGCCAAGCGTGGGCTAGAAACATTGCCCCGCTTATTCAGGCACCGCGATAGCGGCCATACTGTGAAAATAGGGGAACTGACAAAACATCACCGAACAAACTGGAACGCGATCAGCGAAGCGCAAATGACAATAAAAGCTGCGGTGAACAAAGCATGCTTTCGGTCCAGCCGGTCAGCAAGCAATTTCTCGGACGGCTCTTTCAGAGGATGAGCATCAGACGGGTGCTTGTGATGTGCCGCGCCCGATGTCTGTGCCTTGGTCATACAGTCTTCCAATTGCTAGACCCAGATACCGTTGTCTGGGTTTAAAAAAGGCCGTGCAGGAGGGTCCCGCACGACCGGCACTCGTTAAAAACACTTTTGAGCTACCTGATGTGATCGAGTCAGGACGCAGCCTAAAATCAGTCTGGCTAAAATGTTGTTACTCTTTCTATCGTAACGGGAGTCGGTTCTGGAACTGATTGATTTTAATTTTTTTGAAAACGAAAATTCACCAATACAGGATGATTGGTTTACCCTCTTAGCGGGAAACTATTGTATGAATTGTTATTCATTGTCCAAGGGCACTCCGCAGTGTCTGCAAAATGGACGATTTTAATGTATTGTGGTTAGGAAAAAACGTCCTAGCTGCGGCCACACAGAATCAAGGAGAGGCATTTTAAGCCCGCTTTGACGCTGCCGCGCGGATGTAAAAAACATGGCAATTGCGCAGGTTCTAAAGAACTATGCAAAGCAACCAGAATCGCCGCATGTCACGGAATGCCCGCATGACACGCCGTTTCCTATGACCTTCGCGCAAGATCTTTCAGATCATCTACATGCCTCGACAGCCCATGAGCCAACGGAAACAGGCAGGCCTGAACAGAATGGTATATATCCGGTTTCCCCTTGAAGATCGTGCTGGTGACCTGACCAGCGTCATCAATTTCCGGAAACCAGCCACCGTGTTCATAATCAATGAAATGCGTGCTGGCAAAGGTCCAGAGCCGTCGATACCACTGTTCATCATTCGTCAGTCGCTCCAGCTTGATCAGAGCGGCGACCGCGCCAATTGCTTCGGTCACGGGCCACCAAAACCGAGAGGCAATTGCGATGTTCCCCTCAAAATCCAGCGTATAGGCAAAGCCACCATCCATGCGCCACGCATCATTCAGGGCTTGTTCAATCAGATGCCGCGCCCGCACAGGTGCTTCTTGCCCTGAACGACCTGACAGATCCCAATGCTGAAGCAACAATCGGCCAAGTTCGAACGAATGACCCGGCGTCGTCCCGGCAGGACGAAACATGGGGTTGCCAGCGTATGCCCGGTCAATCTCCCAGTTCTGAGTATAATGTTCGGGCAGACGCCACCCTTCGACAGGTGCAATGCGGGCGGTGAAAAAGTCGAGGATACGGCCTGCGCGGTTCAAAAATACCTCTTGTCCGGTCGCCTCATACGCGGTCAGAAGCGCCTCAACTGCGTGCATGTTCGCGTTCATGCCCCGGTACGTGGAAAACGGCGTCCAGTCCCTGTTCCATTCATCCTTGAAAAGGCCGACGTCATCCTGCCAAAAGTGTTTGTCTAGAACGCCGCTCACATCTACGATCAACGCATCGGCATCCGGGTGCCCGGCCATTTTTGCACTTGCTGCGGCCAACAAGACAAAGACATGCCCATACGCCAGCTTGCGGTCATCAACGATCGCATTCCCATTCAGCGCCCAGAGATAGCCACCGTGGACTGCGTCGAGGTGATGACTTGCGAGATAGGCCATGCCGTGATCAACAATTCTGTCCGCGGCTGGATGTCCCCAACTGCTGCCAAGCGCAAAGGAATGCACGAGACGGGTGGTGGTGTGCGTTTCTTGTGTGTCATCCGGCAGCGGATTGCCCGCCGGGTCGAGATTAAAAAATCCCGGGCCATCCCGCTCGCTGGCCGCGAAAAATGTCAACTGGCGGATGGCCTCGGCTTTGAGCCAGTTCTGATGCTCAATGTCGTCAAGCCAGAAACCCGGCACCTTAGATGGCCCCGGCGGGTGTTGATGTTTCATCCAAAAACCTTTCCGATGACGATCAGCGGAGCAAGATTCCCCGCGGCCCGACCCTGCATGAGCACCCGTACCGAATGCAAGATTGCGTTCGAATCCATTCAGTGCGGAAGATAGATATCTTCAACGGTTCCTGCTTGCACGAAATCTTTAACTGCAAGCGATTTCGTGCGGCACCCAAAAACACCCCCGATCCAAGTCAGGGCTGCGGGATATCGGTCCGAGCCAGAAACCAATCTGAAAACTCTCGTGCAGTTTTCGTCCGTAATGCGCCAGGCTTTAGGTTTGTGTTGCGCTGCTTTGTGCGGCCACGGCAACGGTCAGGAACGTAAGGGGCCAGAAAAGACAAGCAAGAACGCTCAGCGTTGTCAGCATGATCCCGCGTTTGCCGGTTTGCTGCTGTTCGTCATACGTCATCAAAAGCGCAAAAAGTGCGATCAAAAGATATGCGGCGGTGAGGAATCCAAGTATAAACATTATGTGCGATCCTCCATCAAAAGTGTATTTATGACGTTATTGTTTCTCACGCCCTTACAATAGCGCAGGTAAAGGCAACGTCGAGCCTGTAAGGCTGTTGTGGCAATAACATGGCGAAATTATGCCAATATCGCGCAAATGGCCTGTTATTACCCAATGTTTGGGGGTCGGATCGGGCCAATCAGGTCCCTCGGATGGAGAGCCCTGATCGACGTCCTAGACCTAAGTGACGGAAACGGCCAGATTGCAATGAAACCGCTTTGAAGCGCTGGGTTATCGATCGGCGGCGCGCCAATCTGGCACCTGCCGCCCTTTAGTCCAAGATGAAGGTCTGTATCTTGCCGACGCCCTTGATCTGGCTGCTTCTGGAACGCATGTCCAGTGGTGGTGTCGCAAGTGCATCCAGCGTGGCCTGCGAGATTTGGATGCGGCCTGAAACACCAGAACTTTCAAGGCGACTGGCAAGGTTCACAGCTTCGCCCCAAACGTCATAGACAAACCGCTTTTGCCCGATGAGACCGCCGATAACAGGGCCTGAATTCAGGCCAACCCGCAGTTTGAGCGGTGCCTCTGTCCCAAAACCGTCCGCCATTACCTTGATCAGTCCACGGGCAAATTCTAGGGCACGGTCCGCGTGGTCATCCTGCGGATGCGGCACCCCGGCGACCGCCATGTAAGCATCCCCGACAGTCTTGATCTTTTCGATACCATGCTGATCGGCCAGTACATCAAAAGCGGAAAACAGATCGTGCAATAGGCTGATGAGTTCCGACGGATTTGTGCGTGCAACCATCGGGGTAAAGTCGACAATATCTGCGAAAATGATCGTTGCATTGTCAAACCGGTCAGCGATAACCTTTTCCCCCGCTGCCAGTCGTTTGATCACCATTTCAGGCAGCATCGACAGCAAGAGACCGTCGGCACGAGATTTTTCCAGCTCGATCTGTGCCAGAAATGCCCGTTCGCGCGCACGCCAGCGCACCTGCTCCAGACAGCTTTCGACGCGGGCAAACAACAGCACTGAATCAACTGGTTTCTGAAGATAGTCATCTGCGCCAGCCATGATGCATTTCACAACAACATGGATGTCCTTGAGGCCAGTGACCATGACCACTGCCATGTTGCGCCAACGCGGGTTGCTCTTGAGGTGACCCAAAAGGTCGATGCCATTCATATCAGGCATCAGAATATCGACCAGAGCCAGCTCAAAATCGGTCGTTTCCAGCAATTCAAGCGCTGCACTGGCAGAAGCCACCGTCGTGACGTTGTGACCTCGATTTATCAGGTTTCGCCGCAACAATTCACGGTTCGCCTCAATATCGTCGATCACCAAGATACGGCCTGAGGTATTCTCGGATGGAACGGAAGCCACCGCAAGCGACTGCGCCAGCGCCTTGGCAATGTCGGCATCAACCTTCTCGACGTCCATCGTATCAATATCGCTGCCAGAAAACCCAACAAGGCCATCCACCTGTTCCAGCAACCGTCCGCATTCTTTCAAGACTGTACGAATGTCATTCTCGATCGCTGATCCCAGCGATCCAGCCGTTTCTTCGAGGATCAATTCAGAATAGCCCATTATAGCATTCACAGGCGTGCGAAGGTCATGACGTAAAGTCGCGTCGTCTAGCTGCGACAAGGTTGTGAACCCGTCAGACGACAATAGTTTTGCAATCATTTTCTCAAGTGTTTGCGCCGCCTCAAGGATTATCAAAGCGTCGTCGATGCTGTCTGTCAGGCCCTCGCGCTTGAGACTTGCGACGATAAGCGTCTGGAAGCCGAGGATGGTTTCAGCAGGTCCGGATAGCCGCTGCGCAATTCTGGTCGAAAGCGCCTGACGGTTAATTCTATCGGCCTCTTCCATGTCAACTATTGTGGCGTAAGCTGGTTGATCTGATCAAGCAAGACAGCAAAGTCGATCGGCTTGGTGTGAAACTCGTCGCAGCCTGCCAGTTTTGCATTCTCACGATCGGTTTCCATCGCGTGTGCGGTAAGGGCGATCACTGGAATTTCCGATGTCGCGGGATCACCTTTGATCGCCCGCGTTGCCTGCCAGCCATCCAGAACCGGCAAGCTCATGTCCATCAATATAAGGTCAGGAGATTCTTTGCCTGCCTGGTCCACGCCCTCCTGACCGTCACGGGCTGTGATGATCTCAAAACCTTTTCGGATCAATCGCCGCGATAACATGTCGAGGTTCATGTCATTGTCCTCAACGATTAGAATCTTGGTCATGGGACAATATCTCCTTTCCTGTCTGAGGTGACAAGGTTTCGCCGGATCGCAGCCATCAGGTCGGCACGGCCACTTTGCCCTTTGATCACAACATCAAGGGCATGTGATTGCAGCCAATCCATTTCTTCACGTGTCAGATCCTTCGAGGTTGCAATGATAACCGGAAGCGCGTCGAATTCACGCCGTTCGCGCAGCGCACGAAGCGTTTCAAAACCATCCAGGTTTGGCATCATCAGATCCAGCACCATAAGCGTGGGAAGCTTGATTTCCAGTTGCGCCAAAGCCCTGACGCCGTCTGAGGCTTCGCGAACCGCCCAGCCTTCGCGCACAAGAATACGCCTGAAAAGGGCCCTGCTGGCAGCGTCATCATCTACGACCAGCGCTTCCCGGTCGGCACCGCCGGAAAACGCATTCAACGTATCAATGAGCCGTTGTGAATTGATCGGTTTGGTCAGATGATCCACAGCACCAAACGCCAGCCCCATTTCACGATCTCCCAGCACCGTTGCAAGGATGACGGGTATCTCGCAAAGATCCGGATCGTCCTTGAGCGCGCGCAGCACGGACCACCCATCGCGCTCGGGCATGATGATGTCGAGTACGATGGCGTCGGGGCGATGCTTGGCCGCCAATTCCAGCCCGGCGTTCGCATTGGAAGCCGTGATCGGCTTAAATCCTTCGGCATTCAGCAAATGGGTCATCGCTTCAAGCGCCTTGGGGTCGTCATCAATGACCAGAACAGAGCCCGCCTTTCCCAAATCAGGATGCGCACCCATGTGCAATTTATCGGTTGGCATCTGATTGGGATAGCTCAGCGTAAATGCTGACCCTTTGCCTGGTTCCGTCTCAACCTGCACTGTGCCGCCGACCATTTCCGTGAATTGTTTTACAATGGCCAAACCCAGACCTGTGCCGCCATAGTTGCGTGTGGTCGAGCTGTCGGCCTGCATGAAGGCCTGAAAAAGACGCCCCTTTTGTTCTTCGGTCATGCCGATCCCATTGTCGCGGATCGTAAAGTCGATTGCACCATCACCGTCGTCAACGATCAGCTCGATCTTTCCGGATTTGGTGAATTTCGCAGCATTCGACAGCAAATTGAAAAGATTCTGACGCAATTTGGTCTTGTCTGTATTGATGTCTGCGCTGCGGGTCTTGATCTCAGTAACCAGCGTATTGTTGTTTTTATCGATGATGGGCCGGATGGTGGCGGCCACATCCTCGACAAGCGGTGCAATTGCAAAGCGCTCAATGTGGACTTCCATTTTCCCTGCTTCAATCTTGGACAGGTCAAGGATGTCATTGATCAAAGCCAGCAGGTGCTGACCTGAATTCATGATCTTTTCCAGATCATCGACGGTGGTGTCGTCGCCGGAATCCTGCGCGTCATCGATCAGCATTTCACTGTACCCGATAATCGCGTTGAGTGGCGTGCGCAGCTCGTGACTCATAGAGGCCAGAAACCGGCTTTTTGCTTCGTTGGCGGTTTCAGCGCCTTCGCGCGCGTCCTCAAGCTCGGCCTGTTTTTGGATGAGATCGGAAATATCGCTGTAGACGGCAACGGTACCGCCATCCGGGGTTTTGCTTCTTGAGACATGGACCCAAGCGCCGTTGATCCTCACTTCGCGGCGAACAGCACTTGGTTCATTATGATCTCTCAACCTCTCTTCGATCCATTGTTCAGTGGCCATGCCGCCAGTCGCCTCAGGATCGCTGGCCGCAGTCGCAGCAAGAATATCGCGAAACGGCGTGCCGGGGTGCAGCAGATGCGCAATGTTGGAAAACATATTCCGGTACCGTTCGTTTGTCAGAACAAGACGATTGTTCGCATCAAAAAGGGCAAAGCCATCCGGGATGGTTTCAATCGCCGTCAATATCGTCATCCGCTGGATTTCGGCTTCAGCCTCCAGTTTCCTGCGGTAGCCCTGACTTTCATGAAGGGCACGCACGGCGCTCGACATACGGCCAAGCTCGTCAGGGCCTTCGGTGGGCAGCTCTACGTCCTCGACGCCTGCGTTCAGATCGGAAATTGCCCGATTGATCCTGCTCAGCGGGGTCAGGATCGACCCAAGCACCCGCCACGTCAGATATGACCCTGAAATCAGGATCACAATGCAGGCAACGACGGATCTGATCATCGACCGCCGCGCTGCACTCGCGGCCAGTTGTTCGCTGTTCGCAGCCTCGCTCGCGAGGTCGCTGATCAGGATCTTGAGCGCACCATCCACAGCGTCGCTGCCCTGCCGCGCCTGAGCGGATAATGTGTTGCCGATGACCCGCCTCTCTTCGGTATAGGCATCTGCTGCTTCCAGCGCCGCATTCGCGTAATCTTCCACGCCGCGCCTGATCTGCGTCGCGGCATCCGGGGCAAATTTCTCAACTTCTGCAAGTTTCTCATTAAGCCGCTCGCGCGCAGCCTCAGCCCGGCGTTCAGACAGGGTAAGCAAACTGACCGAAAGGTCGGTCAGCCAATAGCGCATCTCGCCAAAGTCACGGTCCGCCTCTGCTGCAAGTTCAAGATAGTGAAACCGTTCGGTCGATTGTTCGACCAACTTCTGATTTTGCCGCAACTCCCATGCCATGATGGCAGTGCTCACAAACAGAGCCGCCAAAAGCACGGCCGACAGCGACCCGATCTTAAAGGCGATGCTGTTGCGCGCGACGCGCGCGCGCAGGGTCTGTCGTGGACCTGAATTCATTTCTTAAGAGTGATGCTGATCGCACCTGCAAGATCGCCTGCGGCACCGCCCTCCTTGGGAAAGCCCGTGACATCCACTTCACCCTTTGGTCCGCCATGACACGACAGGCAGGACTCACCGTAATATTCAGGGATCAGCATTCGGAAAATCATGGACCCATCAACCGATATCTCTTCGTAAAAGGCATCGCCCTTTGGCCAGTCAGCGCTGTTGAATTTGTCCGTCAGAACCGCGTTTTCCCATTCATCCGGTCGGGCCTTTCGGTTGCGCACAAGGTGAAGGGGTGCCGTGACTTTAACCTTGGCGTCGTCACCCAACTTGCTGACAAAGCGTTCGTTCACCAGCCGCGCAAATATCGCCGGGATGAAACCCTTAAAGGCCATACCTTCCGAATTGATCAAATCCTGATGCTCGTCCATCACTTCGGACATGGATGCCAACTGGGCCTCGGTCAGACGTATCTGTTCCGGGCTCAGCCCACCTTCAAGCGGCGCGGTCCCATACAATTCCATGTAGTTCGCTTCAACGGCTTTCAAAAAAGCCTCGCTGCTCAGGCCTTTGTCGCCGATGGTGGGATCATTTATGAGGTCTTGGTTGTTGGAAATAACCCCACGCCCGACCCGCAAAAGCGAGGCAAGCCGCTGCCCTTCATCCGCCAGCGCGGCCAAGCTTTGCTGTGCGTCAATCGAATCTGGTTTTGCTGCAATAAGCAAAGAACACGAAACGAGGAGAATTGGCCAAAATCTGGTCATCGGAAACACTCCTTTTATCTAATATGATCTTATCTAACATCTTTAAGAGTATGGACCTAACGGTAATGGGTGAAGCAGACAAAGATCCAGAAAAATAATGATACGGCGTCAGTCCCCAGCTCATGCACTTCTTGGGCCTTTGGTCTTTGGTTTCAACGTTCACAAAATACCGACATGGAAAAACAAAACTTTTCGCATATTCTGACGTAATTTCAGCGCCCTGCCCGCCCGCACCGGTGCTCCATGACAATGCCGCAAGCCAGCTAAGCTGGCAATTGCGTCATCGTGCCCTTGAGGTTCAAAATTCCAAAACCTGTTCGCTCGTTCCAACCCGGCGATGTCACCCGGCGCGCGCCATCCTGCAACGCTATGCGCATTCCTGCGGGTGCCACTGCGGATACGTCCCATCCCTCTCGAAGTGCCGCGATTGCACCTGCCACAACAGCCGAAGCTGACGAGGTACCACCGCTGCGCAAATGTGCGTTGTTATTTTCCACAAACCAGCTTGGCGCGCAGAGATCAGGTTTCTTCGGAGTTTCAGTGTCCGTTTCCGTAACGAACCCTTCTGGTCCCGGCCCCTGCGAGGATGCACCGATCCAGGTACCATCGGTGCGCACCGCCCCCACCGATGTGACGTCGGACAAGCCGTTTGCGCCCCATATGCTGCGGGAGGGTCCTCTGTCATAGACGGTTGATCGCGGGTCCGAACAAAATTGACCGCTATTTCCAGCGGCAAATACAACATCATGTTTCTGAGCAATCAGCTTGACGAGATTATTCAGGTAATGATCCGGATCATTTGTATAGTACCCCCTCAGACTTTCAGCAAAGCGGTCGACAATTCCCCATGCATTAAGGATCACCCATGGACCGGGCTGTGACAAATAAACGTACCTCAGGAACAAGAAGCCAAAGAGTGCCTTCATGGTAAAGCTTTCGACATCAGTAATTCTGCCAGGGATCATCGGCAGATCATAATAATGGGCGTCCGGGGCAAGCTCGATCAAGGATCGCATCATCATCGACCCGTGCTGGTTGGGCAGCCTGACATCATTAGAAGACCCTTGGCCCGGAAACTTGACCTCACCATCAACCTTCCAAGACATTCCGCCACCGTATGTGCCGCCAAGGCCCTCGATATAGGTTTGGCTGACCCCCTGATCGACGAGAAAGACTTTGACGCCTTTTCCAGTCAGCCCTTTGTCGTCCAGCGCACCCGCCGCAATAAGCCCACGACCAAGACGTCGCGTGCCAAAGTGATATCCATGCCCACTGTTTGAACACCAGTGCTGTCCCCGCTCGGCAAGGCCCATTGAACTTGGCGTCACATCTATCCCCAGAACGCGGGATATGTCCGCTCTCCCGATGGACCGCGCTCTGTTCCTGAAATCGTCAATCAAAGTGCGGGCTTCTGCCGCCGAGCCGACCTCGAATGACCAGCCATACCCCAACCCGGCGGCCGGTGACTGGATGATTGGTTTGTCGTCCGGACCGAGCGCTTGCCAGGGATTGTTGCTCGGCCCGTCCGGTACCAACCCGGCCGGTGGATTGAAGTCTGAAAGAGCATATCCAACCGCATCCAGGTTCGCCGCCAGCATCAACTTGCTCTCGTCGAAAATATAGAGTTTCACGGCCATCGGTGTTCCCTCTTCGGACAGAGGCGCAGGGCTTGAGATGCCAAAAATTCAGGCTCAAATCACGCCACGCATAACGTCGCATGGACCAGTGCATCAAAAAATATCGATGCAGTCTAGGCGGTCCAATTGCATCATAGGCTTAACTTTTATCCCGAATTGACCAATAATGCACGTGAAAGGTGGTAATTTGATGTCGCCGCAATCTTGTTCTGCCAGGGGTTTCTTTCCAGCACCTTCTTTGCCAGGCAAAGAAAATGGTACTGATTACGCGGCTTTAGTCTCAGTCAATAACAGCCCAACAACCGGCACTGACGACACACCTGTGGCATTGACCTCCCTACCCGAACCTGGACGCGCAACGCAAACGACTGCGGCACGGCAACTGCTTTGCCTCGCAATCGTCGACGTGGTCGGTTTCTCGGCTATGATGCATGCAGACGAAGAAGGGACGTTTCATCGCTGGACGGGACTGCGCGAAGAATTGATATTGCCGCTACTGGCATCACATGGCGGCGTTCTGGTCAACACCACAGGCGATGGCATCTTTGCGACATTTGAAAACCCCGTAGACGGCGTGCAATGGAGCCGCGAGCTTCAATCCAAGGCAAGACAACGCCGTCAGGGGCTTTCGATGCGGGTTTCCCTGAATTACTGCACCGTCTTGCGCGATGGCAAGGACCTGCTGGGTGATGGTATAAATGTCGCCGCTCGATTGCAGGAACTCACACCGACGGGCGGCGTGGTTCTGACCCAGTCCGTGCAGGAAGAAATCAAAGATCACGCCGAATTTGAAACACGCCCGTTCGGTCCCGTCACCCTGCGTAACATTGACGGCGATGTGATGGCCTTTGAACTGATGACCGACGGGCGCCACCACAGCGAACCGGCACCCGGCATCACCAGATTGCCCTCAATAGCAGTGATGCCGTTTGTGAACTTAGGCGGGCGGGAAAAGGATGACTATCTCGGTGCCGGCATTGTCGAGGACATTGTCGTATCCCTTTCCAGCCACGAAGACCTGACCGTCATTTCGCGCTCTTCAACGCTGGCATTTGCACGACAGCCGATAGACCCGAAGGCCGTTGGCGAAGTTCTGGATGTCCGTTACCTGATCACTGGCACAATTCGTCGTTCAAACGACCGCATCCGGATTTCCGCCCAGTTGCTTGACGCCGGTGCCGGACAGCAACTCACCAGCCTGCGGCGGGATTTTGAAGCAAAAGATATCTTTGCTGTTCAGGACGAGATTGTCGAAACAACGCTGACCCATTTGTTGCCGGGAGTGCATTCGGCCGAAAGACGCCGGGTCTTTCGAAAATGGCCGTCGTCCCTGTCTGGCTACGACAACTACCTCAAGGCCCTTGATCTGATCGGCAGTTTGCAACGAGAACAGTTCGAGAGCGCCCTAAGCCATCTCAATCAAGCCATCAAAGCCGATCCGGGGTTTTCTTTGCCGCTGGCATGGGCGGCGCGGTGGTACAGTCTGAACGTTGGACAGGGTTGGTCCAAAGATCCTCACGACGATTCAGCCAAAGCAGCAGAGCTTGCCATGCGGGCTATTCGTATCGACGAAAACAACGCGCTGGCGCAGGCAACCTACGGACACGTAAGATCCTATTTGTTCGGCGATTTCGAAACCGCGATCAGCCACATGGAACACGCGACCCAGATCAATCCCAACAGTTCAACGGCATGGCTCTTGTCCAGTGTCACACTATCCAGTCTCGGTCGGCATGAAGAAGCCATCGCAGCTGCCGAACGGTCATTGCGGCTGTCGCCATTCGATCAGTGGTTGTTCATTCACTACGCATTTCTGGGAATTGTGAATTACGATGCCGGCAATCACGAAAGAGCGCTGATCTGGCTTTCCCGCGGCCTTGCCGAAAATCCCCGTTATACCAGCGCGCTACGCACATTGGCGGTGACACAGATCGCCTTGGGAAATGGTGAAAAGGCGAACGAAGCGATCGCCCAACTTTTAGAACTGGAACCAAATTTTAATCTTTCGGCGTACGGGCGTACCCGAAGACTTTACAGCGACCCTGTACAGGCGAACCTTTTTCGCGACCGTCTGCGTCAGGCTGGTGCTCCACAGTAATCGGAGCGGCATTTAATTAGGAGAAAGCCATGTCAGGACCAAACGGACCGATTGGAACTTTTGATGCACGCGACGCCAGAGACGCACGTGATGCGCGGGACGCACGTGATGCGAGGGATGCGAGAGGAGTGACACAATATGGGGGCAGTCCCGATTATCTTGGCGTCGGAATATCGCCGCATACAGCGCCGGAAAATCCGGCGGCAGCGGTAGAGGACCATTGGTGGGCAGGCCTTCAATGGCCGCAGACGTCGCCGGAAGTAATGGATGGCACTGGCAACCCAAAACGGCTGCACAAGATTTACAAGTCCTACAACACGGCCGAATTCAAAAACTGGTCACCGGGCAATGACGCCATCGCTTTTTTGTCAGAATTCGCGGCACTGTCCTCTAATGCGCAGGAAAAGCCAGACTGGATAGACATTGTTCTGCCAGACCCTGCGCGCACCACCAACAATCAAACGGGCGTGACCGACTTTGGTGCTGGTCAGCCCAAGTGGGATCTTGACGATGAGCTTACCGAGTTGGTCGGCCTGATTGAGTATCGCGCCGGGGTGATGAGTGAGGCTTTGCAGCAGCGTGATACGTTGATCGGTTATTTTCAAGGAATTGTGCCGTTCACCTATCTGTCACATCCCTACACCTACAAATTATGCCACAACGCATTGGTCGTTGCGCAATTTCTGGCATTTCACTTCAAGAAGAAATTCAACCGTCCGCGTCCATCTCAGTTGCATCCGGCTCTGATGCCACCGATAGACGTGCCCCAGCACGCCTCGTATCCAAGCGCACATGCAACCGAGGCTTGGCTCACAGCCGTTTGTCTTGACGAGGTTATGCGCGATGGAAACGGCGCAGACGGTAAGATCATGGAAACCATCACGGCAGGCGAGCCGACCCGCAATGCGCTGCACGACATGGCAAGCCGCATTGCAAGAAACCGCGAAGTGCTGGGCGTGCATTTCCCCTCTGACAGCGAAGCAGGAAAACGGCTGGCCTTACGCGCTTTTCCAATTGTCAAAAAATGCCCTTCTGTTCTGGCACTCGGCGGGAATAAGCTTCTTGATAAGGCGCGGGCAGAATGGGCGGGGACGAAATCTGTGGCACCTTGAAGCTCTCTCTAATTAACAGAAATTTCCAGAGCGTTGGATCATTTTTCTAACGAAGTACCGCCTGTGTCCCAATGGCAGGTGCCCGTTCGTTGAGTGAAACATCAACCCACTGGAAAACATACTAAACACGGATTTCGTATTTGATCTCCCTGGCCTTTCTTGCGTGACCGGCCTGGTCATCTTGATGAATCCAATCCGATTCTATCAAATACTCGTAATCGATCTGTGGTTCTTTGGATTTCATCATGTGATATCACCATTCATCCGGATCTGTTTTGACAAGGAAAGCTTTCGGGAACACCTTTTCTGATGGTCGGATTGCTCCCAATTTTGATCGCCGTAACCTTGGGCGTGGTGCGGACTGCGAGCCTCTGGGTGAACGTGACAGCTATTCTAATTGGCAATGGTATCGTTACTCCCGGCAAAGTTGGGGTATCTCTCGCGCCTGTCGCGGCAAGAAACGGCAGGCTGCCTATGAAGATGGTTGGCTGGATCAGACGATCTTGTATTCAATCCCTGTTTTCTCATGAACAAGTGGTGGCTGACGCAAGGTAAAATCAGTTTTCACAAGGAAATGGCCACCGGGTTGGAACAAGGCCCGACCGCGTTCGTTAATCTATCAATGGCAAGGCATTTGGCAAATGTCTCATGATGCAATGCGACTGATAGAAAAACAAAAAGGACGTATTCCGATGAAAATTCTCATGGTACTCACATCGCACGATGAGTTGGGCGATACAGGCAAAAAGACCGGATTTTGGCTCGAAGAATTTGCGGCACCCTACTACGTGTTCAAAGACGCGGGTGCGGACATTACTTTGGCATCGCCCAAGGGTGGTCAACCGCCACTCGACCCCTCAAGCAATACTGATGACGCCCAAACGGATGCCACCCAGCGGTTCAAATCGGACGACGCCGCGCAAAAGCATTTGGCGAACACTGAAGTTCTGTCCACCATTTCTTCCGATGGGTTCGACGCAATTTTCTATCCCGGTGGCCATGGTCCGCTTTGGGATTTGGCCGAAGACACCGACAGCAAGAAACTGCTTGAAACCTTTGCGGCCAGTGACCGACCCATCGGTGCCGTCTGCCATGCCCCTGCAGTGTTCAAACATCCCAAAGGCGCGGATGGCAAGCCGCTTGTCTCGGGCAAGACCGTGACCGGCTTTACCAATACCGAAGAAGAAGGTGTCGGCCTCACCGACGTCGTGCCATTTCTGGTCGAAGACATGCTGAAAGAAAACGGCGGCGACTATCAGAAAGGCGACGACTGGGCCTCGTATGTGGTGACCGATGGCAAGCTTGTGACCGGTCAGAATCCCGCATCATCCGAAGAAGCCGCGAATAAGTTGTTGGCACTCTTGTAATTCGACGCGTCGGGGCCGTCCGAAAACGGCGGCCTCGATGCCCATACACCCAATTCAGTTTCTAAATCAGTATAGTCGACAAGCTGGCAAAGTAACTCAGCAGAACCAGAACCAAGGCGACAGCCAAAAGAAACGGCCAAAGTGCCGTGAGAATTGCACCGGGTGGTGTGTTGCTCATAGAAGACGCGATATAAAGGCCGATGCCAACAGGCGGCGTCAACAGACCCAGAACCAGATTCAGGCAGATCACAACACCGAACTGATAGGGGCTGATATCGTACGAGCCCGTCGCGATCGGCAGCAGGATGGGTGTGATCAGAATGATCGCGGCGATGCCATCAATCACCATACCAACCAACAACAGCGCGCAATTCACAATCAGAAAGAACATGAACGGATCGGAGGTCACCGAAGTGATGAGACCAGCCAGCTTCTGTGGCACTTCCTCATATATGATCACCCAGCCAAAGACGCTGGCCGCCGAGATCATGAAGATGATCATCGAAGCATTGATTGCGGTGCGTTTGAACATTTCGCCCAGATGCCCGGGCTTCAACTCACCGTAAACCAGCCAGCCAACCAGAAACGCGATCAACGATGCGATCGCCGCAGATTCAGTCGGTGTTGCCACGCCAAACAGAATGCCGCCGATGATCGCCAGAGGGATCAATAACGCGGGCAAAGCCTGAATTAATGCGCGGCCAGCTTCCCTGCGGGTCATCCAAACGCCCTTTGGAAACTGCTGGCTCCACCCGACGATGGTAATCACCATGACAAATGCCAGCGACAATAGTAGTCCGGGGATAATACCCGCAATAAACATATCGCCAATCGGCACCTGTGCCAGAACCCCATAGATGACGAACATCATCGAAGGCGGAATAACCGGTGCCAACAGGCCACCGGCAGCAGTTGTGGCGGCGGAAAACCCCTTGTCATAACCTTCTTCTTCCATCGCAGGCACCATGGCCCGAGACATAACCGCGATTTGAGCAGTGGCGGAGCCGATGATGGCCGCCATGAACATATTGGCCAACAGGTTGATATAGGCCAACCCGCCCCGAAACCCGCCGACAAACACCCGCGCCATGTTGATCAGGCGCTTGGTCATGCCACCTTCGTTCATCAGCTCGCCGGTCAGCATGAACAACGGAACTGCCAGCAAGCCGTAATTCTCAAGCCCGGCAAACATCTTTTGCGCAAAACTGTCGTAAAGAACTGTGTTGCCGCTTTCCCAGATGTACCAGATGGCCGTAATCACCAACACGATTGCCACAGGAACAGACAGGAACAATGCAGCAAGAAAGACGACCGGGCTCATATTTTTGTCTCCGCCGGGCTAATCAAATGCGTTGCCGAATGAAGCGTTGCACCAAGCGCAAAAAGCCACATCACGCTCCAGAACAGATATTTCGGCACGCCGAGCGTTGAGGTGGGTTCGGCATAGATGAAGTTGAACGTCTGGCCCTGAAACGCAGTTGTATCAAATCCCGCCTTTGCCAAGTCCAACGGCATGAACCAACGCCAGCAGAACCAGAGCATCGAAAGAGCAAATACAAAGATCACGGCGTCAACGGCTTTGGTAATTACAGTTTTGAGGTGGGGCGAAACGGCATCGGGCAACAGCGTAATCGCCACGGAATTGCGATAGTGCAATGCGGCGGAAGCGCCAAGGAAAGTCATCCAAGCCATGGCGTAGATCGCCAGTTCATCTACCCAAAATAGCGCGTTGCCAGCGGTGCGCGTCACGACATTGAGCAGGACGAGCAATGTCACGCAGACGGCCAGTAAGGCTGCACACCATAATTCGACGCGCGCCCAGGCGGCAGATAGACGATAGAGCATTAACGTTCCCTCATGTGAAAAGGGGCGCTGGTTTGCCCCGCGCCCCAATACGTCATGTGTTAGCGTTACTCGGTTTCGGCAGCAACAGCGCGCAATTTTTCCAGTGATGCGGCCTTGTCAGACCAGATGGTGTTCCATTGATCAATCGCGTCGCCAAAGAACGAGGCATCAACCTTGGTATAGGTCTTGCCGGTGCCTTCGATCTGCTCCAGCCAGCCAGCTTCTTTTTCGATATAGCTGTCAATGGTACTGTCGACATGTTTAGCCATCAACTCACCGATCATTGCACGGTCATCATCAGAAAGTCCCGCCCATACCTTGGCAGAAACCAACCCGACCATCGGGAACATCATGTGGTCAGATTGAATGATCGTGTCCGCGTGTTCGTAGTATTTCAGCACCCAGATCAGCTCGGCATCCATATCAATCGCGTCCACCTGACCGTTGGCCAGCGCATCATAAACAGCAGGCAGCGGCATTGGTGTTGGGGCAGCACCCAGAGCGTTGTAGAAATCGAGGATAGGCGTGAACGGTGTAATCCGCAGCTTTTTACCTGCAAGGTCAGCAGAACTGCTGACGTCACCACGGCTGACGATCTGGCGCAGACCAGCCATGCCATAGCCCAATCCAACCACACCGACCTGCGCGGGCAGTGGCTCAAGCAGGGCAGCCGCAGTATCGGAGCGCAGAATGCGGCCCGCATGTGCGATGTCATTCGCCAGATAAGGTGCATAGAAAGACCCCAGATCCGTCGCCCGGTTAGAGACTTCCGCCACTGTCATAAAGGCCATGTCCAATGCACCGGTCTGAAGCTGCTGCAGCATTTCGGCTTCGTTGCCCAGCTGTCGGGATGGAAAAACCCCAACGCTATGCGCTCCGCCGCTTTTTTCCGACAGTTCGGCACCAAATGCCTCGGCCGCTTTCGTCCAGATATGCGGCGGGGGTGTGATCAGACCCAGCCGGAATTCGTCGGCTTGTACCGCGAATGCAGATGCCGCAACCAGTGTGGCTGAGGCAAGTATTTTAGTGAAATGTTTCATTTTTCTTCCCTGTTTCGTATTTTTGACTACGGATTATATTTTTACCCACCCTTCGGGCGGTTCTTTTCCGGGGTGGACAGCGTTGCATTGTGGGCAGGTTCTGTCTTCTTTGGAAGCGTAGAATTTCTGATAGACCGGTGGCAGATCCTTTACGATGGATTGCAACTGCATCTCGGCACGATGCACAAGCGATCCACACTCAAAGCAATACCATTCGATCGCATCCAACTCGCCCTTCTGGCGCTTGGGTTCGACTACGAGGCCGATGGATCCTACTTCGGGGCGCTGTGGCGAATGGCGAACGTGCGGAGGGAGCAGAAAAATTTCCCCTTCACGGATTGGAACATCGTAAAATTCCTCTCCATCATAGATCTTGAGCACCATATTGCCCTCAAGTTGATAAAAGAATTCCTCAACCGGATCATCATGATAATCAGTACGTTTGTTCGGCCCGCCAACAACAGTGACCATCAAATCGGCATCTTCCCAAATCTGCTGGTTGCCAACGGGCGGCTTGAGAAGGTGGCGATGCTCGTCAATCCACGCTTGAAAATTAAAGGCTTTCAGTCTGGACATATCGCTCCCCCTGTTTTGAAAAACCTCTGCGACTTTGCTCTTAACCGCAAAGATTCATTCCCTATTCAGATATCAGAAATAATTATATCACAGCCTTAAACCGCACTCTGCGAAACCTCTGCGAATGACGTCTTTCTCGGCACCTGTCAGTTCCAGCATCGGCGCGCGAACCCGCCCGCCAACCTGCCCCAGCAACTCTTGCCAATACTTGCCGAACGCCGTCGGTTTGCCCGGTGGCCGCGTTGCCTTCATCGCATCCCGCACGGGATTGAGGCTGTCTCGCACTTTGCGCGCCTCATCAAACCTGCCTGAAAAGGCCAACTGCGTATAGTCGTGCATCCGCAAATCATTGGCTGTTTGCAACTGGTACGGCGGTGATGAACACAGATAAAGCTGCCATCCAAGTTCTTCGATATTATCGAGCCATTCGTCCTCGGCAGACGTCGAGACCTGGATTTTATCACCAATCATATGATGGAGCCTGGCGTACATCTCGCGTGGAACCGAGTATTTGATCGCGACAATGTTCGGCAGTTCAGCAATGCGCGCGCATTCTTCAGGTTGCATCAGATACCCGCTGTCAGGGTGGCTCCACATTGCGATCCCGATATCAAGTTCATCACAAAACCGCTTGTAGTACTGATACAGAACGTCGCCACGATCATGCACAAAGCTCAGGACGGGCGCGTGAAGAACGATATAATCAGCACCGCAATTCTGTGCGTGATGCGCCAAGTCCAATGCCACCTCCATATTCTGGTCCGAGACTGAGACAATCACCCCCGCTTTGCCCGCACATTCATCAACGGAAATCTCGAAATTGCGCTTACGCTCTGGCACGCTCATCGAAAAAAACTCGCCCTGTTTTCCGGCCACAAACAATCCCTGGATTTTCAGATCATCAATCCAATGGCGAATGTTTGACCGCAATCCGGCCTCGTTCAGCGACAGATCATCGTTAAACGGGTTCAGCGCGGCCGCCCAAATGCCTTTCATGTTCTCACGCGCATACTCTTTTGCGTCGAATTTACTGTATTTCATGAACGCGACCTTAAGCTGGACAGATTGGTTTTTTCATGTCCCAACAGGATGTAATTCACCGGGACAGCCAACGAGAAATGAACAAACTGGCTATCAAAAATAAATATACCAAGCGCCCCTCAATTCAGGTTAGATGCTCTTCAGGCAAAAGGTATGGTCATGAAAATAGGTCTCATTGGTAAAGGTGCTATTGCGAATTATGTAAGCGCGGCTATGGAAAAGCGGGGCCACTCGATTGCCGTCACTCTGCTACGGCCCGCACGCGTGGCTGAAAAGCCTGATTTTTATGTTGGATCGGTTCAGGATTTGCCCACCGATCTTGACCTGATGATCGACTGCGCAGGACACGCGGCGCTGACCGAACATGGGCCTGCGATCCTGTCGCGCGGAACAGACCTTATCACGGTCTCATTGGGTGCCTTAGCGGATCATGATGTCTATGCGGCCCTCGAAACCGCGGCCAAACAAGGGCGGTCGAAACTGCACCTCGCCAGTGGGGCCATTGGCGCGCTTGATTGCCTGCAAGCCGCCCGCATTGGGCAGTTAAACAGTGTCACCTATGTCGGGCGCAAACCGCCAAAAGGGTGGGAAGGGTCGCCGGCCGAGCAAAAGCTGGATCTTTATGCGCTGACAAACGGAGCCGTGACCCATTTTCAGGGCACCGCCCGTGAGGCCGCATTGGCCTATCCGAAAAATGCAAATGTTGCGGCTGCGGTTGCCTTGGCCGGAATCGGTTTTGATGCCACGCAGGTTCAATTGATCGCGGATGCAAATGTCACCGATAACATCCACGAGATCGACGCCTCGGGTGAATTTGGAAATTTCCACTTTCGGATCAGCGGAAAATCCCTGCCTGATAACCCGCGCAGTTCCGCCCTTGCCGCGATGAGCGTAGTGAGCAAGCTGGATCAAATCATCCAGCCGATAACCCTATGATTGCCCGGCATTCCCGCATCGTTGACCGCGCTTTGACCCGGCTGAAACTGCGCCAACTGCGCCTTCTGGTGGCCGTCGGCAGCCACGGCAACATCCAAAGTGCCGCACGTGAACTGGGTGTTTCCCAACCTGCAGCCACAAAAATGATCCAGGATCTGGAACTCGACTTTGAGGTCAAGCTGTTCGACCGCACCAATCGGGGCGTTGTCCCGACCGTCTTTGGCGATACGCTGATCCGTCATGGCAAACTCATTTTTGCGCAGGTTTCAAACGCGGCACAGGAGCTGGACGACCTTAATGAAGGCAATTCAGGCCGGGTCGTCGTTGGCACCCTTCTTGCGGCGTCCACAGGGCTGCTTCCGGCTGCGATTGATATCGTGCTGACCGAACGCCCCAAGGTTGCGATAAAGATCAACGAAGGCACCAACGAGGTTTTAATGCCCGCGCTGTTCTCTGGTGAAATTGACATGGTTCTCGGGCGTCTTCCCTCGCATCGGCACCGCGACAAGATCAAACAGGAAAAACTGTTCGAAGATCGCGTGTTGGCCGTTGTGGGCAACCAACATCCGCTGGCAGCTAAACGGTCGGTCTCGTTTGAGCGGATCAAACCCTACGGGTGGATTTTGCCACCGCTGGAAACAACCTTGCGTCGGCAGATTGACCATTTTTTCGTAGGCCAGCAGCAATATCACCCTCCTATGGCAATCGAATCCGTTTCTTACCTTGCCAACCGCGCGCTTTTACAAACACGCGATTTGATCTCTCTCATGCCCGCCGAGGTCATCGCACAGGATATCGGAAATGGTCATCTTTCGAAACTCGATTGGATCGTCCCCTTTGGTCAGGGCCCCATTGGCATCTCTTATCGCTCCGACACCAGCCTTTCACCGGCAGGGCAGGCCTTTAGGCAAGCACTGCACCGTGCCGCCCGCGAAAGATAGCCCCTTGGTATTCGCCAAATTGATATCAGTATTCACCCAATTCACTTGAAGTGATGTCCGGCTTTGAATGATCTGAACGCATGACCTGTAGGAGGCACATGATCTATGTATCCCGAGCTCAAGCTTTTTATTGCAGGTGAATGGCGCACAACTGCCAGTGACATGCCGGTGGTGAACCCCGCGACAGAACAGGAAATTGGGCGTCTCCCACGTGCCGCAAAGAGCGATCTGGATGATGCGCTGGAGGCGGCGGAAAAGGGCTTTCGCATCTGGAGCCGCACATCGCCGCGCAAACGGTCTGACGTCATCCTGCGTGCCGCTGCTTTGATGCGTGCGCGTCAGGAAGAAATTGCACACTCCATAACACTCGAACATGGAAAACCGCTGCCGCAGGCACGCCTTGAGGTCATTCGTGGTGCTGAATTTTTCGAATGGGACGCTGGCGAAGCCATGCGCACCTATGGCCGGGTCATTCCCGCAGCCCACGGGCATAAATTCTCGGTTCACCATCAACCCATTGGGGTTGTTGCAGCCTTCTCGCCGTGGAACTTTCCGATGAGCCAGCCCGCACGCAAGATTGCCGGGGCATTGGCGTCAGGCTGTTCCATCATCCTCAAGGCAGCCGAGGAAACACCAGCGGGCGCGATCCATATCGCGCGCGCTTTTGAAGATGCAGGGCTGCCGCCCGGCGTTCTGAACCTGATATTTGGCGAACCGTCTGAAATTTCCGGTTATCTGATCCCACAAGAACCGGTCCGGCTGGTGGCATTTACCGGTTCGACGGCCATCGGTCGTCACCTGACAACTTTGGCCTCCGAGAATATGACATCGGTTTTGATGGAACTCGGCGGCCACGCGCCGGTAATTGTCTGCGAAGATACTGACGTCGACATGGCCGCGGTTTCGGGGGCCGTTCGAAAAATGCGCAATGCGGGTCAGGTCTGCACTTCGCCCACACGGTTTTTTGTACATGAACGCATCTTTGATGACTTCGCCTCGGCCTTTGTTGAACGGGCCGCAGCGACGGTCGTGGGCAACGGCATGGATGACGGCGTTGAAATGGGACCGCTGGCCAATGAACGCCGTGTACCGGTGCTGACCGACCTGGTCGAAGATGCCCACGCCAAAGGGGCAACCATTGCAACTGGCGGCGCGCGTTTTGGTGAAACAGGCTATTTCTTTGAGCCAACAGTGCTGATGAACGTGCCTGATGATGCCCGGATCATGCAGGAGGAACCATTCGGCCCCATTGCTGTTATCAACCCGGTTCGATCGCTGGACGACGCGATCGCAAAGGCAAACGCGGTCCCTTACGGCTTGGCCGGATACGCCTTTACCAACCGCGCCGATTACATTGATCGCATGATCGACGAAATTGAGGTCGGCAATCTGTCGATCAACACACTCGAAGCCTCAATGCCCGAAACCCCGTTCGGGGGTGTCAAATCGAGTGGCTATGGTCGTGAGGGCGGTTCGGAAGGGTTAGATAATTATATGACCGTCAAACATGTTTGGCATTCTGCCAAAGTTACCTGATTGGCCCCTTGATCCAGATCGCTGTCATCCAACCGGAAATCCGACCTTTTTGGCAATCTGAATGCGCCAGGATTTTTTATCCTGGGTCTTTAGTCGAAACCTCTAAAGCGCACCCTCAGCGGCGATCCGGTCGGTCAAGATACCCGATCAAGCTCTGGATCAGTTTGAAACCCGTCCGCGCATCCGTTTCAAGAATAGGCAGGAAATCATCAGCCTCAATCCGCAGCAAGGTGATGTCGCTGTCTGCACGCATGTCCAGACGCCGAGGATCGTTCCGGATCAACCCTAACTCGCCTACAAGCGTGCCTTCGGTGGGATAAAGGGCAAACGCCTCTTCTCCCGTTTCAGTACGCTCAATCAATGCGACATTCCCTTCGTAAATCAGGAACGCGCCATCGGGCAGGTCATTCTTGCGAAACACATACGATCCCGATTTGAAGGTGACCCAGCGTGCACTAAACGCCAAGAGCCTGAGTTGTTGACGGCTGAGTTCGCGAAAAAGCGGGGCCCGGCGCAAAGCCTGCAATTTACGTTGCAGATCGCTCGTTTCCGGCGTCTGAACGGCGTCTTCGTCCTCTTGACCGACCGCCCTGAACTGTCCCTGACGCAATTCGATGTCGCGGTCATGCAGACCATCTTTCGGCGTCTCCGTTTCAAGCTGCAAGATGGTCGCCTCCGGCAGCAAGCTTCGGAATGCCGCCAGTGTGCGGGTCCGTGCGGCCGGGTCATGGCTTGCCAATGCCCGGTCCAAAATCACCAGATCCGGCCCCTTTACCACCGCCTGAGCAATACTGACCTGTTCGAGCACCTGCTGCGGCAAGTTCTTGCCGCGCCGAGCTGTTGGCAGTTTATGGATCAAATCCATCAATGTCGCGTGATCAACCTGGCCGTTCAGCACATCGACAACTACCCCTTTGATTTTCTCACGGCGTGCCCGCGAAGTGGGCGCGATTTTTCCGAATATCAGGTTTTCAAGCGGGCTTATCCCAGGATGCCAAGCCGTCAAATCAAAGGCAATAAAGTCAGCGCTGAGGGAAGAAGACACATCAGCCGCTGCTTTTCGCGCGGCGACAACGGATGCTTTGAGGTCGTCTGAATATACCCCATCAAGCTGTGCGGCAGCAATATTGACTGACAAAGACAGAAAAAGCGCTTCGTCCGCCCGCCGTTGGCGCGGCTTGGATTGGGGTGTCAATTCAGCCCTTTGCAGAGCCAGTTCAAGTTCCTTCATGGTCCCATCGGGCAGGCCGAGACGCTGAAACGGCACATTTTGTGTTTCTACGGTATCGAAAACCTCAAGCAGGGTCTGGGCAATCGCCTTGCCCTGCGCCAATACCGCATCACGTAGTCCCAGATCACTCAGCAGCACCTCAAACGCCGCTGCGGCCTTGGGGTCAAGCCAGCGGTTTTGAATCGCGGTTCCACCAAGCAGGTTCTCCGGCAAGGTCAGCGCGTCCACATAAGTATCCGAGCCAAATCTCTGGACTGCAGGCATTAAATCCAGACGCTCAAGTTGCACCGCCACATGGGCCCGCGCGGCAACCAACGCTTCGAAAAAGGCTGCGTCCTGGGCCGCATCCAGCGGATGGTCGAGAACACGGGCCAGAAGCATCCGCTGACCACCTGTCATCTCGATCAGCTCGCGCCACCCGTCTTCTGCGCGCTTAATGACATCCGCCGAAACCTGGGCAGGATGCCATGCCGTCAATGCGCTATCGGTGCTGTTTCCGCTGCGCTCTGCCTCGTCTCGCAGTTTACCCTGCAGCGCCTCGCTGGGCATTTGCCGCAAGGGCAACATGACGTTCTCACCCAGCGTTCCCTCAAAAATATGCGATGATGACGTCACATGCGCGATGCGCCCAACAATGGCCTGCTGCGACATGTCAGCCAAAGGCACATCATCCCACAGCACCTTGCCGGAATGCGCTGAAAGCTCTCTCATCAGCAAAAGCGCCAACGTCGTGCAATCGCCTTCATCCTGTGCTGTCACGCAGGTCCAGCTTCCCGGTTCCAAGGTCAGCTCAGCTCCTGACAGGACATGCCTGCCATCACCATCTTCCAGTTCCACACGGTCCAGCTTGATCGTCGGTGCCCCAGCATTTGTGGCGGTCGGCTCGGCCTCTGTCGGCAGGGACTTCAGCAAATCTGCGGGCGCAAACCGGCGCACAATCATGATGTAGCGTTGCGACACTTCCTGCACGGCGGTGTAATAGGTCAGCAGTTCCTTCCAGGGGCTCGACAGATCCTTGAACGCGGCGATTGCAGCGACCAGCGCCCCAATCGTGAGCTGGCCGTTGATGACCAAAAGACCCCCAACAAGAAAGTAGAAAAACGGTGTCAGCTGAGTAAGAAAGTTATTGGTGAATTTCATGAAGTACTTGCGGTGATAGATTTCGAACCGGGTCTCAAAGAGTTTTCCGAGCCGCGCGCTCATCGCTGCCTGACGGTACCGCCAGCCACCATGCTGCCGCAAAACTGGTGCCCCCTCAGACATCTCCCCGATTTCTGAAGACAGGCTGCGCATCTGCAAAATACGGCTGCGGTTCAGCACGTTTATTTTGGCTTGCATCCGCGGGATCAGCCATGCCTGCACTGGAATAAGAGCCACTGCAGCCAAGCCGAACCAGACGTTTTGAACAAAGAGAAACAGCAGAATCGTGATCATTTGCCCTGCCTGCAGCAAAGGATTTGCAAATGCATCCCCCATGATCCCTCCAAGCGGCTCTGCCTCTGCCGTGACCATCGCCACAAGCTCGCCTTCGGACACGCGCGCCTGATAGCTTCTTGGAAAGCGCAGAATACGCCCCACCAGCGTATATCGAAACCGCCTGAGCAACCGTTCGGCCAAGACACCCTTCATGGTGTTGACCCGCATCTTCAACAGCCCGTGCGCGATCACAGAGCCCAGAAAAGCAAAGCACAATGTCAGCAAGAGCGCGGTTTGTGAAATCTCAAACCCATAGAACAGGACCGCATCTGACTGAGCACCGATGGCGTCGTTGATGATCCGCTTTGGCAGTTCCAACGTCAGATAGAGCAGCGGAAACAGCAGGAGCGTCACAATCACAAGGATGAATTGTTCGCGCCGGGAGTGGTGCCAGATAAAAGCAATGAGGGATTTTTGCATCAGTCGGTCATGCGTTCATATCAGGGGGCAATATCGAAGTGGCAATGCTGGAAACGGGATCGTCAGAATGGCTCTGTTTCGCAATGACGGCGAGATCACATATTTTCAGCATCGGCTTTGAGTGATCCACATTTAGGTTAAGATAAATTTGAGCAGCAAAAAAAATTTAACGTTACACCTAAACGATAATGCATGAACAGCACTGCGTCTATGTTTGGACACTCAATGCGCATCGGAATGGGGCCCGGCACAGCAAATAAACCGGGATTGCCAATTAAAATTCTACCTGAGATTTAATTATTGAGTTCTTGGGTATGACGATAGCACATCACGGTCAGATCGATCACACCATGGGCCACCACCTTCCAATGCCGATGAGACGGACAGGTCAAAGTAATGAGCCACCATCATGACGTTCTGCGCGGCTTACCCAAAGCGCGCAGGTTGTTGGCCCTCGCAATGACCTGACGGTCTCACTTACTTGTCGGCAGAAAGAAAATTCGTCACCACTTCGCCAAGCGCGTCCCAATCCGTAAACTCACGCTCCTGGGTGCGCGGATCAATGGTCTGGTGACGCAATATCGCGTGGCGCAGAACCTCAGTTTCATAATAGCCATAGCTGCTGGGCCGAACCGCCCCGGCGACAAGCGCCTCAGCATTTGGCTTGAGCCCAGTGCGCATTTTCATTTCATCCAGGTACTCCTGTGCCTCCCCCATCAACTTAGGGAAAGCGGCACCTAGACTGACAGAAATCATCAGCGTGCGCCGCGCCTCCAGATCAGCCCGGCTCGCTGTCAGTAAGACTTCAAAGTTGGGTGGATGCCTGCGTTCATGTACAGGGGCAGCCAGAATGACGGTGTCAAACCCGTCAAATGTCACGTCGGCCATTTTGTCCGAGACATCAACGATCGTGGCCTCGTACCCTGCGCCGCTGACCGTTTCTTCAATGAACTGGGCAATCTTGCGGGTCTGTCCTTCAATGGAGGCAAACAGAATGAGTACCGGCATTTGGTCTCTCCTTGTCTATATTTGCGGCGCATCAGGCACCAACTCTGCATAGACAATAAGGGGGGCAGCCCGCGCTGGCTTTGTTCGAGATCAAATAGGAGCAGTTCTTTATTGAATTCCAAATAGAGTGGCGGACGATGCGATGCCCGAATCCGCAAGCACAGAACGAACGTGCCGTTCCTGATAGTTGCAGCGCAACAGATCCGATCTGCGGCTTACCAGTCCCTTACAATGCAATCGAACAGGCTTTGCCAACTTAAAGCTTGTAACTCGGCAAAAGCTGAAACGCGTCTCGGAGGGCATCACCCCAGCCCGATGCAATTTCCTGATAAATGGCATCGTCACTTTTGATCCGCGTCGTGCGATCACAGGTAAAAGTGTCGTTTTCATACACCTGAAGATCAAAGGGCAGACCGACGGACAGGTTCGATTTTACCGTGGAATCAAATGACACCATTAACAGTTTTATTGCATCCGCAAAGTCCATTTCACAATCATAGGCCCGCACCAGAATGGGCTTGCCATATTTGGTTTCGCCGATCTGAAAAAACGGTGTGTCGTCGGTTATTTCGATAAAATTACCTTCGGAATAGACCATAAAGACAGTTGGCTTGCCGCCCTTGATCTGCCCGCCCACGATGACCGACGCCCCAAATTGATCATCTGAGGTCTGACCCGTTGGAGATGAGCTTGTGATCACCTCTTTCAATGTTGATCCAACCAGCCGCGCCACCTGAAACATCGTTGGCAGACGCAGGATGCTTGGATCACGATCTTGTTCGGAAATGGAGCGTTCTTCAAGCAGGCTGATCAGTGACTGCGTTGTGGCCAGATTGCCAGCGGTCATGATAGTGATGGCCCGTTCATCAGGGACCTGCCAAGAGAACATTTTCTTGCTGACAGCAAAGTTGTCCACGCCGGCGCTGGTGCGTGTGTCAGACATGAAAACAAGGCCGCGGTCCAGTCGCATGCCAATGCAGTAAGTCATCTTTTTCTACCTAAATGGAGTCGACGTGATCTCTTTACTGCTGAACTTGCACAGATACCATCAATGTCTCATCCGCCGAACCCATGCGCAAACCTTCGATCGGTGCGGCGTCCCGGGCATCGCGTCCAATGGCGATACGCGTATACCTTTCGTCCGGTGAAACCCCGTTTGAAATGTCAAACCCGACCCAACCCAGGTCATTCACATAGGCCTCTGCCCAGGCATGGGTTGCGTCCTGTTCGACCCGGTCGTTGATCATCAGATAGCCGCTGACATAGCGCGCCGGGATACCAGAGAGCCGCACCGCAGTCAGAAAAACCTGTGCATGATCTTGGCACACACCGTGGCTGCCCTGCAGAGCAACTTCGGCAGGGGTGTTCACATCAGTCCGGCCATACTCATAGGGAAGGGCCTTGAGGATGGCGGCGGAAAGGTCGTGCAGACCGCTCAACTGTGCCCCCGTGTTGCCCGTGATACGCGGCAACGCCTTGATCGCGTCGCCCGCAGTTGTAAGCACCGTTGGCTGAAGAAAGTGCCACAAAGGCGCGCGCCCGAAAACCTGCCCCAGAATGCCGGTACTGTTGAGGGTTTCGACCATTCCGCTTGCGCGAATGGTCAGCTTTTGCGCACCACGTTCGATACTGACCAGATCAACATGATTGCCGTAATGATCGGCATAGCTGGTCTCGATCTTGCCACCCGCAATCTCGACCGACCAGTTGGGCACGTTCTGCATGCTTGACGGCAAGGGCCGCAGACGCACTTTTTGCAACGCGTAATCTACCGGGGCATCATAGGCATATTCGGTTGTATGACTGATCTGAAGTTCCATCTAACCAATAAACCTGTAATCACGTTCAATCTGTCCGGCAATATCCGCCGTTTTTTCGAGCACGCTTCCGACGAACTCGTGCAGGCCTTCTTCAAAAATCGAATTAATATCTCTGTTCCTGAGGCGAGTGTCTAATGCATCCGCAAGCTCATGCGATGCCTCGCGACCACCGTATTCCTCAGCAAGATGCGACAGGCATCCGACAATCTGGTTCGCGCAATGCGACAATGATCGCGGCATGCGGCGATCAAGGATCAGGAACTCAGCGATGGCGGGCGCTGTAAAGTCATCCTCAACGGCCCAGCGAAAAGATCGGTGTGCAGAAACGGAGCGCAAAATCGTCTCCCATTGGACATTGTCCAGTCTGCTGCCAACGAAAGACGGCGATGGCAACAGCGAATAATACTTCACGTCGATGATGCGCGCGGTGTTATCCATGCGCTCAACATAGGTGCCAAGACGGCAGAAGTCATAGATATCATTGCGCAGCATGGTGCCATAGAGCGCGCCGCGCACCAGCGCTGATTGCTGCCGAATGGTGGCGAGAACAGCGGGTAATTCAGTTTGCGGGATCGGCTCTTTCAACAGATCGGTGAACAACATCCAGGTCTCGTTCACTGCCGACCAGACTTCGGTGGTCAGCGCAGTACGGACCAGCCGCGCATTGTCGCGTGCCGCCTTTATGACTGAGACGACCGAACTGGGGTTGGACAATTCCCGCAGAAGGAAATCGACCACCTGCGCGCTGTCGTACACATCATGCCCCGCCTCATAGCTTGCCTGCGCTGCAGACGTCACAATCACGGACCGCCACTCCGCTTCCGCATTGGTGGACCGGGTCAATGCAATCCGAAACCCCGCCTCAATCAGGCGCGCAGTGTTTTCCGCCCGCTCCAGCGAACGAAACATCCAATAAAGACCCCCTGCAGTTTTTCCCAGCATGTCAGTCTTCCAATACCCAAGTGTCTTTGGTGCCGCCGCCCTGGCTGGAATTTACAACCAAAGAGCCTTCTTTCAGTGCAACCCGCGTCAGACCACCAGGCGTGATGTTCACCCCCTTGGGCGAGACCAGCGCAAAGGGCCGCAAATCGACATGGCGTGGGGCCAGACCACTTTCGCTGAAGATCGGCACAGTGGACAGGGCCAGCGTCGGTTGGGCGATATAGTTGGCAGGTCGTGCGCGCAGCTTGTCAGCAAAATCTGCCAGTTCTTTCTTGCTCGCCGCAGGCCCCACAAGCATGCCGTAGCCGCCCGAACCATGGACCTCTTTGACGACCAGATCAGCGAGATTATCGAGCACGTATTGAAGCCGATCAGGTTCAGAGCACCGGTGCGTTTCGACATTCTTCAGGATCGCCGGTTCGCCGGTGTAGAACTTAACAATTTCAGGGATATAGCTGTAGACGGCTTTGTCATCGGCAACGCCCGTACCGGGCGCATTCGCAATTGCGATATTTCCCGCGCGGTAGACATCCATGATCCCCGGCACGCCCAGCATGGACGTGGGGTTAAAGGTCAGCGGGTCAAGATATTCATCATCCACCCTGCGGTAAATTACGTCGATGGTTTTGTACCCACGGGTCGTCCGCATGGCGATATGGCCATCAACGACCCGCAGATCATGCCCTTCGACCAGTTCGACACCCATCTGATCGGCGAGAAAGCTGTGCTCGTAATACGCCGAGTTGTGAATTCCCGGCGTCAGCACAACAACTCGAGGGCGACCCGAACAAGATGTTGGCGCACAAGCCTCAAGCGAGCGGCGCAGGTTCTTGGGATAGTCACTGACCGGTTGCACCTTGATGCTGCTGAAAAGTTCCGGAAACATCTGCAGCATCGTTTCGCGGTTTTCCAACATATAACTGACGCCAGACGGCGTGCGCGCATTATCCTCCAGCACGAAAAAATCGTCTTCGCCTGTGCGCACGATGTCGGTCCCAACAATATGCGTATAGACGCCACCAGGCGGGGTGAAATCGATCATCTGCGGCAAGAAGGCATCGTTCTGCGCAATCAATTCGGTTGGGATGATGCCCGCGCGCAAAATCTCCTGACGGTTATAAATGTCATGCAGAAATGCGTTGATCGCAACGACCCGCTGTTCGATCCCTCTGGACAATTTCGTCCATTCGCGTCCCGACAATATCCGCGGCACCAGATCAAACGGAATCAAACGCTCTTCGGCATCACTTTGTCCATAGACATTAAAGGTAATCCCGGTGCGGCGGAAAAAGGCTTCGGCCTCTTGTGATTTCTTCGCCAGACGCTCATTGTTCTGACCGGAAAACCAGGTGTTGTATTCCCCATAGGGCGGACGGGCGGCACCATTGCTGTGCATTTCGCTGAAAAAAGAGGTGGGTTTGATCATGACCCAACCTTAGAGGTTTGATTTGGGTTGGCAATCATCACGCCAGAATGAGTGGCCGGTTTGGTTTCTTGCCTAAATATTAGGCAGTTTTAAGCGTTTCACGTCAGACCAGCATTGGATTTCAAAAGAAATTGCGACCAGATCGGCCCGCAAGCGGCCCCGACTTCACGCGCCTTGCGCCCCATCTCGCCTGCTTCGATCTGAGGGGGGATCAAGCCACGCGTATCTTGGTTCGAGATGTAGCGGCGGGTGCGCTCAACAAGGGTGCGCTTGACGTCTGGCGGCAATCCACCGTCGATCAGAATGGCTTCAAAATCGATCACCGCGCAGGTGGACAGCGCTGCCTTTGCCAGTTCCTGCGCTGTCTGCCTGATCCAGGGTTCGACATAGCGTTCATAGGGGCTCCAGTCGTCGCTGCTCCAAAGACCGCGAGGGTCTAGACCAACTTCGACCAAACGCGCCTCAAGAAGATGTATGGAAGCAATATCGATCAACTGACGGCTTTCACCATTCGGCCCGACACTGCGCAATGACCCAAGCGCACCGGCATTTCCCTGATGCCCTTCAAACACCGAATGATTCAAAACAACCCCGCCACCGACAAAAGCGGCAACAAAGAAATAGGCGTAATCGCGGAATTCCTTGCCGCGCCCATAGATATGCTCTGCGCGGCAGGCCGCCGTTGCATCGTTCACAACATGGACCGGCAAATCGGAAAACGCGGCGACTTCCTCCTGAAAACTCACACCCTTCCAAAGCGCGAATTCCTCAGCGCTGGCACCAACCATTTCATGCCAGTTCCAAAGCTCAAAAGGGGCGGCTATGCCAATGCCGCAAATGCGATCCTGCAAATTCTCTGGCAACACATTCGTCAGGTCAGCACAGGCTTCCTTTAGGAATGAAAATATCTCAGCAGGCAGCGGATACTGGAACGACGCCGATCTTTCAGCGCGGACAACGCCGGTAAAATCCATCAAGACGATCTTAGCACTGCGCCGCCCAATGTTTGCGCCAAGTGAAAACACTCCATTCGCCGCAAGCATCATCGGGACCGAAGGCTTTCCGACCTTCCCGCGAACAGGCGTGCCGCGCGCCAGCAACCCGTCCTTCTCGAGTTTTCTCATGATCACCGAAACCGTCTGTGGCGACAGTCCGGCAACCCGCGCCAGATCGCTGCCCGGCATCGGACCGTTACGCTGAAGCATCGAAAGAAGCAGGCGTTCGTTATGATCGCGCAAACCACTTTGGTTGACGCCACCACTAAGAGCTCTGATTTTCGACCCATCCATTCCTGAGGCCTTACATGCAAAGTCCGACCTGTTAAAGATGACACATCGAATTAATAAATCAAGTTTATTTATTTATTGACGTGGCGGTAAGAATCAGTTCTTTTTAGGTGAGTTCCGCGAATACTGCGGATAGCCGCTCCGATATTCGGATCAACGTCTGGGAGGACATCATGAAGAAACTACTCGCCACAACCGCCGTTACCATGACTGCACTGACTGGTGCTGCTTTCGCTGATGGTCACGCTGTCACCGCTTGCCTGATCACCAAAACTGATACCAACCCATTCTTCGTCAAGATGAAAGAGGGCGCAGAAGCGAAAGCCGCAGAGCTTGGCATGACGCTCAAATCATTTGCAGGCAAAATTGATGGCGACCACGAGACCCAGGTTGCAGCCATCGAAACATGCATCGCGGATGGTGCAAAAGGCATCTTGCTGACAGCATCCGACACATCCTCTATCGTTGCATCGGTACAGCAGGCGCGTGATGCAGGGCTTGTTGTTATTGCGCTCGACACACCGCTGTCACCCATTGATGCCGCTGATGCGACATTCGCCACCGATAACTTCCTTGCCGGTGAATTGATTGGCAAATGGGCCGCTGCCAAACTGGGTGATGACGCCGCAAATGCGAAAATCGCGATGTTGGACCTGGCCGTGTCGCAGCCAACTGTTGGCGTTCTGCGCGATCAGGGCTTCTTGCAGGGGTTCGGGATCGATCTGGCCGACCCCAACGTGAATGGCGATGAAACCGACCCCCGCATTGTTGGCAACGATGTCACCGCCGGTAACGAAGAAGGTGGCCGCAAAGCCATGGAGAACCTGCTTGTCAAAGATCCCGAAATCAATGTGGTCTACACCATCAACGAACCTGCCGCTGCGGGTGCCTATGAGGCGCTGAAATCCATCGGTCGTGAAAATGACGTGCTGATCGTGTCTGTTGATGGCGGCTGCCCCGGCATCGCAAACATCAAGGACGGCGTCATCGGTGCCACCTCTCAGCAGTATCCGATGCTGATGGCATCCAAAGGTGTCGAGGCCATCGCAGCATGGGCCAAAGACGGTACAAAGCCCGCATTGACACCGGGAAAAGACTTCTTCGATACTGGTGTTTCACTGGTCACGGATGAACCCGTGGAAGGCGTTGAAAGCATCGACACCGAAGAGGGTACGAAACTCTGCTGGGGCTAAAATCGACCACGCGTCAGTGACCAACGTGAATGAAAGGGGCGGCTTGGCCCGCCCCTTTTCAAGCTAAAGGGAGGGACCCAATGTCGAATGCAGACACAAAAATGGACGGGATCGCAAAATTTGATGATCCCCACCGGGGGATCGTCGGCACGCTCCAACACTGGCTGCATACCAACCCGGCACTGGTGCCATTGATCGTTTTGCTGGCCTCCATCATTGTGTTTGGCTTTCTTCTGGGATCCAAGTTTTTCTCACCCTTTGCCTTAACGTTGATCCTGCAACAGGTGCAGATCGTGGGCATCGTGGCGGCGGCACAGTCGCTGGTGATCCTGACCGCGGGCATCGACCTGAGCGTAGGGGCGATTGCGGTCATCTCATCCGTTGTCATGGGACAATTTACCTTCCGATATGGCATCCCTGTTGAAATCGCGGTGGTGTGCGGTCTGCTGGCTGGGACGGCCATCGGCTATGCAAACGGCTGGCTTGTTGCGGTCATGAAATTGCCGCCGTTCATCGTAACGCTTGGCATGTGGCAAATCGTGCTCGCGGCCAATTTTCTGTATTCCGCCAACGAAACGATCCGCAGTCAGGATATCGCAGCCAACGCCGCACTTCTCCAGTTTCTTGGGGCCAAGTTTAATGTTGGCGCTGCGGTGTTTACCGTCGGTGTCGTGTTCCTGGTCGTGTTGGTGATCCTGTTGGCCTATGTTTTGAAACACACCGCCTGGGGGCGTCATGTATATGCGGTGGGCGACGACCCTGAAGCGGCGGAGTTGTCTGGCGTAAACGTCAAGGGCACGATCATCTCTGTCTACGCAGTCGCCGGCTTGATCTGTGCATTCGCCGGATGGGCCTTGATTGGCCGGATCGGCTCGGTCTCGCCGACATCGGGACAGCTTTTGAACATCGAAAGTATCACGGCGGTAGTGATCGGGGGCATATCGCTTTTTGGCGGTCGCGGTTCCATCTTGGGAACATTTTTTGGCGCGCTGATCGTTGGTGTCTTCACGCTGGGCCTGCGTCTGATGGGCGCTGATGCACAATGGACCTATCTGCTGATCGGCGTTCTTATCATCGCGGCGGTGGCCGTGGATCAATGGATCAGAAAGGTGGCAGCATAATGGAACCTATTCTAAAAGGCCGCGGCCTTGTGAAGCGCTACGGCAAAGTAACCGCACTTGATCATTGTGATTTTGATCTGATGCCCGGCGAAATCCTGGCTGTTATCGGCGATAACGGTGCGGGAAAATCATCCTTGATCAAAGCCGTGTCAGGTGCCGTTATCCCGGATGGGGGTCAGGTGTTTCTTGAAGGCAAGGAGATCCAATTCAAATCCCCCATTCAGGCCCGCGAGGCTGGGATTGAAACGGTCTATCAAACACTTGCGATGTCCCCTGCCCTGTCGATTGCAGACAATATGTTCATGGGTCGCGAACTGCGGCATCCTGGGATCATGGGCAAATGGTTCCGCAAGCTTGACCGCCCGAAAATGGAGCGGCTGGCCCGTGAAAAGCTGACCGAACTTGGGCTGATGACAATTCAGAACATCAATCAGGCGGTCGAAACCCTGTCAGGGGGCCAGCGTCAGGGTGTTGCGGTGGCCCGCGCCGCCGCATTCGGGTCCAAGGTGATCATCCTCGATGAACCAACCGCGGCGTTGGGGGTAAAGGAATCCCGCAAAGTTCTGGAGCTGATCCAGGACGTAAAATCGCGCGGCATTCCAATCATTCTGATCAGCCACAATATGCCCCATGTGTTTGAGGTCGCGGACCGCATCCACATCCACCGGCTCGGCAAACGTCTGTGTGTGATTAATCCAAAGGATTACACAATGTCCGATGCCGTTGCGTTCATGACCGGCGCAAAGGAAGCACCAGCCGAGGCCGCGTGACCACACCAAGTCAACCGGTCAATTGCTCCCTGCAAGTGACCCATGATCGACCGGCAGACCACTGGGGACCGACACAGGAATGCCAAGCCGCCCCTTGGTCGCGGCAGCACCTGTCAGGCTGTGCAAAAAGGCCTCGATGTCTGCAATATCCTCTTCGGATATCGATACTGGCACAAGATCATTTGCTGCCGCGTGACGTGCCATTTCCAACCGATCATTCCAGACAACAAAGTCGATGGCGCTGATCGCAGGCGCATCGGGCAGTGCGGCCATGGCGGGCGTCCAGCGTGAAAATGATCCCGCAGGATCAACATGGTGCCGGATGATACCCGCAAGCGTCGGATACGCGCCGTTGTGCCCATAAGGTGCGGTCAGCGCTACATTGCGTAACATTGGCGTGCGGAACCGATACGCGTCTTCCAACACATCACTTTCACCCATCCTGCCAACATCGCGGACCATCGGATCAAACCGTCGTGTGCGACCCGGCCCAAATGGCGGCAGGCGCAGCGCATGAAATGACTGATCGGAAAAGAGCGGGCCCGCATGACATTTTGCGCAGTTGCCTTTGCCAAAAAACATGTCTTTGCCCCGTCGCGCCGCATCCGACAGCGCCGTCCCATCACCCGCCAGAAACCGGTCATAGGGGCTGTCGATGCTTTGCCATTCGGTGCCAATGAACGCAGCAAGTGCATTGGCGATGTCGACAATCGTGACGTCCTCGCCCTTGTCGATATGCGCGAACGCATCGACAAACCGTGCACCATAATCACCTGTGACCCGCACGCGTTTTGCCAAAATCGGCCAAGCTGCATCAATCCGGTCATGCACCGCACCTGCAATTTCATTTTCGCGCGGGTTTCCGGCCATCTCAAATTGCGCGACAAGGGGAAACACCGATTGCGCAGCAAGCAAAGAGTTGAAACCTGTGGGCAGCCATTCCTCAGCTGGTGAATCAAAACCGCTGGGATAGGCATCCGAAACACTCAGCCTACCATCATGAAACATCACCGTCAGCCCTTTGGCCCCAAGGTTCCAAAGTCCGGGCGCATTGCGGGGGATCCGCTTTTTGATGAGGCTGGCACCTGTCCCGGCGGTCCGCCCCGCCCCCAGACCTTCACCCCCCTCACCAATGCCCAGCGACAGACCGTCGCCGGTGCCAAGGTCAGGGTGGTGGCAGGTTGAACACGCAATATTCTTGTTGCCCGACAGGATTCTGTCGTAAAAGAGAAGCTGACCCAGAGCAGCCTGCTTGCTGTCAAACTGGATGAAATCATCTGGCCCAATTTGCTGTCCGGTCTGTGCATAGGCCGGGACCGCCATGAGACAGAAAAGAGTAAGCAGATGCACAAGATACTGATGGGTTTTCTGCTGATGGCGGTGCCTGCCTTTGCTGACATCGAAGCAGCGCGCGATCTGATGGAGGCGGGTAAATTTGCCCAGGCCAAAGAGGCACTGTGGCCAGCGGCCCGGTCCGGCAATGCGGACGCCGAGGAGTTGATCGGTGTGATGTACGCGATGGGCCTTGGCGTGACGCGCGACGATCAGCGCGCCTTTGAATGGTATCTGCGCGCGTCCCTCAAGGGGCATCCCGGCGCGCAATCGGGGATCGGCTGGTACTACGAGGTTGGCCGCGGCCTGCCCGCGCCCGACCTCGTCCGGGCCTATATGTGGTACACACTCTCGGCCATAGGCGGCGACCCCGATGCCGCGATCAGTCTGGAAGAGGTGGTCAAAAAGATGACCCCCGAAGAGATCGATAAAGCGCATGTCCTGATCGCTGACTACAAGGTCTGGATGTATCCGTTTCGGTGATGGATGCCCCACTGTCGGGCAAAGAAAATGGGCGTTGCCGCCCATTTTGATATCATCACCGCTAAGGCTAGTTCAGGTCAGCGGCCCGTGCGGCACTGACATCCGCCTCAGCCGCGGCAACGGCTTCTGTCAAAGCGGAAAAAATCTCATCGCCACGTGTGACATTGCCTTTGAACCAATCATAAACAGGCGAAGCCGCTTCTTTGAACGCGGCCTTTTGCTCTGGTGTTGGTACATAAAGGTCACCACCCCCCGCGACAAATTCCTCGTAAGCCGCAATGGATTTACGTTTTGGTGACGCAAAGGTTGCCTGCTGCAAGGCATAGAATCCATCATTCACAACCTGACGCATATCCTCTGGCATGCCCATGAACTTCTCGTTGTTCATCCACCACAGCGCACCCATGTAGGCGTGACCGTCCAGCGTGACATATTGCAGACCCGCATCGGGGAACTTCATGCCCATGATGTCAGTAATGCCGTTTTTGGAGCCTTCAACAACCCCGGTCTGGAAAGACGTAAAAAGCTCGGGCCAAGGGATCGGCGTTGGCGACGCACCAAGCGCTTTGACCAACTCTTGCGGCAAGTCGGCAACCACAGTGCGGATTTTCAGACCCGCCATGTCCGCAGGTTCAGCCACCCGGCGCTTTGTATTGGCAAAGTTGCGCCAGCCGCCGGTGTTGCCAATGGTCATCAGACGGATGGAATTGTCTGAATCCTCAAGGGCCATGGCCCGCATCTTACGGGTAAAATCGCCCGACAATACGCTTTCGGCAATCCGGTCATCTGCCATCAGATACGGCAGATCAAGAACCTGCACATAAGGGAAAATCCCCGACGCGCCGCCAGACGTGGAGATGTACACATCGACTGTGCCATCTGCCACACCCTGCAGGCATTCCGCGCCATTTGAGCAAAGCTGGGTCCCGATGAAAAGCTCCACTTCGATCGCGCCATTCGATGCCGCTTCGACGTAGTTCTTGAACACCACCAGACCATCATAATCTTCGTCGTTTTCATTGGAGTTTGCGGTCGCCCGGATTTTATAATCCGCCGCCATCGCCGAAACGGCAGCGCCCGAAAGCATTGCCGCGAGGGTGAGTGATTTGATCGCATTCTTGAGCATGATTTCCTCCCTGGATACTCAGTTATTTTTGTTAATTCGCGAAACCCGTCAACCGCGGGATCGTCATCGATAGTGCCGGAATGTAGGTGATCAGAAAGATCACTATGACCTCAACCGCCAAGAACGGCAGGATCGCCTTTGAGATGGTTTCGACCCGTTCACCTGACACTGCGGAGGCCACAAACAACACCAGTCCCATCGGCGGTGTCGCCAGTCCCACGGTCAGGTTCACGCTCATGATGATGGCAAAATGGATCGGATCGACACCAAGGCTCACAAAAATTGGACCCAAGATCGGACCCAGAATGATGATCGCAGGACCGGCATCCAAGAACATGCCAACCACAAAAAGCAGAAGGTTGATCAGGAACAACAAGACCAGCGGGTCCTTGGAAAGCGTCAGCACAAATTCCGCCAGATGTTCGGGGGTATGGCTCAGGCTGACCACCGTTTTGAACGCCATCGCCGCCCCCACCAGCAACATGACGACAGCAGACGTCAGACCAGCACGGATCAGGATGTCAGGGATTTCCTTTATGGTCAGCGTGCGCAACACGAAAAACCCGATGATCAGGGAATAGGCGACCGCGACGGCAGCAGCTTCAGTCGGTGTGAAAACACCAGCCAAGATCCCGCCCAGAATGATCACTGGCGTTAACAGCGGAAAGAATGCCTTGAGGCTGGCCTGGCCCCGTTCGCCCCAGGAATACTTGCGGCTGGCAACCGGGAAATCGTACCTGTCGGCCATGAATTTGACCATGACCATCAGTCCTATCCCGACCATGGCACCGGGAACGATGCCCGCAAGAAACAGCGCGGCCACGCTTTCGCCCATGACATAGGCATAGATGATCATGATGCCAGAAGGCGGAATGATCGGCCCAATTACAGAACTGGCCGCCGTAATCGCCGCCGCAAACCGGGTGGTATAGCCCTGTTTTTCCATCGCGGGGATCAGCATCGACCCCAGTGCCGATGTATCAGCCACCGCAGATCCTGACAGACCGGCAAACAGCATCGAGGACAGCACGTTCACATGGGCTAGGCCGCCGCGCAGATGACCCATCAACGCTTGGGAGAATTCGACCAAACGCATGGTGATGCCACCTTTGTTCATCAGCTCACCAGCCAGCATGAAGAATGGGATCGCCATCAAGGGAAAGCTGTCCATACCATTGTAAACATTACGATAAAGAAGGGTGATGTCTTTTTCCTGACCGTTCAACCAAAGCAGCAAACCCGGAGCCGCCAAAAGGCCAAAAAAGACCGGCAGACCAACCAACAGAAAGACCAGAAAAACAGGCAGGAACCAGACCAGCATTTACTCGGCTCCTGTCTTGGCACGAAAGGCAACCGGCGGCAGGGTGCCTCCCTTGCCAAGGAGCGTGAAAAAAGCACGCAAGATCAGTTCGATGTTCACAAGCGTCAGCAGGACAACCCCCACCAGAAGCGATGCCATCATCCAAGAGCGCGGGATCCGAAACCATGTGTCAAACCCCAGAGATGTGGGCAGATAAAGCGCCGCGGTCTTGAACCGACCGCCAAATCCTGTGACCTCGTTCCAACCGATCTGAACCGCAACAATCAGCACAAGCAGGCTGATCAGCAGCAGCACAAGGTTCAGCACTTGCCCGATTGAGGATGGCAGCGCGCGACCGAACATATCAATCGCCACAAACCCACCACGGCGAAACGCAGTCGGTGCCATCAGTCCGGTCATCCACAGCATGCAGAACCGCGCGGCCTCGTCCGGCCAGGGCAACGCGTTGTTGAACCCATACCGAAAGACGACCTGTATCAGG
This sequence comes from Sulfitobacter sediminivivens, assembly GCF_042611115.2. Taxonomy (NCBI): domain Bacteria; kingdom Pseudomonadati; phylum Pseudomonadota; class Alphaproteobacteria; order Rhodobacterales; family Roseobacteraceae; genus Sulfitobacter; species Sulfitobacter sediminivivens. Next base: position 70,724 of record NZ_JBHGAR020000008.1, read on the forward strand.
ATCGCCAGCACCATCACCGCCATTGCAAACGCACCGACGCCGCGCCCGATGCGCAGCACAAACCGATTGAAATGAGCAAGATATGTGACGATGCTGAGCATTACCCTTCTAACGATCTGATTTGACCCGCGAAGAAAGTGAGCGCGTCACCATCGCGCATTTCTGCTGCCATAACTTCCCCCACAACAATCTTATGATCGCCTCCGGGGTATACTATACGCTGCTCGCACTCGAATCTTGCAAGGCAATTTTTTATCAACGGCACGCCGTTGGCGCTTATGTTCATGTCCAGCCCGTCAAATGCAAAGGCAGATTTGGAAAACCCGTGGCACAGTGCTTCTTGCTCCACCGCCAGCACATGGATGGCGTAATGTTTTGCGGCGGCAAAATACGGAAACCGCCGCGATTTCGCATCAGGCGACCACAACACCAAAGGCGGGTCCAGCGACAGCGAAGAAAAACTGTTGGCGGTGATCCCGACCGGACCATCGTCTGACGCTGCGGTGACAATGGTGATGCCCGAGGCAAACCGCCCAAAGGCGTCACGCAAAGCGCGGGTGTTCGTGGGGTCCGGTTTGAACGCCTGCATCATCATTTCTGAACCTCCATCCGCCATTTACGCAACCTCGCAACCCAAAGCCGCCTCGTACAATTTGAACCATGTCTGACGATCCATCTTGACCTTCAACGCATCTGAAATGCCTTTGATGCGGTCGATGTTGTTGGTGCCCATCACTGGCAGGATTTTCGCCGGATGCGCCAACAAGAACGCAACGGCAACGGCGGCACGGTCAACGCCCTGATCGGCGGCGACCTTGTCCATCGCTTTTGCCACAGCACCCTGACCGGTCATCAATGATCCGCCCCCCAGTGGCGACCATGCCATCAAATGCGTGCCAATCCGCTGGTGAAACGCCAGATCGCCATTTGTGAAGGGAGAGATTTCAGCCAAGCTGATCTCAATCTGATTGGTGACGAGTGTATTGGTCATCGTTGATTGCAGCAGCTCCCAATCCCATGGTTTGAAATTCGACACCCCAATGGCACCCACTTTGCCAGATGCCACAACAGCATCCAATGCAGCGCCGGTTTCGTGATGATCCATAAACGGATCGGGACGGTGGATCAGCAAAAGATCAATATGCTCTGTGCCCATATCAGCCAGCGATGCATCCACGCTGGCGTTGATATGCGCCTTTGAGGTGTCATAGTGCTTGACCGACGCGCCCGCATGACGCCCTGCATCCACCACGATGTCGCATTTGCTGACAATCTCCATCCGGGCACGCAGCGCTGGATTGGCTTTCAGCGCGCCACCCATAATCGCCTCAGCCGTGTAGCCGCCGTAGATATCGGCCTGATCAAAGGTCGTGATGCCCTGATCCAAGGCTGCCTGAATTTTGGCCTCGACATGGCTCGGTGATGTGTCTGCGTCGTCCGCAACGCGCCACATGCCATAGATGATGCGGCTAAAGCTCAAATCTTTATTCAGGGCTACGCGTTCCATTATGTACGATCTCCAGCGCCAAGGGGTGTCATGGGTGTGTTTGCGGGAACCCGGCCATAGACCTGAGGCAAAGAACAGGTTTCCAACTGGGGCAAAACGCGACTGCCAAAATGCACTGCTTCATCCAGATGCGGATAGCCCGAAAAGATGAAGGCGCGGATGCCCATCTTTTTATACTCTTCGATTTTGGACAAAACCTGATCCGTTGACCCGACCAGTGCCGCACCACATCCCGAACGCGCGCGGCCCACACCTGTCCACAGGTTTGGTTCAATATAACCGAATTTGTCCGCCAACTCGCGGTTCTTGGCCTGATGCGACACACCAAGCGAGGTGGAATCAAGCGCGCGGTCACGGATCATGCGGCCGTATTCATCGTCCAGTTTGGACACGATATGATCGGCATATTCCTTGGCTTCCGCTTCGGTGTCGCGCACGATCATGTGCACCCGCAACCCATAGTCCAGCGTGCGACCATGGCTTTGCGCAACCGCGTTGACCGCCTGCATCCGGCCTTTCAACTCTTCGATCTTTTCGGGCCACATCAGGTAGACATCGCAATGCTGTCCGCAGAGTTCTAAAGCCTGTGGCGAATACCCTCCGAAATAAAGAAGCGGACCGCCCGTTTGATAGGGTTTGACCGGATCGGTGGTCAGTCCTTCAAAATTGTATATTTCACCGTGATGGTTGATCTCGTCCTGGGTCCAGGCCTGCTTGAGGATCTCAACCACCTCACGAGAGCGTTGATAGCGATAAGCGCTGTCTTCTTTCTGACCGGGGAAATCTGAGCTGATGATGTTCACCGTCAGCCGACCTTTGAGCATGTGATCAAGGGTTGCCAATGTCCGGGCCAGCATGATCGGCTGCATCTCGCCGCAGCGCACAGCAGCAAGCAGATTGATCGTTTCGGTGATCGGCGCACAGCCCGCGACGAACGACAGCGTATCCTGCCCCACCTGATAGGATGACGGGCACAGGATATTTCGGAAACCCTGCGCCTCGGCGGTCTTCACGATGTTCGAGCAATGCTCCCAACTGGATCGCAATGCACCATCAGGGACACCCAGGAATTGATAATCATCAGAGCATAACGCGGAAAACCAGGACACCTCCGTCGCGGTCAGATCAGCCGAGGTGATGGGGACGACAGACATCAGGGTTCTCCGCGCATTGGTTCTCACTTAAGTATTGCGTAGCACCCGAATTGATGTAGATCAATAGTGTATCAATTTCGCAAACCGCGCCCTGTCTGAAAGGCAGACCTTTGATGGCCTATACCGACCACCCACCGCACGCCTTGCCCCGGTTTGTGCAAATCAGCGAGTTCCTGATGCGCGAAATTGCATCAGGGCGATTGATCAACGGGGAACGTCTGGCACCAGAGAGAGAGATGGCAGCGGGCTTCAATGTATCGGTCGGAACCTTGCGAAAATCGCTCAATGAGCTTGAAAAAAAGGGCTTGCTGGAACGCATACAAGGGTCTGGCAATTACATCAGACAGGGCGATGCGGTCGACAGTGTCTATGCCATGTTCCGGCTCGAATTGCGCAAGGGTGGTGGCTTGCCCCGGGCGGATGTCTTGGATGTGGCCTTGCTGACCAAACCGGACGACCTGCCTGAATTTGGCACATCAACTAAAGCAACCCGCATCCGCCGTTTGCGCTATCTGAATGATACAATTGTCGCAATCGAAGAAATCTGGCTGGATCAAAGCGCGGGAATCGTAACCGCCGGTGGGTTGTCAGAGTCCCTTTATCATCATTACCGCACCAAGCTGGATCTGTGGATTTCGCGCGCCGAAGATTACGTCAGTATCGACGCGGTACCCAACTGGGCCCCCACCCTTTTCCCGGTGCGCCCCACCACAACAACTGGATTTATCGAACGGCTCAGCTGGGCAGATGCACCGATGCCGGTCGAATACTCGCGCACGTGGTTTGACACCAAACAGGCACAATACGTTCAACGGTTGAAATGAGAAATTCATGGGTAACACAATCAGATACGGCATGATCGGCTGCGGCATGATGGGCCACGAGCACCTGCGCAACATCGCTTTGCTGGACAATGCAAGGGTCACAGTGATCTTTGAACCAGACACGCAAATGGCGGCCTCTGCCCTTGAAACGGCCCCCGGCGCACGGCCTGTCAACTCTCTGGTCGAACTCTTGGCCCAAGACGATGTTGATTGTCTGGTCATCACCAGTCCAAACTTTTGCCATATGGACCAGCTTTGCGAAATCGCGACCATCCGCGCATTGCCCATTCTTGTGGAAAAGCCTTTGTTCACCGACATTGCCCATCTTGCCGCGTTAAAAGAGTTTGAGCGAAATTACCCTGCCCCCGTCTGGGTCGCTATGGAATATCGCTTTATGCCGCCCATTGCTGCATTTGCTCGTCGGGTGGTGCAGGCCACCGGCGGGATCAAGATGCTGACGATCCGTGAACACCGCTTCCCGTTCCTCACCAAAGTCGGCGATTGGAACCGGTTCAATGCCAAGACGGGCGGGACATTTGTTGAAAAGTGTTGTCACTTCTTCGACCTGATGCGGCTGCTGATCGGGGCAGAACCGGTGCGGATCATGGCCTCGGCTGCACAGGACGTAAACCATCTGGATGAGACCTACGATGGCTTGCACTCAGATATCATCGACAATGGCTTTGTCATCGTTGATTTTGAGAACGGCGCGCGCGCGATGTTGGATCTGTGCATGTTCGCGGAAGGCGCGGAGTTTCAGGAAGAGATTTCGGCCGTCGGGCCACTGGGCAAGCTCGAAGCCAAGGTGCCAGGTCCGGGGCGGTTCTGGCCGGAACATCTGGGTGCCCCACCGACGCCTTTGCTGATCGAAAGCCCCCGCGACCCGCGCGGCCCGGTCACCACCCCGATCCCTGTTGATCCCGCTTTGCTCGACGCAGGCGATCACAACGGATCGACCTTTTATCAACACCAGTTGTTTCTGAAATTGGTGCGCGGTGAGCTTGATGCGCCCGGCGTCAGTCTCGACGATGGCAAAAAAGCGGTGTTGATGGGATTTGCAGCCCAGCAAAGTGCGCAGACAGGTAAAGCTGTTGAACTGGCTGATTGGTTCGCAAAGTGAGAGGGATGCAGATCACGGTTTGTGCGGCCAGCCATCATTCAGCAATTGATGATCATGCTTGGTAAGATACGCTATATCACCCATCCACAGGTCCTGATTGATCCTGAACTGGATGTGCGCAAATGGTCGCTCAGTGACCTTGGCCGTTCCCGCATGGTGTCGCTTGCCAGCTCTGGCGCATTGACCGGCACAACGACCATCATCAGCAGCGCAGAAACCAAAGCGCGCGAAACAGCCGAGCCTTTGGCCGAGGCTTTGGGATGCGACATCATCGTGCGCGAAGACATGCATGAAAACGACCGTAGCGCGACCGGCTATTTGCCCAGCCACGCATTTGAAACCGCCGCGGACCAATTCTTTTCCCATCCGACGATCAGCTATCATGGCTGGGAAACAGCGAGGGCGGCGCAGTCGCGGATCGTGGCCGCGTTTTTTGACAGCCTGCCCTCTGCGACCGACGGTGACATTCTTTTTGTTGGTCACGGGGCGGTTGGCACCCTGCTCTATTGTCATCTGGCGAACCTGCCGATCAGCCGCAACCATGATCAGTCACCGGGCGGTGGGTCATTTTTCGAACTCACCTACGCCAATCAAACACCCAATTCCGGTTGGCGCACAATTGAAGCCTTGGCGGCACAGGCCCGTTGAACCGCCAACGGCCGCCTTCACAATTCTGTTGCCAGATCGCGTGCCGGTTCTTAACCTAAGGTCACAAAAAGAAAAAAGCTCTGGGAGGAATTACGATGAACACACTGAAATTGATGTTGGGTGCGTCCGCGCTCGCGTTTGCAGCCGCAGGAAGCGCGCAGGCAGAAAAGCTGACGTTCTATTGCAGCGCGCAAGAAGAATGGTGCCAGTTGATGGCCAACAGCTTTCAGGATGCAACAGGGATCGACGTTGCGATGACCCGCAAATCATCCGGCGAAACCTTTGCACAGATCAAGGCAGAGGCGTCAAACCCCAAGGGCGATGTCTGGTGGGGCGGCACAGGTGATCCGCATTTGCAGGCAGCAGAAGAAGGCCTGACCGCAGAATATATTTCGCCCATGCGTGACCAATTGCATCCTTGGGCAATCTCTCAGGCTGAAAGTGCCGGCAACCGAACCATTGGCATTTATTCAGGCGCTTTGGGCTATGGCTATAACACCGATCTGCTGGCCGCAAACAACTTGCCTGAACCGGCGTCCTGGGCCGATCTGACCAAACCTGAATATAAGGGTCACGTTCAGATGGCGAACCCAAATTCATCCGGCACCGCCTATACGACCTTGGCGACGATGGTGCAGTTATTTGGCGAAGACGGCGGCTTTGACTACATGAAAGGCCTGCACGCGAACATCAACCAGTACACCAAATCCGGCTCTGCCCCGATCAAGGCCGCCGGGCGCGGTGAGACCACAATCGGCATCGTATTCATGCACGACGCTGTGGCCCAGGCGGTGTCCGGTTTCCCGGTCAAGGTGGTCGCACCCGCCGAAGGCACTGGTTATGAAATCGGCTCTATGTCGATCGTCGAAGGCGCGCGCAATATGGAAGAGGCCAAAAAGTTCTACGACTGGGCGCTCAGCGCTGAAGCACAGAATCTTGCCCTTCAGGTGAAGGCGTTTCAGGTGCCCTCAAATGTCGGTGCGGAAACCTCGCCAAGCGCACCTGACATGAGTTCGATCAAACTGATTGACTACGACTTCAAGACCTATGGTTCATCCGATGAACGCAAGCGGTTGTTGAAAAAGTGGGACGATGAGGTGTCTGTGCTGCCGCAGTAAAAATGCGCACCATTACATCTGAGCAAACGTCCAACTCGGTTCTGGTCTTCTGGATCATCGCCGGGTTGGTCGGCTTTTTCCTCCTCCCCTGGTACGGGGTGGAGGATTTTTTCACGTTTGAATGGTTCACGGACGGCTATCCGTTTGACGCTGATTATGCCCCCGGCGCGTTCCTGATTGCCCAAGGCGAAAAGCTGTGGCTGGCCCCGTTGATCGTGCCTCTGCTGGCCCCATTTGCAGTGCTAAAAAAGCGCAAGACAGATCCTGTTTACGCGAAAATCCTGATCCTTGCCGGGGCCTTTGGCTTTGGCTGGTTGATCTTGCAGGGCTTTGCAATTGGCATTCGCGGTTGGAACTTCGAATGGGCCTCGGCGCTTTATGGCGATCTTGGCGACCGGCAATTCGGCATGGGCTATGGCGCACTGATCGTCGCCTCAGCCTTCCTGTTCCTCTTCACCCAAGGCATCGCCGCACGTGGTGCAATCAATGGCGATGTCTTCGTTGTCAGCTCGATTGGCGGCGTTGTGGTGATCGTAACCGTGTTTGTTTTCTTCCCCATCGCCAAGATGCTGACAGCGGCGTTCATCACTGAAGACGGTGGATATTCCATTGCGGTCTTTGCCTCGAAATTCTTTGATGACAGGCTCTGGGGCCTTGGCTGCCTTTGGGGCGCAAAGTGCGGTGTCGCGTGGAATTCATTGTTTTTGGCCGTCATGGTTGGGTTTCTCACCACAGCACTGGGGTTGGTTTTCGCGCTTGTCGTGACCCGGTCAGGGTTCCGGTACAAACGCGCACTGCGGGCATTGACTGTCCTGCCGATCATCACGCCACCCTTTGTGATTGGCCTTGCGCTGATCTTGTTGTTTGGCCTCTCGGGGTCGGTGAATGTGTACTTTTCGGAACTGTTTGGCACCCAACCAACACGGTGGCTTTATGGGTTACCTGGTGTTCTGATCGCGCAGGTTCTGGCCTTTACCCCGATCGCCTTTCTGGTCCTGATCGGCGTCGTCGAAGGCGTATCACCCTCAATGGAGGAAGCGGCACAAACGCTGCGCGCATCAAAATGGCAGGTGTTCAAAACGGTATCGTTGCCGTTGATGCGGCCCGGTTTAGCAAATGCATTCCTGCTGGGATTTATTGAAAGCATGGCCGATTTTGGCAACCCGCTGGTCTTGGGTGGCAATTATGACGTGCTCTCGACCGAGATATTCTTTGCCATCGTCGGCGCACAATATGATCAGGGCAAAGCGGCGGTGCTGGCCATGGTCCTGCTTTGCTTTACGCTTGGCGCGTTCTACGCACAGCGGTTCTGGCTCGGGAAAAAGAGCTACACCACCGTATCGGGCAAGGGCGACAGCGGCGTGCATCCACATATGCCGCGCGCATTGTCGATCCCGGTTCTTGTCCTCGCGATGATCTGGGCCGCATTCACAGTCGTGATCTATGCGATGATCTTTTATGGCTCAGTGGTGGAACTGTGGGGCGTCAACAACACGCTGACATTCAAGCACTACGTCACCGCGTTTTCTTTCCGCTTTGAGGATGCGGGCATTCGTTGGTCAGGTGCCGCATGGGACAGCTTTTGGACCACGCTAAAAATTGCAGCGATTGCAGCTCCACTCACCGCGATTGTGGGGTTGATCACCGCCTATCTGCTGACGCGCCAAACCTTCGCAGGCAAGAACGCCTTTGAATTTGGCACGATGTTGTCCTTTGCCATTCCCGGCACGGTCATCGGGGTAAGTTATATTCTGGCCTTCAACGTGCCCCCGATTGAGATCACCGGGACCGGCATCATTCTGGTGGTCAGCTTCATTTTCCGCAACATGCCGGTGGGTGTGCGGGCCGGGATCGCGTCGATGTCGCAGCTTGATAAATCACTGGATGAATCGTCACTGACCCTTGGCGCAAATTCTTGGCAGACATTCCGGCGGGTCATTCTGCCGCTGCTGCGCCCGGCAATTCTGGCCGCCCTCGTCTACAGTTTCGTACGCGCGATGACGGCCATTTCTGCGGTGATTTTCTTGGTATCAGCCGAATACGATATGGCCACCAGCTATATCATTGGGCGGGTTGAGAATAACGACTACGGGCTTGCGATTGCCTATTCGACGACGCTGATTTTCGTAATGCTGGGCGTTGTTACTTTGATGCAATTAGTGGTTGGCCGCATAAAAATCGGGCGGCGCATGACCCAATCGCACCCCAATGTTTGAGGACCTGAAATGAGCATTAATTCCAAAGCGTCGCCGGTCAGCTTTCGCAATGTCACCAAGATTTATGGCAAAGACGTGGTTGCCGTGGACAACATCAATCTTGAGATCGAAGCGGGCAAGCTGGTCACGCTGCTGGGGCCGTCGGGATGCGGCAAGACGACGACGCTGCGGATGATTGCAGGGCTCGAAATGGCCACCAAAGGCTCGATCCTGATCGGAGACCGGGATGTGACATTGCTGCCCGCGACCGACCGTGATGTGTCGATGGTGTTCCAGTCTTACGCCCTGTTCCCGCATATGACCGTAATGGAAAACGTATCCTACGGCTTGGGCTTTTCGGGTTTTGACAAATCCGAGACTAAGGATCGCGCGGCGCAGGGGTTGGACCTTGTCGGTCTCAAAGGTTACGGCGACCGGTTGCCGTCTGAGTTGTCAGGTGGACAACAGCAGCGGGTCGCAGTGGCACGCGCGTTGGTGTTGGAACCGCAAGTTCTGCTCTTTGATGAACCCCTTTCGAACCTTGACGCCAAGCTGCGGCGTCAGGTCCGCGAGGAAATCCGCGAAATTCAACAGAACCTTGGATTGACAGTGGTTTATGTGACCCACGACCAGGAAGAAGCATTGGCGGTATCAGATGAAATCGTGGTCATGCGCAACGCCGGGATTGCGCAGATCGGGACACCACGACAGCTCTATGATGCCCCCGCAGATCGGTTTGTGGCCGACTTTATTGGCGAGGCCAACATCATCCCTTGCGAGGTTATCTCGGTAAAAAACGAGACCGCGGAAATTGACATCGCTGGTTTCAAACACACCTTACCCGCGCGCGGCCTGTCGTCAGGTCCCGCACAACTTGCCGTGCGCCCGACACGTCTTAAACTTGGGGCCGCCAATGGCATCGAGATGCAGGTTGAAAAAGCAACCTATGTTGGTAGCCGTATGGAATATACGCTGAAAGCAGGCTTTGGAGAAATCTTTGCGGTAAGTGAAAACGTCGATGAACCGCTTGCCGTTGGCAGCACCATAAACGTTGGGCTCGACGCGATCGGCCCGGTTCTGTTGCCCAAGGATCAGGGTTTGTAAGCGGCGTCTGCGATCCGCACCAATTCATCAAATACCCCCTTACTTCCTGCAACGACACGCCCACCTTTGACGATCATCTCATCTGCGCTTTGCAGCTCAATCTGCCCCCCTGCCTCTGCAATCAACAGCTGACCTGCCAGACAATCCCACGCGTTCATATGTTCTTCGACATAGCCAAGCAGCCGCCCCGCCGCGACATAGGCAAGCGAAAGCGCGCCAGAGGCATTGCGGTGAAATACACCTTCAGCATCGAGCACCTCGTTGATCAGGCGCCGGACCCCGTCCGGGCTGGTCCGATTGGAAAATCCGGTGCCAACCGTCCCGCGTGTGAGATCAGCGCCAGGCGGGCAGACCAACGGTGTGCCGTTCAAAAATGCCCCCTTGCCGCGTTCCGCAAGATAGGTCTCGTTGTGAATGGGGTCTCGGGTCACGCCGACAATCGTTTTGTCGTCTTTCACAATCGCAATCACCACCGTCCAGGCAGGAATGTTGTTGATGAAATTTGTGGTGCCATCAATCGGGTCGATGACCCAAGTGTATCCCGAAACCGACGGCTTTGGCGCATGTTCCTCACCAACGATCCCATCCTCAGGAAACGCCGCTTCAATGCCCTTGCGCACCAAAAGCTCAACCGCCTTGTCGGCCTCTGACACAAAATCCTGATGGCCTTTGTCTTCGATCTTCAACGACCCAACACGTTTAAAAAAATCCAGCGCATAGTCGCCAGCGTCCGTCGCGATTTCGACGGCTTGTTGCGCCCGGTTATTCATAGCAAGTGCTCCCTAGATTGGGCTGACGCCATATGCGCATGCCAATGTGATCAGACTACAGCGGTTCATCAGGATTTCCACGTTGAAAAGATGCCGCTTCAGCTCTGATCTTTGGTCGCAAAAGGTGGTTTGGTGCCTCGCAGAATTATGGCAACTGTGATATTGCGTCAAAGCGCGCTGATGCGCGCACTCACTCCTATCCAACATGGTCCATCAATGCATTTTCCACTGGCCGCAGCGATATTTCTGTCGATTGTATCATTGGCCGCGGCGCAAACCCTGCCGCCGCCGGTCGATGATGCCGCATTCATGCCTGTCGATCTGCAAGAGGCAAAGCTGGGGCAGCTTCTGTTTTACGATCCGATCCTGTCCGGCAATCGGGAAACGGCATGTGCGACCTGCCATCATCCCGATTTTGGCACGTCTGATGGCGTGTCTTTGTCGTTTGGCGATGGCGGGATCGGGCTTGGGCCCGATCGGCATGCAGACCCCAAAAACCTGCCCGAAGACCGTATTCCGCGCAATTCCCCCGGCCTCTTCAACCTTGGAGCGACCGAATTTACCGTGCTGTTTCACGATGGTCGGCTTGAGGCGGATCCCACCCGGCCCGGTGGCATTCGCACGCCGATGGACGCCGATATGGAAACCGGATTTGCATCTGTTCTTGCTGCACAGACCATGTTTCCGGTCCTCAGCCGTGATGAAATGGCAGGCTCCTACGCCGAAAATGACATTGCCCGCCTTGTCCGGCAGGGGCGGATCACCGGGCCGGACGGTGCTTGGGATATGCTGGCACGTCGCGTAGCAGAACTCCCCGCATATGCCGACGAATTCGCCACCGTTTATCCTCATATCGGCCAGCCAGATGAAATTGCGTTCACGGACATCGCCAATGCGATTGCGGCGTTTATTGCCTTTGAATGGCGCTCCGATACCGCGCCTTTTGATGAGGTATTGCGTGGCACCCGCGCGCTAAAGGGCCAGCAACAGGCCGGTCTTGAACTTTTCTTCGGGCCAGCGCGCTGTGCCACCTGCCACGGCGGCCCATTTCTGACCGACCACCAATTTCACGCGATGGCCGCGCCACAGATTGGGCCGGGCAAGGCCGCAACGTTCGAGGACCATCAGCGCGACGAGGGCCGTTTTCGGGTGACCGGGCGCGCCACAGATCGCTTTGCGTTTCGCACGCCCTCTTTGCGTAACATCGCTCTGACCGCCCCTTACGGACACGCGGGCGCGCACACCAATCTGTCGCGGTTTATTGAAGATCACGCAAATCCGGCAGAAAGCTTGGCCCGCTATGACCGCACCCAGGCTGTCCTCCCAAATTTCAAGTCCGAGGATTTCAAAGTGCTCGATGACCCGGTGCAGGTACGGCAAATCGCCGTCGCAGTTCAGGCCGAACCCATCGCGCTGACCCCCGGCGATATTGCCGCTCTGGTGGCGTTCCTTGACACGCTAACGGACCCGGTGGCCATCACAGGCCGTTTGGGTATCCCGAAAACAGTCCCCAGCGGATTGGCCGTACCAAGGGTCGATTAGGGTTTGGTCAAACGAACCCGGTCACCCGCCATTGCCTGATGGGTTGATCTGGTGCCGTCCGGCCATTCAACCTCAATCTGCGCATTCACGTCAGCGCCCAATCCAAAGTGGCGCGGCAACATCTGACCGCCACCGTGACCACCACCAATCACCTGTTGCAGCGCTTGGGTTGATGATGCCGACCGCACCGTCATAACTGCGCCCACCGCATCGCGGTTTCCGCCTGACTGGTGCAGTGACACAGTGATCCAGTTGCCAAATTCCACTGTCACATTTTGATATAGCTCAAGCGCAGCGCGGCGGTTTGACACGATCAGGTCCAGACGCCCGTCCAGATCAAAATCAACCAAAGCAGCCCCCCGCGACCGATCGGTTGTTGCGACACCTGCGCTCACGGCCACCTCATGAAAGGAGCCGTCATTCGACTGCATCAACAGGTTATTCGGGTCGCGCGTCGCCATGCCCGGCATCTGGTCGACGTTCCCTTTTGCAATGAAAAGGTCGGCGCGGCCGTCATTGTCAATATCGCCGAATTCAGCGTGCCACCCGGTCGAGGGGCGCCCATCGTCACCAACATGCGGGCGTTGGGCATAGGTTCCGATGGCATAATCTGCGGCTGTATAGCGGCCATCCGGCAAAGCAAATTGCAACAGTTGATCCCCCATTGAGGTCAGCATGACTTCGTCACGGCCATCCGCATTCAAATCGCGGCTGGCAATCCCCATGCCCCATAGGGCGACATTTTCCCAACCGTCCTCAGAGCCAAGATATCTATGGTCTGCGATGTCCCACATCTGCTCGTGGCCACCCTTGACGTAATAGTGCCGGTCATTGGACAGACGCAGGGTTGGTCTGCCCCGCGCATCACGTGCTGCCAGTATCGACAATGGGCAAAACCCGGGCGTGAGAACATTCTCGGCATATCCTTGCGGCGAGGGGCGCAGGATCACATTGTCATCGCAAGCCTCAAATGGCCCGTCAGGGTCGGTCCGATCAACATAATTGCCAATCGCCAAGGTGGGGCGATCCGCGCCGTCTTCCCACCATGCAGTGAACGCGGTGCTCCATCTGTCTGCCGGCGGAATGCCCATCGTCTCTGTCGCATCGGTGAAGCGGCATGCGCCCTGCCCCTTCAGGATGCGATTGGCACCAACGCGCAGCACAAAAAGATCCATCAAACCGTCGGCGTCCAGATCTATCGGATAGGCACCGGTCGCCCCCACCACCTTGGGAATGGAAACCTCTGAGAACGTGAAGTCGCCTTCATTGCGGATCATTTTTGCCGGATTTTCACCACCTGCCGCAAAAATGTCCGCCAATCCGTCGTCATCGCAGTCAAAAACAGCCAACCCACCGCCGACAAAATGTTCCCATCCGCCATCATAAATATGGGTCGGCAATTGATCCGATCTGTTTACAAATTTCGGATCAGCAACGGCTGGCCAGGCCATCAGACACATGAGATATGCCGCGTATTTCATGCGCCAGGCATCTCAAGACCACCGGCCATTGTGTTGGTGAGTGCGGCCAAAGCCGGTGCTGTCGCGCCGCGTGCCCATACCAGATCATCCCAATCATGGACCACAATCTTGCAGGGCTGGCGCACATCAGACAACGTCAGCTTTTGCATTTCTGCAAATACCTCATCCGCATAGAAATAATCATACTGCATCCGATCCCCAGACAGGATGATAAACGGCGGATCAAAAAGCTGTGCCACATTCGACAGCCCAACAGCAAGATAGCGACCCGCACGGTTGAATATCGTCTCAGCGGCTGAATTTCCGGCCTTTGCATGTTGAAACAACAACGCCAGCAACGCCTCGGGGTCTTTGCCTTCAACAACATCGGGCCCCAACGCTGTTGCGGCTTCTCGGGTCAGGGCATAATCCCCCAGATAAGCCTCCAGACATCCGCGCTGACCACAACGACAAAGCGCTCCATCAAGCTGTACTTTGGTATGGCCAAGCTCAAGTCCCACGCCATGTGTCCCGCGGTAAAGCTGATTGTTGACCACCAACCCCATGCCAACGCCATTTTCGATTGTCACGACGGCAAAATCGGTCATGTCGCGCCCATCGCCGTACCACAATTCGGCAAGGGTCAGCATGTTGGTGTCGTTATCGAGGAAAAGCGGCATGTTGAACCGTTTGGCAAACCCCGCAGTGATGTCTTGATTTGTGTCCTGCAAAAGAGAGCACCAGATAATCAGCCCACTGGCATGATCAACGATGCCCGGCACACCGATGCCAACCGCATCAATGTCAGCAGCCCGCATTCCACCATTTTTCAGCACAAGCTCAATCAAAGCGGCGATTTCATCAAGCAACTGTGCAGCGCTGCGCCTTTTTCCAGATGACTTAGCCGTTGCTGTGTTTACAACATTGCCGGCGAAATCGGCCAAAACGGCCGAATGCCGTTTCGACGACACTTTGATCCCGATCACAAACGCCGCATCCGGCACGACCTCCAATGCGACGGGCGGACGCCCGCGGGCCTGTTCGCGCGCCTGATCCTCCACTTCGCGCAAGATGCCAGAGGCAATCAGGTCTGCGGTAAGCGTTGTCGCACTGCCTGCACTGATGTCCAATGCGCGCGTAATGTCGGCACGTGCGGCACGCCCACTGGCCCTTACATGCTGGAATACCTGCTGTCTGAGCGGTGCATCGCTGGCCTTGCTGCGTTGCAATAACGGGCCACACCCGGCCAGTTTCGAGGTCTTGGTCCCTGTGTCGTCTATATATTTCATCATTTGAATTTAATCCAAGCCTGCGCAGCGTATTTCAGAGGATATTGACGGCAAAAACCAAGTTTGGAAAGCCTTTTTGTGGTTTTTTTCCAATTTCGGTTATTTTTTACTTTGCAAACTGAATTAAATATGTGCAATCTGGGCAGTGAGTCGCAAGGCTCGTTGTCTGTTTGATACAGAGGACACACCTATGGGAGGAATAACAATGAACAAATATGTAATCGCGGCTGCGGTCGCAGTGTCTGGTTTCGGAAGCGCCGCATTTGCGGACGGCCACGGCGTAACCGTCGGCGTCAGCTGGTCAAACTTTCAGGAGGAACGTTGGAAAACCGACGAAGCTGCGATCAAAGCTGCACTTGAGGCGGCTGGCGCAACCTACGTTTCAGCCGACGCACAATCATCTTCCGCCAAGCAACTGTCAGACGTTGAAAGCCTGATTGCGCAAGGTGCCGATGCGCTGATCATTCTGGCGCAAGATGCTGCCGCCATTGGCCCAGCCGTTGACGCCGCAGATGCAGAAGGTATTCCAGTGGTCGCATATGACCGCCTGATCGAAGACAGCCGCGCATTCTATCTGACGTTCGATAACGTCGAAGTTGGCCGGATGCAGGCCCGCGCCGTGCTCGAAGCACAGCCCGAAGGCAACTACGTCATGATCAAGGGCTCACCCACCGATCCAAACGCCGACTTCCTGCGCGGTGGTCAGCAAGAAGTGCTGCAGGCTGCCATCGACAGCGGCGCGATCACCATCGTGGATGAGGCTTATACAGACGGTTGGTTGCCAGCGAACGCACAGCGCAACATGGAACAGATCCTGACCGCCAACGACAACAAGGTTGATGCTGTTGTGGCGTCCAACGACGGCACCGCCGGTGGTGCAGTGGCCGCGTTGACAGCCCAAGGCATGGAAGGCATTCCAGTGTCCGGCCAAGATGGCGACCACGCAGCACTGAACCGGGTGGCACTTGGCACCCAAACCGTGTCGGTCTGGAAAGATGCGCGTGAACTGGGCAAAGCCGCAGGCGAGATTGCCGCAGCTTTGGCAGCTGATGGCACGGCAACCATTGACGGTTCAACCAAATGGACCTCACCAGGTGGCACCGAAATGAACTCGATGTTCCTGGCACCCGTGCCGATCACAGCGGCCAACTTGTCGGTCGTAACGGATGCGGGCTGGATCACGGTCGAGGCACTCTGCCAAGGCGTATCAGACGGTCCAGCCCCCTGTAACTAAGTGCACTGACGAAGCGTTTGGTCGGCTCGACTGACCAACACGGGACCCCGCTTGCGGGCGGGGTCCACCCCCTTCGCCCATTTCGCATCACGGACATTGTCAGCCTGAACATTCTGGCTGATCGCCGCTGAATATCGATGGAGACATCCCATGTCTGACCAAAACGCCCCCCAAACACAGTCAAAACGCAGCTTCCTGCAATCATTGGAAGTCGACACCCGGCTATTGGGGATGATCGGTGCATTTGTACTGGTCTGTCTCGTGTTCAACGTACTGACGGAGGGTCGTTTCCTGACCCCGCGCAACGTTTTTAACCTGACCATCCAAACGGTTTCAGTCGCAATCATGGCCACCGGTATGGTCTTTGTGATTGTGACACGCCACATCGACTTGTCGGTCGGCGCGCTTTTGGCGACCTGTACTGCGGTGATGGGAATGACCCAGACTGAATGGCTGCCACAGATTCTGGGACTGGAACTGGGCCATCCCATGATCCCTTGGATCACCATCGCGATTGGACTGCTGACCGGCGCTGTCATCGGCGGTGCCCAGGGCTGGCTGATCGGTTATCAGGCGATCCCCGCCTTTATTGTGACACTGGGCGGATTGCTGATCTGGCGCAACGTCGGTTGGTGGATGACAGACGGTGCCACAATCGGCCCCCTTGACCAAACCTTCCTTCTGTTTGGCGGCATCAATGGCACGCTTGGATCATTCTGGAGCTGGGTCGTGGGCCTGCTTGCAACCGCCGTAGCGCTTTATGCCTTGTGGTCGGGCCGCAGCACAAAAAAATCACATGGTTTTCCAGTCAAACCCGCGTGGGCAGAAATGTTGGTCATGGGCTTTATCGCCGCAGCGATCCTTGGCTTTGTGGCAGTACTGAACGCCTACACCGTGCCGGAACGGGTTATTGCACGTGATCCCGCGACTTTTGGATGTGAGGTCGCAGAAGGGTGCGTCGCTGCGTACGGCCTGCCCTATTCCGTCCTCGTTCTCATCGCTGTTGCGATTGTAATGACCGTGATCGCACTGCGCACCCGCCTGGGCCGCTACATCTTTGCAACCGGTGGCAACCCGGATGCGGCCGAACTTTCGGGCATCAACACGCGCCTGCTGACGGTCAAAATCTTTGCGATGGTCGGGGTGCTCTCTGCGCTTGCGGGCATCGTGGCATCAGCGCGTCTGGGCTATCATACAAATGATATCGGTACGCTTGACGAACTTCGGGTGATTGCCGCAGCCGTGATTGGCGGGACTGCGCTTTCCGGCGGACTTGGTACCATTTACGGGGCCATCATCGGTGCCTTGATCATGCAATCGCTGCAATCGGGCATGGCCATGGTCGGGGTAGACGCGCCCTATCAGAACATCGTCGTCGGCGCTGTTTTGGTGCTGGCCGTCTGGATCGACATTCAATACCGCAAGCGAGTGGGAGCGAAATAATGACAACGCCATTGGTTGAAATGAAAAACGTCTCGATTGCATTTGGCGGTGTCAAAGCCGTCGATCATGTGAGCATCGAATTGTACGAAGGCGAAGTCGTGGGCCTATTGGGCCACAACGGCGCGGGCAAATCGACACTGATCAAGATGCTGTCGGGTGCTTACAAGATGGATTCTGGCGAAATCTGGATCGAAGGAAAACGCGCCACGATCAATTCGCCGCGCGACAGCCGCGACTACAATATTGAGACGATCTATCAAACGCTCGCCCTTGCCGACAATCTTGATGCCGCGTCCAACCTGTTTCTGGGCCGTGAGTTGACGACACCGTTTGGCTTTGTTGATGACAGCCGGATGGAGGCAGAAACCCGCAAGATTATGGCGCGTCTCAATCCAAACTTCAAAAAGCTGAAAGAGCCGGTATCGGCGCTGTCAGGGGGCCAGCGGCAATCAGTTGCGATTGCGCGCGCCGTTTATTTCAACGCCAAGATCCTGATCATGGATGAACCCACTGCGGCCCTTGGTGTTCATGAAACCGCGATGGTGGCGGAATTGATCGGCGAGCTGAAAAAACAAGGTCTGGGCATCTTCCTCATCAGCCACGACACCCGCGAAATGATGGAACTCTGTGACCGGGTATCTGTGATGAAAAACGGCCAGCTGGTTGGCACTGAACGGGTAGAAGATGTGACCGAAGATGATATTCTCTCGATGATCATTCTGGGCAAGAACCCAAAAGCCGCGGCGTAATCCGAAACCCTGCTCAAATTGGTTTCGTCGTTCTCGTCCCGATCAAAATACGAAAGGACCTGTGCCATGACTGACTTTTTCAAAGGTATCCCCAGGATCACCTATCAGGGCATAGACAGCGACAGCGATTTTGCGTTTCGTCACTACAATCCTGACGAAGTGGTGATGGGCAAACCAATGAAGGACCATCTGCGCTTTGCCTGTGCGTATTGGCATTCCTTTGCCTGGCCCGGTGGCGATCCCTTTGGCGGCCAGACCTTTCAACGGCCGTGGTTTGACGACACCATGGCAGCGGCCAAGCTGAAAGCGGATGTGGCCTTTGAGATGTTTCAGATTTTGGGTGTCCCCTATTTCTGTTTCCACGATGCCGACGTACGCCCCGAAGGTGCGGACTTTGCAGAGAACACCAGAAACCTTGAAGAAATTGTCGACTACTTTGGCCAAAAGATGGACGATACCGGGCTCAAACTGCTTTGGGGCACCGCGAACCTGTTTTCACACCGCCGTTTTATGGCTGGTGCTGCCACCAACCCGGATCCGGATGTTTTTGCCTTTTCGGCGGCGACGATCAAGACCTGCATGGATGCCACAATCAAATTGGGGGGTGAAAATTATGTCCTTTGGGGCGGGCGCGAAGGTTATGAAACCCTGCTCAACACCGACATGGGCCGCGAACGCCAGCAAGCGGGCCGCATGTTGCAGATGGTTGTCGATTACAAACATAAGACCGGGTTCAAAGGTGCCATCCTGATCGAACCCAAACCGCAAGAGCCGACCAAGCACCAATATGATTACGATGTTGCAACCGTTTACGGATTTCTCAAGGATTTTGGTCTTGAGAACGAAGTGCAGGTCAATATCGAACAGGGTCATGCCATTTTGGCAGGTCACACGTTTGAACATGAACTGGCACTGGCGCGTGAATTGGGGATCTTCGGGTCCATCGACATGAACCGCAATGACTATCAATCCGGCTGGGACACCGACCAGTTTCCCAACAATGTACCAGAGATGGCATTGGCTTTTTACGAGGTCCTGCGGGCGGGCGGATTTACCACCGGGGGCACAAATTTCGACGCGAAACTACGCCGCCAATCCCTCGACCCCGAGGACCTGATCCTTGCACATGTGGGCGGTATGGACGCCTGTGCGGCCGGGCTCAAGGCCGCAGCGGCCATGCTGACGGACGGCACGCTCGAAGCCGCGCGCAATACGCGTTACGCAGGCTGGGATACCGATGCGGGCAAATCGCTGATGACCAGCGACCTTGCAAAAATCCATGACCATGTGGTCGCAAAAGGCATCAACCCTGAGCCAAAGTCCGGACGGCAGGAACGGCTTGAAAATCTGGTGAACCGATATCTCTAAGTCCCATGATCGCCAACAACCTGCGGCGCAGGGTCGGCCTTGTTGGGCAACATTAGATCAGGCTCCGTAATAGCTGGCGCAGATTTTTCAGGCGACACGCCTTACGCGCCACCCAACTCATGCGCCCAGGGTGGATTTGCCCCGTGCCTGCTGACGGTGATGCCTGCCACCCTTGCACCCATTGCCAAAGCCGAGGCAACCTGTTCGCCCGTGATGTTTTGCAAGGCGTCCGTGCTCAGCAAACCCTGCTCAGATAACCGCGCCAGAACACCTGCGTTAAAGGTATCGCCTGCGCCAACTGTATCAGCCACCGTGGTGCTTTGTGCCGGCACCTCAACAACACCGTCCGTCCCGAAAAGCCCGGTTGCCCCTTGGCTGCCACGGGTGACGATCACCAACTGCGGCCCGTCGTTCAACAGCATGTCCGCTTTTTCCAGCATCGACAGCGGGCCGGGGACGATCCAATCCAGATCTTCGTCCGACACTTTCAGGATGTTGGTGTGGGCAATCAGACGTTCCAGACGCGCGCGGTATGCCGTTTCGTCAGTGACAAAATTCATCCGAATATTGGGGTCCGCCATGATCACCCTTCTGCCCGCCTCGCGCATCGCAAGGGCGACATAGAAATCCGCAGCAGGCAAATTGATCAGACTTATACCGCCAAGGTAAAGCGCCGTGGTTGCGTCAGGAATGGCAGGGAGATCTTTCGCATCCAACATCCGCCCGGCACTGTTTTCATCAAAAAACAGATAGCTCGCCTGCCCGTTCCTGAGTGTCACAAACGCCAGCGTGGTTCGGCGATCAGACATCACCACATTTGCGGTATCGACGTTGCTGTCGGTCAGACCCTGCCGCAGCATGTCACCAAACAGGTCGGTGGAAATGCCCGACACAAAACCGACAGGCGCGCCCAAACGCCCAAGCGCCACGGCGGTGTTGAAAACCGCGCCACCCGCATGCGGCGTAAACGCGTCTTTGCCTGCCGCGTCCACGGACGGGATCATATCAATCAATGCTTCACCGCAACAGATGATCATAGCCCGCCCCCTTTTGCCGCATAGGCCTGTCGTGTTCCGAAAAGCACGGGCTCAGGCCAAATAGGTTTTCAATGTGTCTTCAGTACCCTTGGTTTGCACCGAATTCAGCGCCGATGCAAACGCCGCAACAAACCCCTCATGACGCCCGAGACCCCCGTAGATATCTTCTTGCGATAACCACGCCACAGGATCACCCTCGGCGCGTCGCGCCGCGTTCCGCAAATTGTCCCAGTCAGGATCATTAGCCGGAATGACACCACCGGCATCCGTCTGCCCTTTGCAATACTGACACCACAGCGCCGAACTTAGCGCCAACCCCTCTGGCACATACCCCGCCGCCAAACCATCACGGATGGAGGGAATGACAAACTTCGGTTGACGGTTCGATCCATCATGACAAAGCCGCGTGGTTGTATCGGCCACACCGGGGTTTTCAAACCGCTCACAGATCGACTCCAGATATTGCGCAGGCGTGAACCCCGGCACCGGGTCTACGTGTTGCAAAACGTCATGGCTCAACACTTTGCGCAGATATCTACGGATCAGGTCATTTCCCATCGCATCATGCACAAATTCGATGCCCATCAAGGCGGACGGATAGGCCAAAATCGCGTGGCCCCCGTTCAACAGACGGATTTTCATCCGCTCAAAGGCGTGAATGTCGTCCGTCAGGGTGACGCCGACACGCTCAAACTCGGGGCGGCCATTGACGAATTTATCCTCAAGCACCCATTGCCGGAAAGGTTCGCAAAACACTGGAAAGTTGTCTTTGATGCCAAACTTGGCGCGCAACAGGTCGCGTTCCCGCGCACCCGTGGCTGGCGTAATCCGGTCGACCATCCCATTTGGAAAACTGACGTTATCTGCGATCCAATTTGCCAGATCAGGATCAAGCGCATGGGCCATTTCCATGATCGCCGCACGCGCCACGTCGCCATTACCGGGCAGGTTGTCGCAAGACATCACGGTGAACGCCGGTACACGATCCGCACGCCGCGCCGCGAGACTGGCAAGGATCGCCCCAAAGACGGTGTTGGGCGCAGCAGGGTTCGCAATATCTGCGGAAATGTCAGAGTGTGAGACATCAAAGCTGCCGGTTGAGGCATCCACGAAATAGCCGCCTTCGGTCACTGTCAGCGACACGATTTTGGTCACTGGGTCCGTCATCGCCGCAATCAGGGGCGCATTGCCTTTTGGCGCGACATCAACAAAGTCGATCATCGCGCCGATAATATCGGCCTTGTAGGTTTCATGGTTCACTTCGACCACGGAATAAAGCCAGTCTTGTTCTGACAACATTTGCCGCATCTGCGCATCCGGCTGACGCACCCCCGCGCCGCGAATGGCCCAGGCCGGATCACCCCCGGCATTCAGCAGATCATTCAGATAGACACCCTGATGAGACCGATGAAAGTTGCCAATGCCAATATGCAAGATGCCCGCGCTCAACCGATCACGCGCATAGGTCGGTCGACCCACGCAAGCGGGCAGATCGTCCAAAGAATATTGGCGTAGCAGAATTGTCATGTCAGCTCATCCACTGTCCGCCGTCGACGTTATACGTCTGCGACACGATATAGTCGGCCTCTGATGAGGCGAGAAACACCGCCATGCCGGTCAGGTCCGAAGGCATGGCAAAGCGTCCGGCAGGAACAGATGCGGCAACCTCGGCTTTCTTCTGACCCGGTTTTTTTCCCTCAAGTTTGGCAAACATCGCATCGACATGGTCCCAATGTGCGCCGTCCACGACACCGGGCGCGATGGCGTTAACGTTGATGCCGTGCTTGATCAGGTTCAACCCTGCCGACTGGGTCATTGAGATCACCGCAGCCTTGGTCGAGCAATAGACCAGCACAAGGCTTTCGCCGCGTCTGCCGGCCTGGCTTGCCATGTTGATGATCTTGCCGCCATGACCTTGGGCGATCATTTGTTTCGCCGCCGCCTGCATCGTGAAAAGCGTACCAGCGACGTTCACGGCATAAAGCCTGTCATAACTGGCGCGGGTGATATCGACGGTTTCAGCCGCATCAAAAAGTGCTGCGTTGTTGATCAAGATATCCAGCTTTCCGGCCTTGGTGACAACCGCAGCGATGGCCGCGTCAATGCTGTCCTGACTGCTGACATCCAGGTGCACCGCATAGGCCCCGTCACCAAGCGCGCGGGCAGTTTCTTCGGCCGCATCAAGGTTGATATCCGCGATGCCAACTGTGGCCCCTTCTGCCAGAAAGCGTTCTGAAAACCCTTGCCCGATCCCGCGAGCCGCCCCGGTGATCAGCGCCGACTGCCCTTCCAGTCGCTTCATTCTATCCGCAGCCCCTGCGCGTCAAAGCGGTGCAGCTTGTCCATGTCAGGTGACAGAAAGATCGTGTCGTTGTGGCGCACGTCCAGATCGCCGCTGATCCGCACAGTGACCATTTCGGCCAGCCCGGTGTCATGCACATGCACGAAGGTGTCCGAACCCAGATGCTCGGCGACGCCAACGCGGCCTTTCCACTGACCTTCGGTCTTGGAGACCTGCATATGTTCCGGGCGCACACCGATGGTGGTCGCGCCGTGTTTTTGTGCCTCGTCTCCGGTAAAGAGGTTCATGTTCGGCGACCCGATAAAACCCGCCACAAAGGTATTCTGCGGACGGTGATAAAGCTCAAGCGGGCTGCCAACCTGTTCAATATTGCCCGCCTGCAACACCACGATCTTGTCAGCCATTGTCATGGCTTCGACCTGATCGTGAGTCACATAGATCATCGTTGTCTCAAGTTCATTGTGCAGCTCGCTGATCTCAAGGCGCATGTTGACGCGCAAGGATGCGTCAAGGTTCGACAGCGGTTCATCAAACAGGAACGCCGCGGGTTCACGCACGATCGCACGGCCAATCGCAACACGCTGGCGCTGGCCGCCAGACAATTGGCCAGGACGACGGTCGATGTAATCAGCAAGGTTCAAGATTGCTGCCGCGTGGTCGACCTTTGCTGCAATCTGATCCTGCGGCATGCCTGCCATTTTCAACGGGAAAGCGATGTTCTTGCGGACCGACATATGCGGATAAAGCGCGTAGGACTGAAACACCATCGCCAGTCTGCGCTTGGCTGGCGGCAGATCCGTCGCGTCTTTGCCGTCGATGCTGATCGTTCCGGACGTCGTGTCTTCGAGACCGGCAATCAGACGCAAAAGCGTGGATTTACCACAACCCGATGGCCCGACGAAAACAACAAACTCGCCTTCGTTGATTTCAAGATCCAGTGGCGGAATAACCTGCACATCGCCAAAGCTTTTCGTGACTTGGTTGAGCGTAATTTGTCCCATGTGTCAGGTTCCCTATTTCACCGCGCCGAACGTCAGGCCGCGGACAAGTTGTTTCTGGCTGAACCAGCCAAGGATGAGGATCGGCATGATAGCCATCGTGGATGCCGCGCTGAGCTTTGCGTAAAACAAGCCTTCCGGGCTTGAATAGCTTGCGATAAACGCGGTCAGTGGCGCTGCTTTTGCCGCTGTCAGGTTGAGGGTCCAGAAGGCCTCGTTCCATGCCAGAATGAAGTTCAACAGCAGTGTCGACGCGATACCGGGAATTGCCATGGGGGTCAGCACATAAAGGATTTCTGATTTCAGGGTCGCCCCGTCCATCCGCGCCGCTTCGAGGATTTCACCAGGGATTTCACGGAAATAGGTGTACAGCATCCAGACAATGATCGGCAGGTTGATCAACATCAGCACAAACGTCAGACCATAGACATTGTCCAGCAGACCCAGCTTGATGAACAGCAGATAGATTGGGTAGAGAACACCAACCGCCGGCAGCATCTTGGTTGAGAGCATCCAGAGCAGGATATCCTTGGTCCGTTTGGAGGGAACAAACGCCATCGACCATGCGGCAGGCACCGCAATCATAATCCCAAGGATGGTTGACCCCCCCGCGATGAAGATCGAATTCCACAGGAAACGCCCGTAGTTCGACCGTTCCATCACTGTTGAGTAGTTTTCCGTCGTCCAGTCAAAGAACAGGAAGATCGGCGGATCGGAGATCGCCTGCGCTTCGGTTTTGAAACTGGTCAGGATGGTCCACAGGATCGGGAAGAAGATCAGCAGACCGATAATCCAGGCAAGTGTCGTGTTGAACGCCTTGCGTTGGTTGGTAACTGAACGTGCCATGTGCCGTCCTCCCTCAGTTATCTAGGTTCTTGCCGACGATGCGCATCAAGAAGATGGCAACGATATTGGCAAGGATGATCGCGTAAACACCGCCCGCAGAGCCAAGCCCGATGTTCTGGCTTTCCAGCACCCGTTGGAAGATCAGGTAAGACAATGTCCGGGTGCCGAATGCGCCGCCCGTTGTCACAAAAATCTCGGCAAAGACTGCCAGAAGGAAGATTGTCTGAATCAGGACCACAATGGTGATTGCACGGCTAAGGTGCGGCAGGGTGATGTAGAAAAAGCGTGACAGCGGTGACGCACCGTCCATTTCAGCCGCTTCAAGCTGCTCACTATCCAATGACTGAATGGCGGTAAGCAAGATGAGCGTTGCAAACGGCAGCCACTGCCAGGACACAATCAAAATGAGCGACGGTACCGCCGCGTCTGAAAGCCAACTGACCGGGTCCGCGCCAAAGAACCTCCACAGATGCGCAAACAATCCGTTTGTCGGATCCATAAAGATGTTTTTCCACACCAATGCGGAAACGGTTGGCATGACAAAGAATGGCGCAATGACCAGAATACGAACCGGGCCCTGACCCCACATCGGCTGATCAAGCAAGATCGCCAAAAGAACGCCCAAAGCGATCGTAATAGCCAGGACTCCGCCCAGAATGATGAGCGTCGTGTAAATAGCTGGCCAGAAGGCGCTTGATGTTACAAATCGGACATAATTATCAAATCCTGTCCACCCTTGGTCGCCGCCACGCAGCGGCAAGTAAGTTCGGAACGAGAACCACAACGTCATGATCAGAGGCACCAACATCCAACCAAGGAGCAAGATCACTGCGGGTGCCATCATCAGTCTGGCGGCGGATCGGGAAGCTTTGGTGGCCATTGGATGCATCTCCTCCGTTGATGGGCGGCAAGATCAGAGCCCCATCCTTACGTCGTATTGGAAAACGGAAACAGTAGTACAATGAAAGGCAGAGGGCGGGCGAACCGCCCTCTGCTCTGGGTGGCAGTGGCTTACTTGTAGCCGGCTGCTTCCATGGTTTCGTTGGTAATCGCCTGAGCTTTTGCCAGCGCTTCTTCGACGGTCTGCTGACCCGCATAAGCGGCAGAGAATTCCTGGCTCACTTCCGTTGCCATACCGGCAAACTCGGGGATCGCGACGAACTGGATACCAACATACGGCACCGGATCAACAGTTGGGTTGGTCGGATCAGCCGCGTTGATAGAGTCCAGGGTCATTTGAGCAAACGGAACTTCCAGATACTCAGGTGTCTCATACAGAGATGTCCGCGCGCCCGGAGGCACATTGGCCCAGCCTTCTTTGCCAGCAACAAGCTCTATATATGCTTTACCAGTTGCCCATTCGATGAACTGTTTGGCTTCAGCTTCCTTTTGCGTCCCTGCGGGAACCGCCAAAGCCCAAGCCCAAAGCCAGTTCGCGCGCTTTTCAACGCCTTCGTGGTTCGGTGCCAAAGCGAAACCAACTGAGTCAGCAACGGTGGAATCGTCGCCGGTCACAAAAGACGCCGCAACAGTCGCGTCAATCCACATGCCGCACTTGCCTTGGTTGAACAGCGACAAGTTTTCATTGAAACCGTTGGTCGCATAACCTTCCGGGCCATAATCATTCATCAGGTTGACATAAAAGTTCAGCGCTTCGGCCCATTCTGGCTGATCAAACTGTGCGTTCCAGTCTTCGTCGAACCAGCGTGCGCCGAATGAGTTGCCTGTCACGGTGATAAATGCACCGCCTTCACCCCAACCGGCCTTACCGCGCAGGCAAACACCGTTGATGTCTTTCTCAGGATCATCCATTGCAGCGGCTGCTTCGCGGATAAATTCCCAAGTCGGGGCATCAGGCATTTCAAGACCGGCTTGTTCCATCAGGTCTGTGCGGTACATCACCATTGAGCTTTCGCCGTAAAACGGTGCTGCATAAAGAGTGCCGTCGTGGGACAGACCATCGCGCATGGCAGGCAGAATGTCGTCCACATCATATTCGGCGGACAGATCATTCAGAGGCACAAGCCAACCGTTGGCACCCCAGATTGGGGTCTCGTACATGCCGATTGTCATGATGTCGAACTGGCCACCTTTGGTGGTGATGTCCGTTGTGACGCGCTGGCGCAGTGTATTCTCTTCCAGTGTCACCCATTCGACGGCAATGCCGGTCTCCTCGGTGAAAATATCAGTGTAGCCCTGCATGCGCACCATATCGCCGTTGTTCACGGTGGCGATGGTGATTGTTTTGGAGTGGCCATCTGCGAATGCCGTTCCGGCAACTGCACACATAGCTGTCGCACCCAATAGGGCGCGGAGTGAATTCTTCATGGTATCCTCCCGTTAAGATATGGGCTTTTGCCCACTACCTAAGCAATTACTCACAAATAGACGGCATTTTGTCAACAAAATTATCGAAAACCACAACCCGCAGGGGATTTCAGTGTTTCAGCAAATACTCCGCACAGGCTTCATCTGTCACCAAACAGTTGATCAATTTACCTTTTAGTGCCGCCAGCAGGCCGGGATATTTGGCTTCCCCTACGGCGATGCCGATGTTTGGCTTGTCGGATGGCTCAACACGCACACCACTGGTGCATACGTCGGACTGGTCCATCATATACCTCCCATCCGAATCAAAGGCCCAGCCGGCGATCTCTCCGACGGCACCGGCGGCCTCCAGTTCGGCCATCGCCTCGGCGGACATGAATCCATCCATGACCATCGGTGCCTTTGCTCCAAGCTCACCCAAGCCGACCAAGGTCACGTCGCAGTTATGGGCAAGCGCCCTGATCCGGGCAACATGTGGCAGGCTGTGAAGAAAATCACGCTCCTCGCGGTTTGTCGCGATCACGGGTAAGGGCATGGGATAATACCGCGCGCCGATCTTTTCTGCAAAACGCTGAAGTACCTCGTAAAGCGATGCCGATCCGTCAAAATTGGAATTGCCGATCAGCGACACAAGCCTGTGTCCCGGACATTCCATTTCGGTCATCTCAGTCGCCACGGCCCGCAGGGTCCGCCCGGTGCCAACCGCCACGGTCAGATCCGGTTGTCGCAGCAAGACCCGTTCAACCTCGCCTGCCCCAACGGCGGCAACCGAGCGAAACGAATCTGCTCGATCCTGGAGAGATGGCGCAACGCGCGCAAACTGAAGGTCGAATTTTCGCTTCAGATCACGCTCCATGTTCAGGCAGACCGCAATGGGATGATCAAGCCGCACATGCACCAAACCATCCGCAATCGCGCGGGCCACCAACCGCTGTACGCGTTGCCGCGACAGGTCCAGTTCTTCGGCGATCTGGCCCTGTGTCATCCCGGCAAGGTAGTACATCCACCCCGCCCGCGCGGCGAGGTCATCCGTTGATCCGTCAACTTTGGGTTTTAACTTCATGCGATCCAGTCCGAAGGTATCCCGGCACGTGCGCCTTGGCGGCCATGAATGCGTGAAACCAGACTGTTTTTCAACCGCCTTCGGATTTTAGACAGGCGCGTTCAGGCCAAAAGGGATGCAATATGTCGGGGCTGACTGGTGGTCTTATCCAGATGAACAAGGCCTTTTTCCAGCCCATCAATTCGCCCGAACCCCATGTCATCACGCAATAATTGCGCGGGCAGCGCTGTTGCCATCGCAACGGCATCCTGCAGGCCAACACCCACCTGATCCATCACCACTGAAATCGCACGCCCAAAATCGACGTCCGCCCCGGCCAGCGTGCCGTCCATGAGTGTTAATCGGCCTTTCTCGCGCCGCACAATACGCCCGTTCAGCGTGAATTCCTGTATGTCACATCCCGCCGTGGCCATCGCGTCGGTCACCAGAAAAATCTGACCCGGTCCATCTTTGGCTACCCCGGATTTTGCCGACAGCGCCGCCCGCATCGTGGCGGGGTGGACATGAACAGCATCGGCAATCAGCCCCGCACTCACCGAGGGATGTGTCAGGACGGCACCGACCAACCCCGGATCCCTGTTGCCAAGCTGGCTCATTGCGTTGAACAAATGCGTAGCACAGGATGCACCGGCGTCGAATGCCGACATGCAGCTGTCAAAGCTGGCGTCGGTATGACCCAGCGACACAATCACCCCGGCGTCGGCAAGTGCAGAGATTTGATCG
This sequence comes from Sulfitobacter sediminivivens, assembly GCF_042611115.2. Taxonomy (NCBI): domain Bacteria; kingdom Pseudomonadati; phylum Pseudomonadota; class Alphaproteobacteria; order Rhodobacterales; family Roseobacteraceae; genus Sulfitobacter; species Sulfitobacter sediminivivens. The sequence continues at coordinate 99,546 of NZ_JBHGAR020000008.1, forward strand.
TCCCGCACATTTTCCGGTGCAACCGTCAGCATCACATTTGCCAATCGGTTTGCGGCGTCCAGCAACACAGCGATATCCGCGTCCGTCATCGGACGGATCAAACTGGGGTCATGCGCTCCCTTGCGGGCCACTGACAGATGCGGACCTTCCAAATGGATTCCGATGATCCCCGGCAATTTTTCGTCAATGGCGCGCGCCACCGCATCGATTGCCGCTCGGGTCCGTTCGGGGGTATCGGTGATCAACGTGGGCAACAAGGCCGCCGTTCCCGTCGTTGCATGGGCCTCGGCCATGACCTGCAATGTTTCGACGGTTTGGGCATCATTGAACATCACGCCGCCGCCGCCGTTTACCTGCAAATCCACAAATCCCGGCGCAATGATACCGCCGTCAAGTTGCCGTGTGGCACAACCCTTTGGCACATCCTGTGATGAAACAACCGCAACCGACCCATCCGCACGCGCCATAAGTGCAGCACCTTTGTGCACCGTCAGGCCATCATAAATGTCTGCCCCGATCAGGGCCGTTTCACGCGCTGTCATACGGTTTCTGTTACCTTTTTTAGGTGCCTTGGTGCATCCGGATTGATGCCCCGCGATGTCGCGACCTGCTCAACCATCGCATAAAAACTCGCGATCAGTGCAATCGGATCGGTCAGGCCATGCCCGGACCGAACGGTCGGCAATGCTGTCGCCTTCTTGACCTGATCTGTGGTGGCAAAAACCGCCGCACCCTTGTCTGCAATCTGGTCCGCGACACCCGCCAAAGCCAGTTCCGCCTCATCCGCTGCGCAAAGCGCCAGCACTGGAAATCCCGCGTCCACAATCGACACCGGCCCGTGCAGGACCTCAGCCGAAGAATAGGATTCCGCGTGCAACTGACAGGTTTCCTTGAATTTCAAAGCCGCCTCATTCGAGATCGCAGAAGCAGGGCCGCGGCCCAGACAAAAGAGCGAATTGCGGCTGCCCAGCGCGTCGATAACCTGGCTCCAGTCTTGGCGCACGGCCTTTTCCAGATGGTCAGGCAAGCCATGGATCGCTGCCAAAAGCGCCGCATCCTGCGCGCATTCAGCCAAGAGCCAAATGCCGACAACTGCAGAGTTCACAAAGGTCTTTGTCGCCGCCACGCTCAGTTCCGGTCCGGCCTCAAGGTACAAGGTATGGTCGCTGACCTGTGCCAGAGGCGACGTGGGATCATTGGTGAGTGCAATCGACAACGCACCACCTGCGCGCGCCATCCGCGCCATTTCGACGATATCCGGGCTTTGTCCAGATTGAGACACCGACAGACATGCGCTGCCCGAAAGGTTCAGCTTGCGGTGATAAACCGACGCGATTGACGGCCCCACCGATGCGATCGGCGTCCCGCTTAACAATTCGGAAGCATATTTCAAATAGGTCGCCACATGGTCGGATGAACCGCGGGCCACGCTGACCAGAAATCCGGGGTTGCGCGCGCGAAGCGCATCGGCTGCGGCCCGCACGGCATCGCCTTGATTGTCCAGAAGCCGCGCCGCAGCTTGCGGGATTTCCAGCACCTCCTGGCGCATCTGGGTTTGGCTGGCACTCATGTCTCTGGTTCCTTTGCAAGGCGCAGCTCTGCCACGAAATTATAGGCATCGCCGCGATAAATGGATCGGGTGAATTCGACGATACGGCCATCTGCCAGATACGAGGTCCGCTCGATCCGCAGGCCCGCCTCGCCTTCGTTTACCGCCAGAAGCTCTGCATCCGCAGGCCCCAGATTGATCGCTGAAATTTTCTGAAGTGCGCGCACCGGGCGCAGGCCGGTTGCCTCAAGAACTTCATAAAGCGAGGTGGTCACTTCTAGCGGATTTGGCAAAATTGCTGTGGGCAACGACGCCCGTTCAATTGCCATCGGCTTACCATCTGCCGTACGCAACCGCGCGACCCGCGACACGGATGCATCCTGCGACATCCCAAGCGCCACCACTTCGTCGGGCGAGGGCATGAACACCCCCCGTTCCAGCCAAACACTGGTCGAGGCCATGCCGCGTCTGGTCATATCCTCGGTAAAGGATGTGAGCCGCGACAGGGATTGCTCGATCTGCGGTGTATCTGTCGCCACAAAAGACCCGAACCCTTGTTTCTGAACAACGATTCCATCTTCAGCCAGCGATTTGATTGCTTTGCGCACCGTCACCCGCGACAGATCCGTGATGGTCGCGATGATCCGTTCAGGCGGCAATGACGCACCGGGTTTCAGGATCCGCTGGTGAATGCCGTCTGTCAGCCGCTGACGCAATTGAACATAGCGTGGACCCGCATCGGGTCGCAGCCAAAGCGCCGGGTCGAGAAATTCGGGGACATTCATACGCGCACCCCTTTCAGACACGTCAGGCACCCCACAAAAATGGAAACTCCGGCAGCGAACATTGCTTCAATGGAATCGAACATACGATACCTTTATAATACCTTTCTCAAAAAAGGAAGGCCAATTGTCAGAAAAACATCGTTATTTGCGGCTGTCAAACTAAATTCTGGACAAATGGTATTATAAAGGTATGGTATTTCCAAAGAGGATAGAATCGCATGCTGCTGCGCCAGACAGAAAACCTGCCAGATCACCCTGCCATCGATGCAGTCGGTCCCGACGTGGCCGCGAAGATGATGCTCGACGGTCAGGTCGCGGCCGTGCAGGCCGTCGCAGGGGCAACCAACACCATCACCCGTGCCGCTCAGATCATGGCGGACACCATCGCGTCTGGTGGAACGCTGATTTATGCCGCCGCAGGAAGTTCAGGCTTGATGGCTTTGGCCGATGTCTGTGAATTGCCCGGCACTTTTGGTATCTGCGCCGATCAGTTGCGCCTGCACATGGCAGGTGGTGTCCCTGCGGACGGTCACATGCCTGGCCAGACCGAGGATGACACAGCCCAAGCTGATGCAATTGCCACCGATATCACGCAAAACGATTGCCTCATCGCACTCAGCGCCAGCGGATCAACGCCTTTCCCGGTTGCCATCGCCGAAAAAGCCGCCGCGCGCGGGGCATCTGTGATCGGCATTGCCAATAATCCTGACACGCCCCTGCTCAACATCGCGGACATTGCGATCTGCATTCACACCCCGCCAGAGGTGCTTGCCGGGTCCACCCGGTTGGGCGCGGGGACGGCACAAAAAGTCGCGCTGAATATGATATCGACCCTCATGGGTCTGCACCTTGGCCATGTGTATCAAGGCCGCATGGTCAATCTGGTCGCCGACAACGCCAAGCTGCGCGAACGCGCCGCAGGCATCGTGCGTACCATCGCAGGTGTGACGGACCAAAAAACGCAAACCGCGCTCGAAACGGCCAACGGCAACGTGAAGCTTGCCATCCTGATTGCCTCGGGTCTGGACCCTGTTCAGGCGCAACAGGCATTGAAAGTCCACAAGGGGCACCTTGGCCCCTGCCTGGCACGAAACGACTAAGATCAACTGAGACCACCAAAGGGAGAAACCAAATGAATAAACATACTTTCACCGCCACGCTGCTGGCCACAACCATGCTGACGGGTGCCGCCTTTGCCGAAGATGTCACGCTGACCATCGAAAGCTGGCGCAATGATGATCTTGCCATCTGGCAGGACAAAATCATTCCTGCATTTGAGGCTGAAAACCCCGGCATCAAAGTCAAATTCACCCCTTCCGCACCTGCAGAATACAACGCTGTGCTGAACTCCAAGCTCGACGCGGGGTCCGCTGGTGACATCATCACCTGCCGCCCGTTTGACGCGTCTTTGGCGCTGTTTGAGGCCGGACATCTGGCCGATGTAACAGATTTGGAAGGCATGAAGAACTTTTCCGACGTCGCCAAGTCCGGATGGAGCACCGATGACGCCTCAAAGCAGTTCTGTGTGCCGATGGCTTCGGTGATCCACGGCTTCATCTACAACAAGGACGCCTTTGAAGAGCTGGGTCTTGAAGTCCCGAAGACCGAAGACGAATTCTTTGCAGTGCTCGAAAAGATCAAGGAAGACGGTACATATATTCCGATGTCGATGGGCACCAACGACCAGTGGGAAGCCGCCACAATGGGCTATAACAACATCGGTCCAAATTATTGGAAAGGTGAAGAAGGTCGTCTTGCATTGCTGGCAGGCGACCAGAAGCTGACCGACGAGGCATGGGTTGCCCCTTACCGCCAGTTGGCAAAGTGGGGTCCGTATCTGGGTGACGGTTACGAGGCGCAGACCTATCCTGACAGCCAGAACATCTTCACCCTTGGCCGCGCTGCGATTTATCCAGCGGGATCATGGGAAGTGTCTGGGTTCAACAGCCTTGTTGATTTCGAAATGGGCGCGTTCTATCCGCCTGTCCAAGCTGCGGGCGACACATGCTACATTTCGGATCACACCGACATCGGCATCGGCATGAATGCAAAAACGGCGCATCCTGAGGCGGCCAAAACCTTCCTGAACTGGGTTGGCTCGACTGAATTTGCGACACTTTATGCAAACGCCCTGCCCGGTTTCTTCCCGCTGTCCAACGGCGAGGTCGCGCTCGAAGATCCGCTCGCACAAGAGTTCATCTCATGGCGCGGCGAATGTGAAAGCTCGATCCGGTCCACCTATCAGGTCCTGTCACGCGGCACGCCAAACCTCGAAAACGAAACATGGAATGCTTCAGTCCAGGTGATCAAGGGCGAAGAAACCCCTGAAGACGCGGGCAAGCGTCTGCAGGATGGCCTTGCCAGCTGGTACGACCCACAAAAGTAAGACGACCTGCCCCAAAGGTTGAACATCTTTGGGGCAGCCACCGCTTTGATCAGTGGTTTCACGACGGCGCGTTGGCCGGCGCGGAACGAACTCACCCCCACGCAGTCATCAACCGTAGGATTCCCCCATGTCACATGAGCTACCCAAGCGCCGGACCCGTTGGCACATCGCCGTTTTTCTGGCCCCAGCCGTGTTGATTTATACGGCAGTGATGATTTATCCGCTTTTTAACACATTGCGCCTGTCGCTTTTCACCGAAGTTGACCAGAGCCGCGTGTTCGTCGGCCTTCAGAATTTCCGCACATTGTTCGGCGATACCGTCTGGTCCAGCCAATTCTGGAATGCGCTTGGCAACAACTTCTGGTTCTTCATCGTCCATATGCTGGTGCAGAACCCCATCGGTGTGGCCCTTGCCGCGATCCTCAGCCACCCGCGCCTGCGCTTTGCTGCATTTTACCGCTCTGCCATCTTTATTCCCACAATCCTGTCCTTTGTGATTGTCGGATTTGCATGGAAGCTGATCCTGTCGCCGATCTGGGGCATTGCGCCGGATATGCTGGACTCGATTGGCCTCAAGTTCCTTTATGCGCCTTGGTTGGGCAAAGAAGAATACGCGCTTACCGCCCTTTCGCTGGTCTCGGTCTGGCAATTTGTCGGCATCCCGATGATGTTGATCTACGCCGCGCTGCTGTCGATCCCCGATGAGATTCTGGAGGCCGCCGAGGTCGAAGGCATCACCGGGCTGGCCGCATTCTGGAAGATCAAGCTGCCACTGATCCTGCCCAGCATCGGCATCATTTCGATCCTGACGTTTGTGGCCAATTTCAACGCTTTCGATCTGATCTATGCCGCCCAGGGCGCGCTGGCCGGACCGAATTTTAGCACCGATATTCTGGGTACCTTCATGTACCGCACCTTCTTTGGCTTTCAGTTGCAATTGGGTGATCCGCACATGGGATCCACCATCGCGTCAGCCATGTTTGCAATCATCCTGGTGGGGGTATGTCTGTACCTCTTTGGCATCCAGTCGCGCATGCGCCGCTACCAGTTCTGAGGAGAAAGCAAATGAACACCGCACGTCAGAACCGCCTCAACACCTTTGCCGCTCACGGCGCATTGATCCTCTATACACTGATCGCGCTCTTCCCGGTCTTTGTGATTGTGATCAACAGCTTCAAGACCCGCAAAGCAATCTTTCGCGAACCCCTGTCCCTGCCCGACGCAGACAGCTTTTCACTCATCGGCTATCAGACAGTGCTGAAGCAGGGCGATTTTTTCCTCTACTTTCAGAACTCGATGATTGTGACGGTGGGCTCGCTCACCCTGATCCTGCTCTTTGGCGCAATGGCCGCCTTTGCGCTGGCCGAGTATCGGTTCAAGGGCAACATGGTGATGGGGCTTTACCTTGCGCTTGGCATCATGATCCCGATCCGCATCGGCACAGTCGCAATCCTTGAAATGATGGTGCAAACCGGGCTGGTGAACACGCTTTGGGCGCTGATCCTGGTTTATACCGCTCAGGGTTTGCCGCTGGCTGTTTTCATCCTGTCCGAATTCATGCGCCAGGTCAGTGACGATCTGAAAAACGCGGGCCGCATTGATGGCCTGTCAGAATACCGCATCTTTTTCCGCCTTGTCCTGCCGCTGGTGCGCCCGGCCATGGCGACGGTCGCGGTGTTCAACATGATCCCGATCTGGAACGACCTGTGGTTCCCGCTGATCCTTGCGCCTGCCGAAGAAGTGAAAACGCTAACGCTCGGCTCGCAGGTCTTTATCGGGCAGTTTGTCACCGACTGGAACGCGGTTCTGTCTGCCCTGTCGCTTGCCATCCTGCCGGTCATGGCGCTCTACGTGATCTTCTCGCGTCAGTTGATCCGCGGCATCACATCAGGGGCGGTGAAATGAGGGTTCTCATTGCCGGTCTGGGCAACATGGGGCTTAGCCATGCGCTGGCCCACCACAACCACCCCGACGCAGAGATTGTCGGGCTGGTTAACCGATCCGGCACAGTCGATCATCCTGACTTGCAAGGGTATCCGGTTTATACCGATTACCATGCTGCTTTGGCCGAAACCAAACCCGACCTCGTGTGCATCGCCACCTATTCCGACAGCCACGCGGCATATGCCATCGCTGCGATGGACGCGAACGCGCATGTGTTTGTAGAAAAACCGCTGGCAACCACCGTGGCCGATGCTCAGGCTGTGGTAGACAAGGCTGTGCAGACCAACCGAAAGCTGGTTGTCGGCTATATCCTGCGCCATCACCCCTCGTGGCAGCGCCTGATTGCCGAGGCCCGCAATCTTGGTGGTCCTTTCGTATTCCGGATGAACCTGAACCAGCAATCCGATGGCCCCACATGGGAAACCCACAAGGCGCTGATGCAAACCACTTCGCCGTTGGTGGATTGCGGCGTGCACTACGTCGACGTGATGTGCCAGATCACCGATGCCAAACCTATGCGTGTCAACGGTATGGGCCTGCGCCTCTCGGATGAAATTGCCCCCGACATGTACAACTACGGCCAGCTTCAGGTGGTGTTCGAGGACGGATCTGTCGGCTGGTACGAGGCTGGATGGGGACCGATGATGTCCGAAACCGCCTTCTTTGTGAAAGACGTGGTGTCGCCGAAGGGGTCCGTGTCGATCCGCGATGCCGACAAAGGCGCATCCGATGATGTTGATGGCCATACCCGCGTCGGGACCCTGCTTGTCCACACCCCGGCGGGCGATCGCGAGATCGAAATGCCTGATGAACCGGGGCACCAGGAACTCTGTGATACCGAACAGGCCTATATGGTGAACGCCATCGCCGATGACACCGACCTGACCCGCCACATGAATGACGCCGTGCAATCGCTGGCGATCTGTCTTGCCGCTGACGAAAGCATCCGCACCGGCCAACCCGTTACTCTGGGAGAACGCAAATGACCGCTCTGAAACTTGAGAAAATCTGTAAATCCTTTGGCTCTGTCAAAGTCCTCAAAGACATTGATCTGGTCGTAGAAGACGGTGAATTTGTTGTCTTTGTCGGCCCGTCGGGCTGTGGCAAATCCACCCTTTTGCGGGTTATTGCGGGGCTTGAGGATGCAACCTCTGGCACCGTGGCCATCGGCGGTGATGTGGTGAACAACACTGCCCCCTCCAAGCGTGGCATCGCGATGGTGTTCCAGTCTTACGCGCTTTATCCGCACCTCACGGTGCGCGATAACATGACGCTTGGCCTCAAGCAGGAAAAGCAGCCAAAGGACGTGATTGACGAACGGGTGAACAAAGCCGTTCAAATGCTCGATCTGACCGCCTATGTCGATCGCAGACCTTCGGACCTGTCGGGTGGCCAACGCCAGCGAGTTGCCATTGGCCGGGCGATTGTGCGCGAACCCAAACTGTTCCTCTTTGACGAACCCCTGTCCAACCTGGATGCCGCACTGCGGATGAACACCCGGATCGAGATTGCTGATCTGCACCGCAAGCTCAGTGCGTCGATGATCTATGTAACCCACGATCAAACCGAAGCCATGACTTTGGCGGACAAGATCGTCGTGCTGCGCGACGGACGTGTCGAACAGACCGGCAGCCCGATGGAGCTTTATAACAATCCTGCCAATCAATTCGTTGCAGGTTTCCTTGGATCGCCCTCAATGAATTTCCTGACCCGTTCAGTGGCTGGCCTGCCACAGGGCACGACCCTGGGCGTGCGGCCAGAACATCTGGCGTTGACTGATGATGGTCAGATCAAGGGGCGCATCACCCATGTGGAGCGCTTGGGCGGCGACACCAACTTGCTTGTCACCACGGACCAGGATGAAACGCTGACCGTGCGCCTATTTGGGCAGCATATGGCAAATGTCGGGGATGCGGTGACGCTGGGTTTTGATCCGGCACATACATTCCATTTTGATGCCGATGGCAAACGCATCAACAAGAAATAGCATTCCTCAAAGCGCCGCCATAAACCGTGCGGCGCTTTGCAAAAGCAGGTCGTTTTGTGCGGGCGTGCCAAGCGAAAAGCGCAGGAATGTTTCCAGTCCTGCCTCGCGGGTACGCCCCACAATCAGCCCGGCATCATCAAAGAAATGCACAACCAGCGCCTCGATCACCTCTGCATCTGCGCCATCGATTGACACCAGCAGAAAGTTGGTGCCACTGGGCAGGGCACTGATACCCAAAGCCGCCAAGGACACCGCGACCCGTTCCCGTTCCAGGACCAATGCAGCGACCCGGTCGCGTACCACGTCAATGTCGGCCAGCGACGCCAGGGCCGCGGCCTGCGCCAGTGCGTTTACACTCGCCATACCCCGCGCAGCATAAAACCCCGGCAACATCTGGCGCGGTGCCTGCGCCCACCCGACGCGCGCGCCCGCCAACCCATAAGCTTTGGAAAAGGTGCGGGTGACGATGACATTATCGTATGCTTTGGCCAGATCATGAACACCCGCAGCGCTGTCAAATCCGTCAAATTCACAATAGGCCAGATCAAGTACCAGCACGACATGTGGCGGGGTGTTCAGCGCAAGTCTTGCCAATTCTGAAAACGGCAATACCGTTCCTGTTGGATTGTTCGGGTTGGCCAGAAAGATCAGTTTTGTCCGCGCCGTGATCGCCGACAAAATCGCATCAACGTCGGTGGTGAAATTGGTCTCAGGTGCTTTGACCAACGCCGCCCCTTGCCGTCGGGTGGTCATTTCAAACTGGATATATCCGTAAGCCGAGATCAGAACCTCGTCACCCGCGCGCGCGAAATTGCGGGCGATCACGTCAAGCAATTCCTCGGACCCGTTACCACAGATGATGTCATCTGCGTCCAGACCATTGGCCCGGGCTAAAGCCGCGCGCAGCGCGTCACAGGTCGCACCACCATAGGCATTCACATTCTGCGCGGCCTTGTCCAACGCAGCGGCAACCAAGGGCGTCGGCCCGTAAGGCAGTTCATTGTAGCCCAGATTGACGGTTGGCAGTCCTTTTGGCTGCGGCCTTTCAATGCGCCCGCGCACTACCAGCGGTGTAAGATATGACTGCGGTTTGGCTGTGGTCACTCCGTCTGTGCTCATCTCACTGTCCTGTCGTTTTGCAGATCACACAGCACCGCCCACATGCTGCGCGATCAGGTCTTTGTAGAGGCCCTGAATGATCTTGGTCAAAGGCCGGTCCCCATCACCGATGGGCTTGCCATCAATCTGAGCCACCGGCGTCTGCGCCCCAAACGTCCCTGTCAAAAACGCCTCATCCGCGCCGTATGCCTCATAAAGCGAGAAGTTCTTTTCATAGATCGGAATGTCGTTGTCGCGGCACAAATCAATCACTTTCTGGCGCGTCACGCCGTTCATGCAATAATCCCCCGTCGAGGTCCAAACGGCACCACGCCGCACGATGAAGAAATTGCAGGCGTTGGTGGTGTTCACAAACCCATGCGGGTCCAGCATCAATGCCTCATCCGCGCCCGCCGCCTCGGCCTGAAGGCAGGCTATGATGCAATTGAGCTTGGAATGACTGTTCAGCTTGGGGTCTTGCGCATGCGGCAACCCGCGCACCTGCGGCACCGTTGCCAGCCGGATACCGGCGCTTTGCAACCGATCCACGGGCTTTGAATGTTCCATGATGATCACCAGTGTCGGGCCCGAGGTGCTGAGCGCGGGATGCTGAAACGGCTTATCCTTGATGCCGCGGGTCAGCATCAGGCGGCAATGCACATCATGGGTCATGTCGTTCGCCGCTGCCGTGCGGGTCAGCGCATCCATTATGCCCGCCCTGTCCATGCCAACATTCAGCGCGATGGCTTTGCACGAGTTGAAAAACCGGTCCATGTGTTCGTCGAAAAATGCCCATGTCCCGTGATAAAGCCGCATCCCTTCCCATATCCCATCACCCAGCATAAAGCCCGCGTCATAGACCGACACTTTGGCCGCATCGCGGTGCACGATGTCCCCGTTTACATAAATCTTGATGTCGCGGTTGCGGATATCTGCATCCGCGTCGTGGGTGGTTTTATGGTCAGTCATATGTTGCTTTCTGATTTTTGCTGGGGCCGATCTGACTTTACCCGCATAGATGCCCGAACCAAGGGCAAATCAAAATGATCAATTTTTGCCCCACCCTAACCGGCAACGGACCGGTCGTCAGAACCAGTCCGCGACAGGCATCGCGCTGAAATGTCGTTTTTTCCGGGTGGGCTGCCAGTTCCGGTTTCTATCATCAAACCCAGACCCGCCAGCCTTAAGGATCTGCCATGGCCACTTCATCCACGCTGCCACCTGCGATTGACGCCTTCATCCGATCCACTGACAGCAACGGCATCCCGGCCTCTGTCATGAAACAAGCCGCGCTGCTTTTGCTCGACACGCTTGGCATCGCCATCGCCGCCACCCCGATGGAGGCAGGCGTTCTGGCCCGCGAAACCGCGCGACGGCTCTATGGGGCGGCCGATCCTCATGATACGGCGTGGATGATGTTTGACGGGCGCAACGCCAGCCTTGCCGGCGCTGCCTTTGCCACGGCCAGTCAGATCGACAATCTTGATGGGCACGATGGATATAACCCGACGAAAGGCCACATTGGTGTGGCCGTGGTTCCCGCACTTGTGTCCTTTGCCCAACGCATCCCCAATCTGAGCGGCGTGGACGCGCTGGCGGCTCTTGTGGTCGGCTATGAAATCGCCGGACGCGCGGGCATTGCACTGCACGCCACCACGCCCGATTACCACACGTCCGGCGCATGGAACGCGCTTGGCGTCGCTGCACTTGGCGCGCGGTTGCGTGGCACGTCCGCCGTTCAATTGCGCGAGGCGCTAGGCATTGCCGAATACCACGGACCGCGCAGCCAGATGATGCGCGAGATTGCCAACCCAACCATGTTGCACGATGGCTCTGGCATGGGCGCGCTGGTGGGAGTGTCCTCGCTGATCATGGCTGAGATCGGGTTCACCGGCGCACCGGCAATCACCGTCGAAGCGGCTGAGGTCGCGAACCATTGGGCCGATCTTGGGACATTCTGGCAGGTCAAGCACCAATACATCAAACCCTATCCAATCTGTCGGTGGGCACATGCGGCCATTGATGCCGCGCTTGAAATCTGTCTGGCAGGCAGCGTGACCGCTGATCAGGTCGACAAGATCGAAATTCATAGCTTTCACAATGCCGTACAGCTTTTTGCGACGATGCCCAACACGACATCCAAGGCACAATACTCCCTGCCCTTTGCCGTGGCGACGATGGTCGCCCATGGGGCGATTGGATTGGAGCATATCTCGGACAATGGTCTGTCTGATCCGGTTGTCGCAAACCTTGTTGCGCGAACGCAGATGCAGGAGGCCGCGCACCACGAGGCGCGTTTTCCAGCGGGCCGCTGGGCCGATGTGACAATGACGCTGAAAGATGGACGCGTCCTGACTTCGGGCGATGTGCATGCGCGCGGCGGACCGGAACGCCCGTTTGACGCAGGCGACATCATCGCAAAATACATGTCGTTCGCTGTGCCTGTCCTGGGCGAGCAACGTGCAGAAGCGATCCGCGATGCCTGCCTGTCCCTGACAGACGGCACCACGCCGTTTTCAACGCTGCTCGATCATCTGAAAGACGCCCCGTAGCAGGTTGATCCTGCGCGCTGTTATTGATCCTTCAGAAAGGCCAGCATCCGCTCTTCCGAGGCGTAAAGGTCAGACACACTGCGCACCTTCGGCATCGAAACCTCGTCCCCGGCCAGATCAATAACTGCCGGATGGATATAGCTGTTGCGCGCAACTGTTGGCGTGTTGTGCAACCGCTCGGCTGCGGCCTCTGCCATCGCTTTGATCGTGGCCGCGCCTTTCTCTGCCACCTCATACGCGGCCAACGTACCAGTCCATGTGCGAAAGGTCTTGGCGGTAATGCCATCCTGCCCGGAGGCGTCTGCGAGATAGTTGTTTAATCCGGCGGAACTGAGCCTCTGCGGTGTGCCATTATCATCGAGCCAGCTGAGCACCTCGGCACCGGGGAGATCGTTCACCTTGTCCAATATCCGCGCCAGTGTGCGGTCAGTCATCTGCTTGCGGACTTTTTTGCCCCCCTTGGCAGTGAACCGCAGAGAAATCGTATTGCCGTTCAAATTTACATGTTTGCTCCGCAACGTAAGCGCCCCATAGCTGCCGTTTTCGCGGGTGTAATCCGGGTTGCCCACCCGAATCGCTGTCCGATCAATCAGCGCCACAGCGCTTGCCAATGCGAAACTCTGCTCGCCTGCATCGCCCTTGAGATCGCGCATCACCCGCCGGCGGATGCGGGGCAATACACGACCAAAACCCACCAGACCTGCAAACTTGGTTTCCGCCTGTGCTGCGGTCCACTCCATGTGATAGCGGTATTGCTTGCGCCGACGTTCATCGCGCCCGGTCGCCTGCAGATGACCATTGGGCAACGCGCACATCCAGACGTCTTCATAGGCGGGCGGCACCGACAAAGCCTCGAGCCGCCTGCGTTCAGCGCCTTGCGCGATCGTGGTGCCGTCCGGTGCCGTATAACTAAACCCGCGCCCGCGCTTACGCCGGGTGATCCCCGGTTGATCATCGCTCACGTAGATCAGCTCACTTGGCACCACGCCCGCTATCCTTTGCGGACTTCGGAGGAGAGCTTGAGCACGCCTGCGCCATCTTCCTGCTCTATATAAAGTGCCGGATCATCGACTGACCCGTTGCGCGTGACCTCAGTGCCTTGCAATGTCCGGGTGACTTTGCCGTCATAGGTTTTCTCAACGGTGCCCACTGCGGTACCGTCGCCCCAGTCCCATTCGACCTTGTCGCCTTTGCCAAAGTCAGCCATCACAGTTCCCCTCATTTACATGATCCTGTTTTGCAACGCGCCGCCAAACGCTCTGGTTCCCGATATGATTTAATCCAGCCACGCTGTCTGGCATTTTTCAGCGGCCTATGGCACGTCTGCAGGATGAAGATTTTCTCATCCAGATCGCGCCCGGTTCATATGGGCGGCTATCCCATGGAACGTTTGCACAGGCTTGGTCAGGCGCACATGCGCCTGCCTGAAATGCCGTTCCCCACCATAAGCTTTGCCCGACCTGATCAACCTGAGAGCATCGTAAATGCGATGGGGCCGTTTCAGGCCATGATGGATGTGCTGCGTAGCGGCAAGGTGAACCCGGCGCGGGCCAATATTCCCGGTGACCCGGTGACACGCGCCAATCACCTCAAGGCATTTGGCTATTACAACGACGCCTCAATGATGGGGATCTGCGCTTTGCCGGATGACGCCCGACTGGCCACGCCGCGCCGCAATCGCGAAACGGACCAGTTGGCCAACGACCTGAAAACCCGCCAGACCAAGACGCTTGCCGCTGGTGTTGATGTGATCATGGCCAATTTGCGCGATGCGGCCGCCGCACCTGTACCACCGCTTGGTGCTCATACCCATGCGCTGGTGATCCTGACCGCGTTCCCCCGTGATCCACGCATAGGGGAACCGGGCAGCGACTGGATTATCAACGCCCAAGCCCAGCGCGCCTGCCTGCGTGCTACTGAAAACGCCACGGTGCTTGGCGAATACATCCGCCAGTTGGGCTTTGATGCGCGGGTGCATTCGGCCACCACATCCGACGTGCATCTGGGCAAACTGGCCGTGGCGGCAGGATTGGCTGTGTGCGAAAACGCTGCAATCAGCGCGCCTTGGATCGGCATAGGCTTCGGGCTTGCCGTGGTGAGCACGGACATGGCTTTGGCCCCCGACCTGCCGCTGGCCCCGATGAAGGATCAGCCGTGGTCCGCGCTCAAAGGACCGCATTGGCAACTTGGCTCCCACGGCGGCGTGCACGCGCGCAGCCATGATCCCTATGCCAGCCGTGATTTTGCCGCCGGACCGCACCCCTTTGAGGATCTCAAGCGGGTCGACAATCCCACCACCTACATCGACGCGCCCAACGTTCCGCGTATCCCGAAACGCACCGACATGTTTGCGCGCGGACAGTTTGGTGACATGGGGCCAAAGGTTCAGGATGCGATGAAGGGCGGCCATCACGTGGTCAAATCCGCACCCTCCGCCGCGCAACGCCGCCTGCTGGGCGCGCTCATTCTGTTGCAGGACGGCACCGTTGCCCCTGACGCAGCACAGCTTGACCCCGCCCGCAACGCCGCCAACCTCAAGGCCACCAGCTATTTTCTGGGGGCAGATGCCGCGGGCCTTTCAGCTTGTCCCGACTGGACATGGTACAGCCATGACGCCACCGGCACCCCCATCACGCCGCCCCATGATCAGGCGCTGAGCATGATCATCGATCAGGGGTTCGACACCATGGAAGGATCATCAGGCGATGATTGGATTGCAGTATCGCAATCCATGCGCGCCTATCTGCGGTTTTCGATGCTGGGCGGTGTGATCGCACAGCACCTGCGCAATCTGGGTTATCCTGCCAAAGCACATACTGTGATGGACGGCGATGTGCTGCAACCGCCGCTGCTGTTGCTTGCCGGTTTGGGTGAGGTCAGCCGCATCGGCGAGGTGATCCTGAACCCGTTCCTCGGACCGCGCCTGAAATCCGGCGTGGTCACGACAACCCTGCCGATGACGCACGACAGACCCATCGATTTTGGCCTGCAGAAATTCTGCGAAGCCTGCAACAAATGCGCGCGTGAATGTCCCTCTGGTGCGATCACTGCCGGACCGAAAAAGATGTTCAACGGCTATGAAATCTGGAAATCCGACAGTCAGAAATGCGCCACGTACCGCATAACCAACCAGGGCGGCGCGATGTGCGGGCGGTGTATGAAAACCTGCCCATGGAATTTGGAAGGGCTGTTTGCGGAACGGCCTTTTCGCTGGGCTGCCATGAACATCCCCAAGGCGGCTCCGATGCTGGCCAAGCTGGATGATAAAGTCGGCAAAGGCCGATTGAACCCGATCAAGAAATGGTGGTGGGATATCGAAGTGCGCCTCGATGGTGGCTTTGACGTGCCGCGCGCGCCTGTTAACGCGCGTGATCTGCAAACCGATCTGGACCTCAAATTCGAGGATCAGACATTGGCCGTCTACCCCGCGCCACTTGCCCCGCATCCATGGCCCTACCCGGACCCGATGAACCGCGAGGCCGGGATCAAGGCACATGCGGATCTTTTGACTGCCGATGAACACCGCGCAAAAAATGCGCGCGGCGACACCGATCATCTGCATCTTTATGCTGTGGGCAGCGATGCCCCGGTCCTTGACCTGCGCATCACGGCGGCCGAACGCCTCAGCGACGGCGTGACCCTTTATGATTTCGCGCACCCCGAAGGACATGATTTACCGCAATGGACCGCTGGCGCGCATCTTGATCTTGTGGTCGCGCCTGAGTTCCTGCGCCCCTATTCGCTGCTTGGTGATCCCGCCGACCGCAGCAGATACCGCATTGCAGTGCTGCGCGAAGACGAGGGCCGGGGTGGATCCGCGCTGCTCCACCGGGTCTTTTCCAAGGGACGCAGAGTGTTTATTTCAAAACCCGTGAACCACTTTGAATTGGTCGAGGGTGCGCCATTTACCCTGCTGATGGGCGGTGGCATTGGCGTAACCCCGATGATCGCCTTTGCGCATCGGCTGCACGCCATCGGCAAACCCTTTGCCCTGCACTATTCCGCGCCCCGGCGCGCTGCGGCGGCCTTTGCAAACATCCTGCCAACCATGCCATGGGCAGCACAAGTCCACCTGCATATCTCAGCCGAAGACACCCGCGCGGATCTGCCCGTGATCATGGCCGGACTGCCCAAGGGCGGCCACGTCTATACCTGCGGCCCTGATGCTTACATGCAATCTGTCATGACAGCGGCAAAGCAGGCTGGGGTTGCAGAGGACGCCTGCCACCTTGAATATTTCTCGACCCCTGATGTGCCCGACTATGTGAACAACCCCTTTACCCTGCGGCTTGCATCGGGACGCGACATTGCCGTGGCTGCGGATCAGTCGGCCACCGACGCGCTGATCGCCGCAGGAATTTCCGTAGACATCAAGTGCAGCGATGGGATATGTGGCGTGTGCAAATGCGGCGTGCGGAGCGGCGCTGTGGAACACCGCGACTTTGTGCTTTCCGCCAAACAGCGGCAATCCGCCATGATCCTGTGCCAGTCGCGTGCCGCAGACCCCGACGGCATAGTGGAGATTGACCTATGAAAACCGCACTCGTCACTGGCTCTTCGGGGTTTATCGGCTATTTCACATCGCTGGCGCTGCTAGATGCCGGATGGCGTGTTGTGGGCCTTGATTGTCTGTCAGATTATTATGACGTTGCCCTCAAGGAACGCCGCCAATCCATGCTGAGCACGCGTGCCAATTTCAGCGTGATCAATGACCGGCTGGAAACCCCCGGCACCATGATAGCGCTCTTTAAGAAATACCGCCCCGATACGGTTATTCATCTGGCGGCCCAGGCGGGCGTGCGCCACTCCATTGACGCACCGCGATCATATCTGCAATCAAACCTTGTCGGCACGTTTGAACTGCTGGAAGCCGCTAGGGCCTATCCGCCAGCGCATATGTTGCTGGCTTCTTCGTCATCTGTTTACGGGGCCAATACCGATATGCCCTTTGCCGAAACGGACAAAGTCGAAACGCAAATGTCATTCTACGGTGCCACCAAGAAGGCAACCGAGACGATGGCACACAGCTATGCGCATCTCTATGACCTGCCAATCACCATGTTCCGGTTCTTCACTGTCTATGGCCCATGGGGCCGCCCCGATATGGCGCATTTCAAATTCACCCGCGCGATCCTGAACGGCGATCCTATCGATATTTATAACCATGGTGATATGCTAAGGGACTTTACTTACATCGACGATCTGGTCGCCTCACTTATGGCGCTGATTGGCGTTGTCCCCAAAACGGGTGCCCCGGTTGCACATGACAGCCTCTCTGCCGTTGCACCGTTTCGCGTGCTCAATATCGGCAATGGCACACCGATTAAACTGATGGAGTATATCACCGCGATCGAGGCCGCCTGCGGGCGCATTGCACTCAAAAACTACCACGACATGCAGCCCGGCGATGTGCCTGCCACCTGGGCCGATGCGACGCTCTTGCAGACACTCACGGTCAAGCGCCCCGCCACCCCCATTGCCACCGGCCTGCAGAACTTTGTGGACTGGTACAGGGACTATTACAAAATCTGACCTTGCCCTTCACCCTTTCTAAAATACCGATATCCCGCCCTTTCCGCCCAAAGCCAAAGCCGCTATGAGGCAGCACATCCGCCATAAAATGAGACCCAAAATGACATTCAACCGCTCGATCAAGATCGCCCCTTCAATCCTTGCCGCCGATTTTGCGAATTTCGGTGCAGAATGCGAGGCGATTGAGGCGCAGGGTGCCGATTGGGTGCATGTAGATGTGATGGACGGTCATTTTGTCCCCAACATCAGCTTTGGTCCCACCACCTGCGCTGCGATCCGGCCCCACATCAAAGGGGTGATGGACGTGCATCTGATGATTGCACCCGTTGATCCCTATATCGACGCCTTCGCGTCGGCCGGGGCCGACATCATTACCGCGCATGTCGAGGCAGGGCCACACATTCACCGGACGTTGCAAGCCATCCGCGGCGCTGGGGCCAAAGCAGGCGTCGCGCTGAATCCCGGCACCCCTGCGGATGCCGTGGCGCATCTTCTCGACCTCACCGACCTGATCTGCGTGATGACCGTGAACCCCGGTTTCGGGGGTCAGAAATTCATCGACATGACCGACAAAATCAAATCCTTGCGCGCAATGATCGGTGATCGCCCCGTGCATATTGAAATCGATGGTGGCGTGGATGCCAAGACGGCACCGCTGGTCGCAAAAGCCGGGGCAGATGTGTTGGTTGCCGGGTCCGCAGTGTTCAAAGGTGGCTCCGTCAGCAACCCTTCGCCTTACGGCGAAAACATCCGGGCCATTCGGGCAGCAGCGCAAGGCACCTACGTCTGATCCAGCAGCAACGCACGCATCACTCACCCGGTCTTAACTCCCTGCTCCTAGAACTCACTTTGTCGCGACATCTGCTGAAAGGTCATCACCCTTTTGGCAAACACCGGAAACGAAGGGGCCCCTTAAAAAAGGGTCATTTCTGAACAGTTCAGACATGCAGGGTAAAATCCTGTCTCAAACATCCGATCTGGCGGTGCCGCCACTTTTCACCGGGCCACAGCGATCCAATTCTGCAAAATGATCAACCGCCGTGGCTCTGGCTGCGCGTGGCATGTCGCGCTGCCTTATCCGGCGCGTTTGAACACACCGCTGCCGCGCGACAAAACCGTGCCATCCGCGCTGCGTATCTCAGCCTCGGCATGGACGATCTTGTACCCCGCACCTGTGACCTGACCTCTCGCGATCACCTCACCAAGGGCCGCCGGGGCAAGGTACTGTGCATTCAGTGACAACGTCACGACAGGCACAATATCCCCCTGCCCGGCCAGATGCCGCGAGGCGGCAAACCCGGCAGCAGCATCCAGCAACATCGCGTGAATACCGCCCTGAAGCGTGCCATTGCGATTGAGATGCTTTGCCTCGACGGTCAAACGCACCACCGCCCCGCCAGCAGGATCGCTCAGGTCAATGCGGTAGCCCACCAAATCCTGCGCCCCCGATCCGGTGGCTTTGTGCTCTGGCAAGGGTAACGCGTCAGCGAGTGGTAATGGCAATGAAACGCTCCAGATGATGATCGGTGTCGCCAAATCGGTGATCGGCCATGATGATGCGCTTGGCGATATGGGCAAGTTCGTAGTCCTGCGTCATCGCAATACCGCCGTGCATCTGAATGGCATCCTCGGCCACCAGACGCCCTGCCCGACCGATCAGGTTTTTTGCCGCAGATACATATCGTTCGCGTGTTTCACGCCCGGCCTCAAGATGGCCCGCGGCATTGATCACCGCTGAGCGGGCCTGCTCCATCTCGATCATCAGGTCCGCCATGCGGTGTGCGAGCGCCTGAAACGTCCCGATCAGGCGGCCAAACTGCGTGCGGGTGCCAAGGTAATCACGGGTAAGCGCACAGGCCGTTTCCATCGCGCCCAGCGTTTCGGCGCATTGGGCAACACTCGCGGTGGCGATGCGCGCCTCAATGGCCGCGAAAGCACCGCCCGGCTTGCCAAGGCGCGCGGTGTCCGGGATTATCACGTTATCAAGCATGACCTCAGCGGCGCGACCTCCGGCAAGCAGAGCGTAACCTTGAATACTCACACCCTTTGCATCTGCTGGGACAAGAAAGAGCGAAATGCCTTGTTCAGAGTCCACCGCACCACTCTCACGGGCCGAAACCACAAGCAGATCGGCAGCTTCAGCGTTGACCACGACAGCTTTGGCACCATTGAGGACGATACTGGCCCCGTCTTTCCTTGCCGTTGTCTTTACGCGGTTCAGGTCATAACGGCTTGTTGGTTCGCCATGGGCGAACGCCATTTGCAATGTCCCTGCGATCACCTGTTCAACCAGTTCCTGTTTATCGTCTTGGCCCAGATCGGCCACCAGACCCCCGGCCAGAATGCCGGTATCAAGCAAAGGCTCGACCACGCCGGCGCGGCCCAGTTCCTCAAACACCACCGCGATGTCGAAACCCCTGCCGCCAAAGCCGCCCTGATCTTGTGTGAAAAGCGCGCTGATAACGCCCAGTTCGGCCAGTTCGGCCCAGATTTCCGTGCTGAGGCCCGTATCACTTTCCAAAATCGCGTTGCGGGTTGCGGTATCGTACTTGTCGCGCAAGAACCGTCGCAAGCTGTCTTGCAGCATTTGCCGCTCATCGGTCAGCTCGAAATTCATGCGCCGCCCCCCAGAACGGTCTTGGCGATGATGCTGCGCTGAATTTCGTTTGAGCCACCATAGATCGACAGTTTACGGTTGTTGAAATACTGCGCAGCCACCGGCCCCGCGGCCAGCGGATCAGGCACGATGGCGTTTGCCCCCTCGACCGCCTCGGATGCAAAGGGCATAGCGTAAACACCCGCCGCACGCCGCGCCAGATCGTTGATCTCCTGACGGATGATCGTGCCCTTGACCTTGAGCATTGAGCTTTCTACGCCCGGTGCCTGCCCCGCTGCGGCGCGCGATACGATCCGCAGATTTGTGGTGGACATGGCCATCAGATCAATCTCGACCTGTGCGACACGTGCTGCGAAATGGGGGTTCTCGATCAACGGCTTGCCCCCCGCCATTTCGGCGCGCGCGATGCGTTTCACGGCCGCCAGCCCAGCCTGCGAGAACCCAACGCCCGCGATATTCGTGCGCTCATGGGTCAGCAGATATTTGGCATAGGTCCAGCCCTTGTTTTCCTCACCCACCAGATTTTTCACCGGCACTTTCACATCCGTAAACCAGACCTCGTTCACCTCGGCTCCGCCATCGAGCAACACAATCGGGCGCACCTCGATGCCGGCGGTATCCATGTCGATCAACAGAAATGAGATGCCTTGCTGCTGCTTCACATCTTTGTTGGTGCGCACGAGGCAAAAGATCATGTTGGCGTGCTGGCCAAGGGTCGTCCACGTCTTTTGACCGTTGACGATGTAATGATCCCCGTCCCGCACCGCGCGGGTCTTGAGCGACGCCAGATCAGACCCCGCGCCGGGTTCGGAATACCCCTGACACCACCAATCCGCACCGGACAAAATGCGCGGCAACCAATGGTCCTGCTGTGCCTTGGACCCAAATTTCTGCAACACCGGAGCCAACATCGACAAACCAAACGGCACGATGCGCGGGGCATAGGCCGCCGCCGCTTCTTCTTCAAAGATGTGCTTTTGCACCGCATCCCATTCTGCACCGCCGAAGGCGCGCGGCCAATTGGGGGCCAGCCATCCTTGCGCGTTCAGGATCGCATGCCAGCGTTCATGCCCTTCCTTGCCCAGCGCCTGACCGTTTCTGACCTTGTCGCGCAGATCGCGGGGCAGTTGTTCTGCCAGAAATGCACGAACCTCGTCCCGGAATGCGTTTTCAGCGTCAGAATACTTCAGGTCCATTGCAGCCTCCTAGTAGATTTCGAACAGACCCGCAGCCCCCATGCCGCCGCCAACACACATCGTCACCACCCCGAGCTTGGCCTCGCGCCGCTTGCCCTCGCGCAGCAAATGCCCGGTCATCCGCGCACCGGTCATGCCGAACGGATGCCCAATGGCGATGGAACCGCCGTTGACGTTGTATTTTTCGGGATCAATGCCCAGCTTGTCACGGGCGTAAAGGCACTGGGATGCAAACGCTTCGTTCAGTTCCCACAGATCAATATCATCGATTTTCAATCCATGTCGTTCCAGCAGACGTGGCACCGCAAAGATTGGCCCGATGCCCATTTCATCAGGCTCGCATCCGGCCACTGCAAACCCTTTGAAGGCCCCCATCGGCTCTAGCCCCGCCTTTTCCGCCGCGACGCTGTCCATCAATACCACCGCCGCCGCGCCATCGCTCAGCTGGCTGGCATTGCCTGCGGTAACCGATCCATCCTCGCGCACCGGGTTCAGACCTGCCAGCCCCTCAAGCGTGGTCTGCGGGCGGTTGCACTCGTCGCGATCCACCGTGACGGTACGCAGCGTGACTTCCTTGGTCTCTTTGTCCTGCACACCCATGGTGGTCTGCATGGCCACAATCTCATCATCAAATTTTCCGGCGGCCTGTGCTGCGGCGATCAATTGCTGACTGCGCAGCGCATATTCATCCTGATACGCGCGGTCCACGCCATAGCGTTCTGCAACCACATCCGCCGTTTCAATCATGCTCATGTAAATGTCTGGTTTATGCTGGTCCAACCATGCTTCCTTGACCGTTTTCGCCTGTGGCTGAACCATCGAAATGCTTTCGACCCCGCCCGCTACCATCGGCCCTGCGCCGTCCTGACAGATTGCGTTGGCGGCCATCGCCACGGTTTGCAGACCGCTTGAACAGAAACGGTTCACCGTCAAACCTGATGCCGTCACCGGCAGGCCCGCGCGCAACGCAATCTGGCGCGCGATGTTTTGGCCGGTTGCATGTTCAGGGAACCCGCAGCCGATCATCACATCCTCGATATGGCCCGGATCAACGCCCGCACGTTTCACCGCATGTTTGACCACATGACCGCCCATGGTCGCACCATGGGTCATGTTGAATGAACCCCGGAATGATTTTGCAAGACCCGTGCGGGCCGCAGAGACGATGACAGCTTGTTTCATGATGCAGCTTCCTTGTTCAGATCATCAAAGTTGCGGCCCGTGGCCACCAGTTCTTTCAACAATGGCGCGGGTTGCCAGAACCACGCGTCGTCTTTGGCATAGGCCTCAATGTCCGTCAGCAGCGCAGGCAGGCCTTGCAGGTCGGCCCATTTCAGCGGCCCGCCCCAAAAACGCGGAAAACCATAGCCGAAAAGCAAGGTCATATCGACGTCCAGTGGACGGCGCGCAATGCCCTCACCCACAACCTTTGCTGCCTCGTTGACCATCGCGGCCATGTATCGGCGCACGATCTCTGCGTCGCTAAAGGTGCGTGGTGTGATGCCAAGCGCTGCTTGTTCATCGGCAATCAGCTTCGCGATTTCAGGGTTCGGCACACCGCCACGTTTGCCTTTTTCATAGATGTAATATCCCCGACCGGTCTTTTGGCCAAAATGCCCCTGTTCGCACAGGCGGTCGATATAGGTCGGCACCCGTTCATCCGGGTGGCGGTCCGGGGCTTTGCGTTTGCGGGTGGCCCAGCCGATATCGAGCCCGGCAAGATCAGCCACGGCAAAAGGCCCCATCGCAAACCCAAAATCCGTCAGGGCCACGTCAATCTGATAGGGCGATGCGCCGTCAAGGACCATATGATCCGCCGCCGTCCGGTAGGTCGCCAGAATACGGTTGCCGATGAAACCATCGCAGACGCCCGCACGCACGCTGACCTTGGCCAACGCTTTGCCCAGCGCAAAGCCGGTGGCCACCACGTCCGGCGCGGTCTGATTAGCAACCACAACTTCAAGCAGCTTCATCACATGTGCGGGCGAGAAAAAGTGCAGCCCGATCACATCCGCAGGCCTCGATGTGCTGGCGGCGATTTCGTTCACATCAAGGTACGAGGTGTTGCTCGCCAAAATCGCACCGGGTTTGCACACTGCATCAAGTTTGCCGAACACCTGCTTTTTGACGTCCATATCCTCGAACACCGCCTCGACCACCAGATCGGCCTGCGCAAGGTCGTCATAGGCCGTGGACACCCGCAGCGCGGTGGTGGTCAGGGCATCGAATTTGCCTTGGCCGATCTTGCCGCGTTTCAATGCACCCTGCAGATTGCCCGCAATGCGGTCTTTGGCGGCGACCGCTGCGTCATCGGTCATCTCAATCAGCACAACGTCAAAGCCCGCCAAGAGCGCCGCCGTGGCGATGCCCGCACCCATTGTGCCGCCGCCAATCACGCCGATGGTGTTCAGATCACGCGGCGCGATGCCCTTGAGTTCGGGCAGATTGCTGACCGCCCGTTCGGAAAAAAATGCATGGATCATGCCCTGACGTTGATCGGTTTTCATCAGGTCCATGAACATTTTCCGCTCGGCTTTCATGCCTTGGTCAAACGGCAATTCGGCGCTGGCCTGAACGGCGCGCACAGCCTGGGCCGGGCTGATCTGACCCCGCCCTTTCTTAAGCGTTGCAGCATAGGTTGCATCCCAGTCGATCGGGGCCGGGCCGGGCATTTCGCTGATCGGGCGGCGCGGTGCGGCATCTGCCAACAATGATTGCACATAGCTCAGCCCGACGGTTTCGGGATCACCTTCTTCGATCTTGTCGATGATGCCCATCTCAAGCGCCTCTGGTGCCTGAATGTGACGCCCCGACGTGATCGCATCCAAAGCCCGTTCGACCCCGATCAGCCGCGGCAGACGTTGTGTGCCTCCTGCACCGGGCAACAGACCAAGATGGACTTCGGGCAGCCCCACCCGCGCAGTTGGCTGGGCGATGCGGTAATGCGCGGACAGGGCAATTTCCAACCCGCCGCCCAGCGATACGCCATGCATGGAGGCGACGACCAAAAGCGGTGATGCTTCGATCCTGTTGCACACATCGGGCAACCACGGTTCAAGCGGGGTCTTGCCAAATTCGGTGATGTCAGCGCCTGCGATAAACGCCCGCCCCTCGCCCACGATCAGCACAGCGCGCACGCCCTCGTCTGCTTCGGCGCGGTCCATCTGGGCCATCAGCCCCTGCCGCACCGCGTGGGACAAGGCGTTTACAGGCGGGTTCTGAATGCTCAAAACCGCGATGTCGCCCTGCCGGTGATAGGCGATCTTGTCCTGCGTCTGACTGGCCATTTTTGTCCCCCGGATACCTGCACGTTATTCGGCGACAGCATGTGCGATCCGGTGCGGAGTTAAAACCCTGCGCGCACCGTTTTAAGGGAAATTTATTGCCAGCCGCCGGGTCATATTCACGCCGCCTTAATGGCCATAGATAAAACAGCGCCCCGACACCGCATCATCGGGCAGGGCAATGTCGCGCAACGTGTCGAAATACATCTTGTCGCTTGAGACCATCAACCCGCCTTTGGCAAGCAGCGGTTCCACCAGCGGCGATATCGCACGCGCGAACGCATCGTTCTTGGCAAGGTCATGACCGCCAAGATCCGCGTGGATCAGCGATGCGGTCGGGCCAAAACGGCGCAGCGCGGCGGGCAGCGTTTCGTGTACATCGCCCAGCATCAGCCGATCATCCGGCGGGGTGCTGTCGGGGTTCGAGGCAACCGCACGTTCAAAGACGTAAATGTCACGATCGGGCATGATCTCGACCATGTGATGATAGGTGCGCCCATTGCCCAACCCCAACTCAAACACCGGGCCATCCATCTGCGCCGTCAAAGCGGCAGCGTGGTTCAGGCAGGCGCGTTGCGACACCATTCGGTTGATGAAGATATCCAGTCGGCTCATGGCATTGTTCCTGTCTTTTGCGGGTTACGCCCTACATGGGGGTGATGACGCGTGATTAATAGAGCGGTGGCCTAGACGCTGCGACATAAATCGGCTTCACTGAGATCGAACAAGAAAAGTAACCTGATCGACAGGACAAAGATGAGCCCCTTGCTGGAAGTAGATGCGTTGACGATTGGCTTTGGCAATGCGCCGCCTGTCGTCAGCAACGTCAGTTTTTCGGTATCTGCCGGGCAAACGCTTGCCCTGGTCGGCGAAAGCGGGTCCGGCAAAACGCTGACCTGCCGCAGTGTGTTGCGCATCCTGCCGGGCGTCGCGCAGGTGCGCGGTGGCAGCATCTCTTTTGCGGGCCAATCAGGATCGGTCGATCTGTTGAAGGCAACCGAAAAGGTCCTGCGCCAGATCCGCGGCGACCGTATTTCGATGATCTTTCAGGAACCGATGCGGTCGTTGTCGCCGTTGCACCGGCTTGGCAATCAGGTTGCAGAAGTGTTGCGCCTGCACCGCGACATGGGCCGGTCCGAGGCAAAGCAACGTGTGTTGCAGGAATTTGAACATGTGGGTTTTCCCGACCCTGAACGGACATGGCGCAGCTACCCGTTCGAGATGTCGGGCGGCATGCGACAGCGCGCGATGATCGCAATGGCAATGGTGGCGAAACCCGATCTGCTGATCGCTGACGAGCCGACAACAGCACTTGATGTGACCACGCAGGCGCAGGTTTTGGGGCTGATCAACACGCTTCAGGCGGATACGGGAATGGCCGTTATTCTGGTCACTCATGATCTGGGTGTGGTGGCCAATATGGCCGAGCATGTTGTCGTGATGAACAGGGGCCGGGTGATGGAAAGCGGCAGCGCAGAGGAGGTGCTGGGTGCGCCCGAACATGGCTATACCAAAAAACTGTTTGCCGCAGCACCGAAAATCCCCGAGGTGGCCACGCCTGCACGCCCGATGGCCCATGATGATGTTATTCTGGACATCAAAAACGTCACCAAGACCTATACCATGCGGGCGGGCGGATGGCGCAAACCCCAGATTATAACGGCCTGTCGAGAAGTGAGTGTGCAGGTCGCACGCGGCAAGACCCTGGCCATCGTTGGTGAAAGCGGATCGGGCAAGTCGACCTGCGCGCGGGTGGCGTTAGGGGCCGAACGCCCTGATCCGGGCGGCGAGGTCATCTTTTGCCCGTCCAAAGGGGCCAAAGGCATTCCGGTTCATGCAATGTCACCCGACCAGCGCCGCACATTTCAGCGCGAGGCGCAAATGGTCTTTCAAGACCCCTACTCTTCGCTCAGTCCGCGCATGCGGGTGCGCGACGCCCTGACAGAGCCAATGGACATTCACGCAATAGGCAGCACATCGGACCGTCGCGAAAAGGCCGCCGAAATGCTGAAATGGGTCGGTCTGGACCCCGATATGATGCGCCGCTATCCACATGCATTTTCCGGCGGGCAACGGCAACGATTGTCGATTGCGCGGGCGCTGACACTGGACCCGAAATTGCTGATCTGTGATGAGCCGACCTCGGCGCTGGACGTCTCTGTGCAGGATCAGATATTGACGCTGCTTGAGGACATCCGCGACCGTGCGTCATTGAGCTATCTCTTTATCAGCCACGATCTGGCCGTGGTCGCGCGCATCGCCGATGAGGTCGCGGTGATGCGCGGTGGGTTGATCGTTGAACAGGCCCCCCCCGATACGTTGTTTTACAATCCGCAACATCCCTACACCAAAGCCCTGATCGCGGCACAACCGGAACCCGATGTGTCGCGCCCCATCGACCTTGATCTGGTGGCAAAGGGTGCCGGCGCGCCCGACGATTGGCCTGAGATGTTCCAGTTCGACGGCACAGCCGCCCCAGCCCTGCGCGAACTTGATCCCGGCCACAGGGTGCGATGCCATGCGTAAGCTGCTGATATTTCTCCTGCTTTGGTCAACCTGCGCTGTGGCGCAACCCGCGTATCAGGAAACCACGTTCTGGGCGAGCGAGGTTCAGCGTGGCGACTTGCCCCCGATTACCGAACGCCTGCCCCTCACGCCACTGGTCGTCGATCTGGCCGCCAAGGGCCGCACATTGGGCAAGCAGGGCGGCACCCTGCGCACCCTTGTGTCGCGGTCAAAAGACGTGCGGCAGATGGTTGTCTACGGGTATGCCCGGCTGGTGGGTTATGCGCCTGATTATACGCTTTATCCCGATATCCTGCGTGATATCGAGATCGAGGAGGGCCGCAAGTTTACCATGCACCTGCGTCCGGGCCACAGGTGGTCAGATGGGGCACTCTTTACATCGGCAGACTTTGAATACTGGTGGAAAAGCGTCGCCAACAACGACGAGGTGACCCCTTCTGGCCCGCCCGATTTCATGTTCGTGGATGGCAGCCTCGGCGAAGTGACGTTTCCCGATGCCCATACGGTCGTGTTTGAATGGCCCTACCCAAACCCGAATTTCGTAGCACTTTTGGCGCAGGCCAGCCCGCCATTCATCTACCGGCCCGCGCATTATCTAAAGCAATTCCATGTTGATTTTGCGGACCCCGATGCGCTCAAGGCTGCAATGCGCGAGGCCCGGGTCAGAACATGGGCAGCGCTGCACAACAAACGCGACAACATGTACAAATATGACAATGCGGCTGAGCCAACCTTGCAACCGTGGATCAACGCCAGCGCGACCGGGTCATCGCGGCAGTTGTTTGTGCGCAATCCTTATTATCACCGTGTGGATGCGCAGGGCTTGCAATTGCCCTATATCGACGTGGTGGAAATGACGATTGTCGGCGGTGGCCTGATCGCCGCCAAGGCAAATGCAGGCGAAGTTGACCTGCAGGCGCGCGGTCTGGATTTTCCCGACATTTCGATCCTGAAGAAGGGAGAGGCTGACGGAGGCAATTACCGGACATTGCTTTGGGCCAATGGGGCCGCCAGCCAGATTGCGATCTATCCGAACCTCAATTTTGCCGATCCCGTCTGGCGCGGGGTAATGCGCGACGTGCGGTTTCGCCGCGCACTGAGCCTTGGCATTGACCGGCGGATGATCAACCGCGCCCTGTACTTTGGACTGGCCAAAGAAGGGGGCATGACCGCACTGGAAACCAGCCCGTTTTATGACCTGACCAATCTTTATGCATGGTCGGTTTACTACCCGGCCAAAGCCAATGCATTGCTGGACGAAATGGGGCTGACCGGACGCGATCCCACAGGCATCCGCCTGTTGCCCGATGGCCGCCCGATGGAATTTGTCATCGAGACGGCAGGCGAACGGCAGGAGGTAGAAAATGCGCTGGCCATTGTTGCCGATACCTGGCGCGAAATCGGCGTCAAACTTGTCATGCGCCCGCTTGACCGCAACATCCTGCGCAATCGGGTCTATGCCGGGGTCAGCATGGCCGCAATCTGGTATGGCTGGGACAACGGATTGCCTACCTCAGATACCTCCCCGAAATATCTGGCACCCACAAATCAGGAATTTTTTGCCTGGCCGAAATGGGGCCAATACTACCAGACGGCAGGCGAACTGGGCGAAGCCCCTGACGACAATCAAGCGATCCGCCTGTTGGCGATGTTGGACGGCTGGAACCACGCCAATGATGAAAAGACCCGCAATATCTTTTGGCGCGAGATGCTGCACATTCACGCCCAGCAACAATATGGCATTGGCATTCTGTCTCAAGCCCCCCAGCCGGTTGTCGTTTCAAAAGACCTGCGCAATGTCCCCGAACAGGGCACATGGGCCTTTGATCCCGGTGCACATTTTGGCATCCACCGCATCGACGAATTTTATTATGATGAACCACATCAGCAGGTAACCCAATGATGTTCGTCAAATATGCGGTCTACCGCTTTTTCACGATGCTGCTGACGTTGTGGGTGGTGTCGATCATGGTCTTTATCATCATCAACCTGCCACCCGGTGATTACCTCAGCAACCAGATCGCGGAATTGCGTGCCACGGGTCAAGCCGAAGGGGTCGCCAAGGCCGAATTTCTGCGCACGGAATATGCGCTGGACCGTCCCTTGTGGGAACAATATCTGATCTGGGTTGGCATGTCCCCGGGACCGAACGGTTTTTCGGGACTGTTGCAAGGCGACTTTGGCTGGTCCTTTGAATTTGACCGCCCCGTCGGTGACATCGTCGGCGATGCGCTTTGGCTGACGGTACTGGTCAATCTGGCGGCGGTTCTGTTTGTCTACCTGATTGCGCTGCCCTTGGGTGTTTTGGCCGCGGCCAGATCAGAAACATGGGTGGATTATACCGCTGGATTTGTCGGGTATCTTGGTCTGGCGACACCCAACTTTTTGCTGGCACTGATTTTGTTTTACTATGGCAACAAATATTTCGACTTACCCATTGGGGGCCTGATGGCCCCCGCCTTTGAGGGCGAGCCGATGTCGTGGCCCAAAGTGAAATCCATCTTGCTGCACATGATCGTGCCGACCTTTGTGATCGGGACCTCAGGGGCTGCCGCAATGATGCAACGCCTGCGCGCGAACATGCTTGATGAGCTAAGCAAACCCTACGTCGAAACCGCCATCGCCAAAGGGATGAAGCCATCGCGGATGTTGGCCAAATACCCGTTGCGCATGGCGTTCAATCCGTTTGTCGCCGACATCGGCAACCTGTTGCCCGCGATGGTGTCCGGCTCGGTTCTGGTGTCCGTGGTCTTGGGTCTGCAGACCATTGGGCCGTATTTGCTGGCCGCTCTGAAATCTCAGGATCAGTTTCTGGCAGCCTTTGTGCTGATGTTTGTGGCGCTGCTGACGCTTATCGGCACGATGATTTCGGACATGTTGCTGGTCCTGCTGGATCCGCGCATCAGATATGGCGGCCGCGGCGCATGAGCACACAACCTACCAACCGCTTTGTCGACCCTGAACCGTGGACAGATGAAACAGACATCAGTGCACCGGAACGATCCGAAATGGATGCGCCCGGCTGGCTGTTGACCTGGCGCAAATTTCGGCGGCACAAACTGGCATTGGTATCGGGCATTTTCTTGCTGATCTGCTACCTGATCTTGCCGATCGCCGGATTTGTCGCCCCCTACACCCCGAATGAGCGCAGCGCCGATTATCTTTATGCGCCACCCCAAAGCATCAACCTGTGGCACGATGGCAAGTGGGTTGGTCCCTACGTCTATCCAATCACCGCCAAGGCCGATCTGGAACAATACCGCTGGACCTATACAACCGATGAATCTCGCCCTGCGCCGCTTGAATTCTTCTGCGAAGGGCAATCTTACAATCTTTTTGGGATTATCCCGTCCGACATCCACTTTGTCTGTGCACCCAAGGGGGCGACGATATTTCTGTGGGGGTCTGACCGTCTGGGCCGCGATGTTTTCAGCCGGATTCTGTATGGTGCCCAACTGTCGCTGACCGTCGGGATCATCGGGATTACAGTGTCCTTTCTGCTGGGCATCACCTTTGGCGCAATGGCGGGATATTTCGGGGGCAAGACCGATTGGATTATCAATCGCGCGATTGAGATTTTGCGCTCTTTGCCTGAATTGCCGCTCTGGCTTGCACTGTCAGCGGCGGTGCCGTCAAACTGGGGGCCAGTGGCGGTGTTCTTTATCATCTCGATTATTCTGGGCATTCTCGACTGGCCCGGACTAGCCCGCGCCGTGCGCTCAAAATTCCTGTCATTGCGCGAAGAGGAATACGTCAAAGCCGCCGAAATGATGGGCGCAAAACCAGCGCGTGTCATCCGCAAGCACCTGTTGCCCAACTTCATGTCGCACCTTATCGCCAGCGCGACGCTGTCGATTCCGGCAATGATATTGGGGGAAACGGCGTTGTCTTTCCTGGGTCTGGGTCTGCGTGCGCCGGCGGTGTCCTGGGGTGTGATGCTGAACGATGCGCAAAACCTTGCCAGCATCGAGATTTATTGGTGGACTGCCATTCCGATGCTGCCGATCATCGTTGTCGTACTGGCGTTCAATTTCCTTGGTGACGGCCTGCGCGCCTCGCTTGACCCTTACAAGAATTAACAGCGTCACGCCTTTCTGCGACCCAGAGTATCCGGTTAATTCATGGGGGGCACGCCCCCCATGAAATCAAACAGATCAGCTGTACCAGTCGCCCATGCGCACTTCGATATCGCCGCTTAGCATCTTGGCAAAATCTGCCGGATCCTGCGTCCCACCGTCCCGCCCGCGGTAGTGATAGGGATAGACATAAGTGGGTGCAAACTCAGACACGGCTGAGGCGGCAGCGTTGGCGTCCATGGTGAACGGCAGATTCATGCAGACAAACGCCAGATCAATATCCGTCAAGGCGCGCATTTCCGGCACATCTTCGGTATCGCCCGAGATATAGACCCGGAACCCATCAAAGTTCAGCACATAGCCATTGTCGCGGCCCTGAGGGTGAAAATTCTTGCGCTCTTCGGTGGTGTTATATGCCGGGATCGCGTCGACCTTCAGTTCTTTGAAAGTCGCCGATGCGCCGTTGGCCACCGCGCTTGCATTTGCTTTGACGCCATCTGCGAGCATGTCAAACACCGCCGGGTTGGTGATGATCTGCGTGTTTTCTTTCACAAGAGCAGCGAGCGTGTCAGCGTTATAGTGGTCCCCATGTTCGTGGGTGATCAGGATCAGATCGGCGTCCGGAAAATCAGCGTATTGCGCCACATCACCCACCGGATCGGAATAGATGGTGCCAACTGGCGTTTCCATCACAAAGGAAGCATGGGCCACAGGATGCACCTTGATCGGTCCGGCGGCTGTTTCGAACATATCGCTGGCATGTGCTGCGGCGTGCGCGGCATAGGGCAGAATGGTGATTGCCCCGGCTGCAGCGGCAGAAGTGGCAAGGAAATGGCGGCGTGTCTGGGTCATGTCAGGCTCCTTGGTTATGCTATGAAAGAAACTAGCGTTGAAGGCCGACAATTCAATGCGCTACCGGTCATCACCGGTGTCTTGATCCTCATCGGCCAATTCTTGCTCCATCGATGCTTGCGCGGCGGCGGCAACTGCCTGTTTTTGATCCGCATTGAGGTCGGCCACCTTTGCATCGGCCAGACGTACAGTCACTTCGCGGTGTGCAAAGCGAATGTTCTCGCGTTCAAAAAGCGACCGGATTTCTTCGAACACACGTTTGCGCACCAGCCATTGATCGCCGGGTTTGGTCATGAATTTGACCCGGATGATCATCGCGCTGTCCTGCATCTCAATCACACCTTGGGATTTGAGCGGCTGGATAAAATTCTCACCGATCACCGGGTCATCGAGCAGTTCGATACCAAGGTTCTTGATCAGCTTTCGCACCCGTTCGACATCGGTGTCATAGGTCACGCGCAGGGGCAGTTTCATGATTACCCAGTCGCGTGAATAATTGGTCATGACCTGCAGTTCACCAAACGGAATGGTGTGCAGATAGCCCAGGTGATGGCGCAATTGAAACGACCGCACCGAGATCTTTTCAACCGTTCCCTTGACCCCGCCAACGTCCAGATATTCGCCTTTGCGAAACGCATCGTCGAACAAGAAGAACGCCCCTGCAAACACATCGCGCACCAGCGCCTGTGACCCGAAACCAATGGCGATCCCCACAATCCCGGCCCCGGCAAAAAGCGGCCCGACGTTAACGCCAACCTCCATCAGGATGATCAGCAACACGGTAACGACGACCAAAATCAGGGTGAAATTCCGAAACAGCGGCAGCAGAGTTGCAAGTCTGGTGGCAGACGATCCGCCGCCCTCCGCACCCAATTCGACCTCTTCTTCTTCCCCAACCTCTTCCTCAATCTTGGTGTCGATCCAGATGCGAAATGCGTGGTAGATCACATAGCCGATAAAGATGATCACCATGATGTCCAAAAGCCTGTCAGCATAGCTTTCGACCATTTCGGCCCCGTCGCTGTCCCAGATGTAGAAAAACGCATTTATGCCAGCGACAAACGCCAGAATACCAGCAACCCGGCGCGCCAATGCCTCAAAGGAATTCAAAGTGCGACGCGGTGCTATGGCGGCGCGCGCCTCTTCTTCAGCAGCGACCAGACGGGCGTGCTCACTTCCGGCGGCAACGTCTTGCTCCGTGTCACCCGGCTGGTCCGACGCCGTTGCATCTGCGTCAGCTACCACAGCGGCCTGTGTCTGTTCTTCGGAGCGGATGGCGTTGAGACGACGGATCGCGCGGGCGCGTGAAAACCCACGCTCAATCACATAGTTGATGACGCCGTAAACCACGATAATGGAAATCAGGATGCCATAGGCACCCGCAATCAGCGGGATCGAGCTTGGGTTCGCCAGCACCAGATCATAGGTCAGTGCGAACCATGCAAAGAGCACATAAAGAACGACAGTCGGTGCCCAGATATAGCACAAGATGCGGATGACCAGACTGCATTCATTCAACGGTTTGCCGTGGCGCAGTGCTATGTCGATGGCCTTGCGGTTCACGAAAACCAACAGGATATTCATCAAGACAACAAAGGCCGACATGAAGGACGCCAAAAAGGCATAGACGTCATAGTTCAACCCCAGTTCTGCAATCCAAAGGCCAAATAAAATGGCGCAAATATCGAGAGACGCCAAAGCCCATAACCATCGGTGCAACCGCTTTGCATCGTGATCGTTCAATGCCGGAATGCGGTATTGCGGCAGATAAGGCGACAGGATCATCCGCCACAGACCAGCAACAAAACGGCAGGCGAAATAGCCGATATTGATCAGGGTGACAGTGAACTGCATCGCGGTATCGTTAAGCGATCCAAAGATGGCAAACCCCAAGACGTAAGCAACGGCCATCGACACCAAAATGCCGACGACACCCATGACAAAGCGGTAAATCAGAAACGGCATTTTCTCGGAATAGCCCTGCGGATCATCCATGATGCGCGCGGTCACAAACGGCTTTACAAGACGTTTCCCGTAAATCTCGCGCTCCACAAGAATACCTGCGGCAAACATCAGCAAGCTGTAGAACAACGCCTTGCCGAAGGCCCACAAGGTTCCGTCTGGGCTTGCCGCGCGCAGTATATACAAGACTTCCCGAAATGCGTCCGGCAATTGCAACAGACGTTCCACCAGCGCGCCCCGGAATTTGATCGCGCTGTCTTGCATTTTCATCAGCGCGGAATGTTCCGGCTCGCTCTCAACGACCGCGGCATCCTCGACCAGGGGTGCCTGGGACAGCAGATTGCCGGCGCTGTCGATCACAACAACACCGACGCCGCTTTCCTTGGCCTGACGCATGATTTCTTCGATGTTCTGCGCTGGGGTATTCGCCGTTTCGGTCGTCGATCCGCCCGGAAAAATTGCCCCCATGCTTTGCGCTGCAACGCTGGTCGGCAGATGTGCCAAAGACATCAACAAGGCAAAGAAACAAATAATAAGCGCGCGCATGTATATTCCCAAAAGCGGCCCAATAGACCTCGCAACACGGTATGTCAGCCCCAGAAGCTTTGCAATTGCTGCGAAACAGCCACAAGGTGCCAAACGATCACCATTGCGTGCAGTGTTTTGCAAGCCGGAACGATCTGTGCCATAGCGAAAAGTACCCTGCTCGGGCCGCCTCAGACATCAGAAAACCAAGGATCCGATATTGGCCAAGCAAGCCCTGAATTCTCAGCCAAAAGAGCGCATCGCCGTGCTTGGTCTGGGCGATGTCGGTCTGCCACTGGTGCTTGCCGTGCCCAGCGCCGGTTTTGAGGTGGCGGGTCTTGATACCCATGCACCCACGATTGCCACGTTCAAGGACGGCCACAACCCAAGTAATGAGGTGTCCGACATCCCCGTCGCAACGAGCGCGGCGCGTTTCAGCAGTGGCCCCGAACGGGCAAACCCCTGTGATGCCGACCATTCGATTTCTGACGTTGTGCATGATCCATGGGTTGGCTCTGTCCGTTTGACGCATGTGCATGGCGTAAACGCTGTCGATAGAACGCAAAACGGCAGCTATGACCCCGTGATCGTTGCCGTCGGGCATCGCCAATATATCGAGATGGGCAATGATGCGATCGGTGCCTTGGGAAAACCCGGCACGGTGCTATACGATATTAAAGGAATATTTGGGAAATCAGGCAGCGACCTGAGGCTCTAGGCCGACCCGGGAATAGGTGAATTTTATGCGGCAGACCGGGACACGGAAATACAGGGCAGGATCAGCATCGCGCCGGATCATGTTCTATAGCCACGACACGTTTGGGCTGGGCCATTTACGCCGTTCGCGCGCTCTGGCAACGGCATTGACGGAAGACAACGACGAGACCTCAGCGATCATCCTCACGGGCTCACCAGTTGCGGGGCGGTTCACCTTTCCCGAGCGGGTCGATCACATTCGTCTGCCCGGTGTCACCAAATTGCCCGACGGCAGCTATGTGAGCCAGACGCTTGGCCTTGATATCGACGACACCACGTCACTACGGGCCGGGTTGATCCAGACCGCCATCGAACAATACGAACCCGACCTTTTGATCGTCGACAAAGAACCCACCGGATTTCGGGGGGAGCTGTTGCCAACTCTGGAATGGCTGCGTCTGCGCGGGCGCACCCGTACCGTTCTGGGCCTGCGAGATGTGCTGGATGAACCCGAAGTACTGACCGCGGAATGGGAACGCAAAGGGGCCCTGCAAGCGGCGGAGAACCTCTATGATGAAATATGGGTCTATGGCGTGCGCGATGTTTATGACCCGACCGAGGGCCTGCCGTTGTCGGACGAACTGCGCAAACGCATCCACTGGACCGGGTATTTGCGCCGCGAGGTCACGGATGAGGCCGATGCACCAGCTGACCCTTATGTGCTGATCACGCCGGGCGGCGGCGGCGATGGTGCGACCATGGTTTCGCTGGTTTTGTCAGCTTATGAACAGGATCCGGATTTATCACCGAACGCTTTATTGGTGTATGGGCCGTTCCTGTCCGGTGACGTGCGCGATGCGTTTGACGCCCGGGTGGCCAAGTTGAACGGCAGGGTCACTGCAGTGGGGTTTGACAGCCGCATTGAATCGCTTTTTGCTGGGGCCGAAGGTGTCGTGTCGATGGGCGGCTACAACACGTTTTGCGAGGTTCTGTCGTTTGACAAGCGCGCGGTGATCGTGCCGCGCATCGTGCCGCGGTTGGAACAGTGGATCAGGGCCAGCCGTGCCGAACAATTGGGGTTGGTGCGGATGCTGGATGAAACCCGCGATGGCCTGACCACCGACGCGATGATTGACGCGATCCGAAATTTGCCCAACCAAAGCAAACCATCACAAGCAGGGGCAAACGGCCTGCTTGATGGATTGGACGTGGTGAAAAAGCGGGCAGAGATGTTGATGAACGGGGCCGAAGGTCAATGAGCGCAGGGACGCTTGCCGTGGTCGTCAAAGGCTGGCCGCGTCTTTCTGAGACATTCATCGCGCAGGAACTTGTTGCCCTGGAGGAAGCCGGTCTGAACTTTGACATCTGGTCCCTGCGTCACCCGACGGACACCAAGACACACCCCCTGCATGACCGCCTGACAGCAAAGGTGCGCTACCTGCCGGAGTATCTGCGCGATGAACCGCGACGGGTCGCGCAGGCGATGGGGGTGGCCGTTGATCTGCCGGGGTTTGATGCGGCTGCGGCGGCCTATGCGGCCGATGTGGCACGCGACGATACCCCCAACCGGCGGCGGCGTTGGGGGCAGGCCTGTGTGATGGCCGCCGAACTGCCCGGTGATGTGTTGGGGATCTATGCGCATTTCCTGCACACGCCTTCCTCTGTCGCGCGTTATGCCGCGATCCTGCGGGGGCTGCCGTGGTCCTTTTCGGCGCACGCCAAAGACATCTGGACGTCACCCGAATGGGATCTGCGAGAAAAGCTGTCTGCGGCCAGCCACGGTGCGGCTTTCGGGGTCACTTGCACCGGATTTGGCGCTGCACATCTAAAAAAACTGGCAGACGATCCGGACCGCGTTGATCTGGTCTATCACGGGCTCGATCTGGACCGTTTTCCAACCCCGACTTTGCGAAAACAGCGTGCCAAAGACAGTCCGTTCAGGATGATGTCGGTGGGGCGGCTGGTCGAAAAGAAAGGGTTTGATAACCTGATTGACGCGCTGGCGCTCTTGCCCAAATCACTCGACTGGTACTGGACACACATCGGCGGCGGCACGTTGGATGCGCAGATGCGCGCACGTGCGGATGCCGCCGGGGTAAACGCGCGCATCACCTGGCGCGGGGCCTGTGATCAGCCCGAGGTGATCGCACAAATGCGCGACAGCGATCTTTTCGTGCTGCCCTCTCGGGTGGCGCAAGATGGTGACCGTGACGGGTTGCCCAATGTATTGATGGAAGCCGCCAGCCAAAAGCTGCCGATCCTCAGCACCCCGGTTTCCGCAATTCCGGAATTCATCGAGAACGGCAGGCACGGGATGCTCAGCGACGATGCCCCGTCTTCTTTGGCCATGGCCATGATGCTCTTTGCAGATGATCCTGCCCTTGGTCCCGCAATGGCGGAAAAGGCTTATGCACGGCTGTCGTCCGAGTTCACAATGGCACCGGGGATTGACCGTATCTCTCGTCGGCTTACGCAAATGCTCAACGGGGCAGGCTGATGCGGCTTGCCTTTTACGCACCGCTAAAACCGCCCGTTCATGACGTGCCGTCGGGCGACCGTGCCATGGGTCGCGCGTTGATCCATGCGCTTGAACACATTGGGGCCGAGGTGACGCTGGCCAGCACGTTGCGGACCCGTGATGGGACAGGCGATGCGCAGGTGCAGAGCACATTGATTCAAAAGGCGTCGCTCGAAATTACGCGGTTGATTGCGCAGGGACGCGCGGCGGGGTGGCACGCCTGGGTCAGCTATCACAACTACTACAAAGCCCCGGACCTGATCGGGCCAGCGGTCGCGCGGGGCCTGAACATTCCCTATTTGCAGGTTGAGACCAGCCGCGCGCGCAAGCGTCTGCAAGGCCCGTGGGCCAAGTTTGCCAAAGCGGCAGAAGCGGCGGCAAATGCAGCAGATGTGATTTTCTACCTCACGGAACGAGACGCCGAAACGCTGCGCCGGGATGCACCAGAGGGCCAGCGGCTGATCCATTTGCACCCGTTTCTGGACCGCGATGACCTGCCGCCGAGATCAACACTGCAAGGTCCCATATTGGTTGCCGCGATGATGCGTCCCGGTGACAAGCTGGCCTCGTACCAGATCATTGCAGAGACTTTGGCTCTGATACCAAAGGACAGATGGCGGCTGCACATCGCCGGGGACGGGGCAATGCGTGCGCAAGTGGAAGCGCTCATGGCACCATTTGGGCAGGCCATCACATTTTTGGGCGCACTTGATGCCGATGCAATGCAGCACTCCTTTCAATCGGCGTCCCTGTTGTTCTGGCCCGGCGTGAACGAAGCCTTTGGCCTGACCTATCTTGAGGCACAGGCAGCCGGTGTGCCGGTGGTCGCCCAAGACCGGCCCGGCGTGCGCGAGGTGTTGGCACCGGGGGATTATCCGACACCGGATGCGGGTGCCCCTGCCCTCGCCAAACGGCTGATGGCGTTCATTGATACGCCAGAGAAAAGCGAGGCCGCAGGTCAGCGCGCCCGCGATCACGTCGCCGCACACCACCTTTTGAATGCCGCCGCCGAAACCCTGCGACAGGGGTTGGCCTTGACTGGAGTTGCCCGATGATCCACCTTGCCCTTTTGCGCCACGGCCATACCCCCTGGAACAGGGCGGGCCGCATTCAGGGTCGCACTGATGTCGATCTGGACACCGATGCACGCGCAGAATTGTCCGAATTTCGACTGCCTGCCCCTTGGGATCAGGCCGATCTGTGGTCCAGCCCGCTGTTGCGCGCCGCTGAAACGGCGAGGCTGGTCAGTGGCCGCACCCCGAAAACTGATCCCGCCTTGATCGAGATGAACTGGGGCGATTGGGAAGGGAAACAGGGCACCATCCTGCGTGCCGATCCTGCATCGGGGTTTCGCGATATTGAGGAGTGGGGGTGGGGTTTTACCCCGCCAAACGGGGAAAGCCCTGCCGCCTTGCGGCGGCGGTTGATCCCCTGGGCCGAAGCATTGACGCAGGATGCGGTCGCCGTCTGCCATATTGGTGTGATGCGGGTGTTGATGGCGCAGGCGACGGGATGGGACTTTGCCGGGCCCGCGCCATTTCAGATAAAGCGCAATCGGCTGTTCATCTTGCATATTGGCGCGGATGGATGGTCTGCCGATCCAGATCCCGTGCGTTTGATAAAGGCCGCACCATGAGGGTGTTGACGTGAACGTCATGATCGTGGTCACGCATCTTTTGGGCACCGGGCATCTGGCCCGCGCGCTGACGCTGGCACGCGCCTATATAACGTTAGGACACACCGTCACCATCGCATCTGGCGGCATGCCCGCAGCGCAGCTTGATCGCGGCGATGTCCAAATTCTGCAACTGCCGCCTGTGCGCTCTGACGGGGTCAACTTCACCGTTCTGCTTGATGATCAGGGCGCGCCCGCCTCGGACGCAATGATGGGCGACCGCATCGCTGCCCTGCTGGGTCGACTGGCCGCTCAGGCTCCCGATATTCTGATCACCGAACTTTTTCCCTTTGGCCGTCGAATATTACGCGCTGAATTTGAGGCACTGTTACAGGCCGCCCACAACCTGCCCCACCGCCCGCTGATCTGTTCGTCCATCCGCGATATTCTGGCCCCGCCATCGAAACCCAAAAAAGCGGTTCTGGCAGATCAATTGATCGACACCTTCTATGACATGGTTTTGGTCCATTCCGACCGCGATGTGACACCGCTCGAACTAAGCTGGCCCGTGTCAGAGGCCCTTGCACCGAAACTGCACTACACCGGCTTTGTGGCCCCCCCGGCCCCGTCACCGCACCCCCAGCGCAGCGGCACGAATGAGGTGATCGTCAGTGCCGGCGGAGGAGATGTCGGCGCACATATTTTCGCAGCCGCAATCGGTGCCGCGCGCCAAGACCCCGACCGCCATTGGCGCATTTTGGTCGGGGGTGCGGATGCCGCAGAACGCGGTGCGGATATGGCGCGGGCGGCCCCTGCCAATGTAACCGTTGAACCTGCGCGTCCTGACTTTCGGCAAATGCTTCACCATGCCGCCGCATCCGTTTCAATGTGTGGCTACAACACCGCGCTCGATGTTCTGCAAACCGGATGTCCGGCAGTTTTCATCCCCTTTGATGCAGGTAGCGAGGTTGAACAGGGTCTGCGCGCCGATGCCTTGGCAAGATTGCCGGGCATCGCGGTGCTGCGCAGTGCGGATTTGTCGCCCGATCGTCTGACAAAAGCACTTCTGGAGGTAACGCTTACCGCCTGCCGCGCCCCGCGGCAAGCCGGGTTTGACGGGGCACGCGAGACGGTCAAGATCACCGCGCATCATCTTGAGGCCATGTGATGAAAACTAACTGGTCCCCCCTGACGTCTGAGCTGGCGCGTTGGCGCGATGAAGGCCGCCCCTTGCCTTTATGGTGGCGTGATGATGATGCGGTTGAAAACACACCCGCGTTACAGACCTTGCTGGGCCTGGCGCAAGATTTGAGACTGCCGGTACATGTTGCGGTGATCCCGAAAACCGCAAAACAAACATTGGCTAATGCCTGTGCCGCCACGCCTTGGGCCATTCCGGTGGTCCACGGATGGGCACATCAAAATCACGCCCCGGACGGACAAAAGAAAGCCGAGTTTGGTCATCCGCGGGCGCAAGCGGAAACGGAAACTGCCGCGGGCCTGACCTGTTTGCGCGGGCTGTTTGGCAACGACCTGTTGCCAATGTTTGTGCCGCCCTGGAACCGGATTGATGCGAGCATTATCGCGCATTTGCCTCAGCAAGGCTATGTCGCCCTGTCCACCTATACGCCACGCGAAACACGTCTTGCAGCGCCCGGATTGGTCCAGATCAACACGCATATGGACCCTGTCCATTGGCGGGCTGGCGGTGGTTTGGTGGCACCTGAGCTACAGATAGCGGCGCTCGTTCAAGTGTTGACCGACCGCCGCGAGGGGCGGGCCGACGCCACCGAACCGCTTGGATTTCTCACCCATCATTTGGTGCATGATGCAGCGATATGGGAGTTCACCCGCGCATGTCTGTCAATCTTGCTGGAGGGCGGTGCTGTGCCATGTGATCTGCGCGCCGCACTGCCTTAGCCAGGCCGCAGTCCCAGAATTTCACGCGCCTGTGCGGGCGTCGCAACGGGGCGTGCATATCTCTCGCAGAGATCCGCCGCCCGTTTGATCAGGGCCGCATTTGACGGTGCAAGGGTGTCTTTGTCTATCCGCACGTTATCTTCCAGACCCGCACGCGCATGACCGCCTGCGGCAATTGCCCAGTCGTTCAGCACGATCTGATTGGGACCGACACCTGCCGCACACCATTGCGCATCGGGTGACAGGCGATTAACCGTTTTAATATAGAAATCAAAGGTTTCTCGGTCGGCAGGCATAGCGTTCTTCACGCCCATCACAAACTGGATATACAATTGCCCCGGAATACGCCCATCGCGGTTCATTTCGGCCGCTTTGTGGATGTGGGACAGATCGAACGCCTCAATTTCGGGCTTTACCTCATACTGACGCATCTC
Source organism: Sulfitobacter sediminivivens (assembly GCF_042611115.2). Lineage (NCBI taxonomy): Bacteria > Pseudomonadati > Pseudomonadota > Alphaproteobacteria > Rhodobacterales > Roseobacteraceae > Sulfitobacter > Sulfitobacter sediminivivens. The sequence goes on from NZ_JBHGAR020000008.1 coordinate 141,600, forward strand.
TGAGGCCAGCCAATCCACCAACTGCGGCGGGTTCTCATAAACCCGCGTGGGAAAGTTGTTGGAGCCGACAGAGAGCGACGCCATGTCTGGCCGCAAGGATAACATACCGCCCCGTTCCTGCCCGGCACCAGACCTGCCCCCGGTGGAGAATTGGATGATCATACCCGGACAATGTTTCCTGACCCCCTCTTGCAAGGCTGCAAACTTCTCGGGGTCCGACGACGGTGTTTCATCGGGATTGCGGACATGGGCGTGGCAGATAGACGCCCCTGCTTCAAACGCCTCATGGGTCGATTCAATCTGTTCCGCGATGCTGATCGGCACCGCCGGATTGGCGGCTTTTGTCGGCACGGAACCAGTGATGGCGACGCAAAGAATACAGGGGTTTGGCATGTCGGTGCTCCGTCGGTATTTTGTCGGTATCGCGTCGGTGTGCGGGACCGATGGGGATGTGCGGCGAGTGTTCCACATCGGCACCCCGGCTGTCGATGGGGCTACCGCTTTTTGACGAACTCGGTCAGGATCACAATCCGCTGGCCATCAACGCGCCCCTCGATATGGGCGGGATTGTCCTGAACAAGGCTGATCTTGTGAACCGCCGTGCCGCGCTTGGCGGTAAAGCCTGCGCCTTTGACGGGCAGGTCCTTGATCAACACCACGGTGTCGCCACTGACCAGCGGCTGGCCGTTGCTGTCTTTATGGTCGGTCTGATCCGGCACATTGTCAGCCCATGCACGGGTGTCATCATCAAGGTACAGCTGATCGGCAAGGTCATTGGCCCAGGGCTCAGCAATCTGGGCCAAGGTGCGCGCGGCAAGCACCTGAATGGCCGGGTCTTCGGACCACATGGTGCTGGCAAGGGCGCGGAAATGGTCGGGATTTGGATTGCCGAGCTGATCGGCGCAGAAGCCACAGATATCGGCAGAGGCATCCGCAGGACCACCGGGAACGGCGGTGGTGATCAGCGGGGTGTCGGGCGTGGCGCACAGGGGGCATGTCATGGGATCGGTGTAGGGCGGGTTCCGGCGATCTGCAATTGCTTTGTCGCGCAGGCGGCACACCAAAGGCCGCCTGTCCCTGTGCATAAGGAAACGCCGCCCTGAAACGGGAAAAGGCGCCAGGGGTTTGGACCGAAATCCTCTCCAACCTGACGCCTTCTTGAACCTATCATCCCCCCAGAGGGCGATATTTCGGCCCAGCTTGATCGGGGCGTTACCACCCGTCTCCGAGACTGCTGATCCGAAAACCAACTGTCCCCCACGCCAACCCTGTTGATACCGCCCTTTCGCCACGGGTCTTTCAACCCCACGCGATCCGACCTGCATCCTGAGAGAGTTTGCGAAACGGGCCTGACCCCGAAGAGCCTATCCCGAAACGCCACCACCCTTAGGGGCCTTTGCGTCCACTCCTTTGTTCTAAGAACGCTGGAACGGTGAAATCAGATTGCGCACGGTAGGTGAGTCGCGCAACAGAAAAATCGCAGGTGAGCGAAATTTCTTGTGGATAACATGTTGAATTTGCAGGGGTTTCCCCTGTGGGTAACTGGTGGATAACCGCGAAAATGCGTTTAGGTGCGGCGGGTTATGGGGGGAAGGGTCTGGGCAGGTTGGGGCAGACTGCGGCGGCCAAAATTTTGCATAGGATCACGCAAGGGCGGCACCCTTGCGGCAGGTGCAGGCAGGGGAACCGGTGAGATGCCCCCGTTGCCCCGACCCACCCTTAGCGCAGAATGCGTTTGGCCACCAAGAACGCCACAGGCAGCGCAACGACCGCCCCAACGGCTGCGGCCCCAAGGATCGGGATCAGACTGACGTGTCCCATGGTCAACACGGCAATCACCCCCGCCCCGGCAAGCGAGGTGGCGATGATGGAATAGAGCATGGCGGCAAGGCGGAACATGGCTTCGGTCCTTTCGAGGGGTGGAAGGTTTGAAAGGACGGATAGCAGGCGGTGTAGGGGGTGGGCTTTGATTTGGGTCAAGTGATGTGGGTACAATTTAATTTAGGCGGTTAGTACGGATTCACTGCAATCAATCTATTACTGCTAAAGCGGTGAATAAGCCAGAACAATTGCATAAAAATGTGCATTAAGTAAAAATACGATAAGTGCACCCAAAGCAGGCAATGCACCTGATCGAATATCAATTTTTAGCCGATCACTGTTGAGATTTTCAATTCCTTTAGTCCGAACCAATTTATCTAAGAATGGAATGAATGGAATTGAGATTACTAGGAGTAAAATGGATACACTAATGAGGCCAGACTTCGGATTTACTGCCCACAAATAAGATGATAAGGTCGCTGAAAGTCCGGCACCTAGATAGGGTGGTATTGGCCCCACAACGAACGCATGGCATTTATTCGGGAAATATCTCGACACCAAGAGTGCTAGTAAGACTACTGACATGGGAATGGCTATTCCAACAATTATCGGCAAAGTGTGCACTTCCAAACCGCTAACCATCTTATCAATATTCGAAAACATGTCTGTGCCCCTTATTTCCTAGCACTTTTGCCCCTTACTTTCCTTTTCAATACATTTCTTAAGATAATCCCTTTGTTCTGCGATCCTAATCTTCAAATTTTCGAGGCGATGAGGATAACCTAACCTATTTATTTCATAGCAAAGTTGCTCCGGGGAGTACCAAGTCACAGCAATTGGGTGTTTTTTTGTTTTCTTTCCCAAACACATAATACGATTGTATTCTTCTAAGAGATTGATGGCTTGGTCAATTGATATAATATGTTGCTCACAATCTCGGACACTACCTATTGACGTTCTATTGTTTGCCAGTGGAACGGGGGTTCCACGCCCTATGTCGCATGGTATCGTATCTGCCATCTTGTCTTTATGAATAATAGCGTATGCCTTTTTGGTCAGAGGATATTTTTCCGACGATCCTTGAGAGAAGCCCATTCTTGGCATCCAACTCACGATAAAAATATTCAGAATTAGAAAGAGTAAAAAAAATAATATGCGATTTTTATGCTGTTTCACGTTTCGCATGCTTTTTTACTTTCTCAACTTCAAATGAAGATCAATGCACCGTGCGGGAACGCGCATTGCTTTGCAATACAATACCCCATTCAGGTCGCGATACACGCACCCACGGGGCTCCGCCCGTTCACGCCTCAATCGCTCCACTGGAGCGTTTGCCGGGGCAAGCCCCGAACCGGCGTTCACCCATCCATTTTCAGTGCGCTGATGAAAGCCTCCTGTGGAATATCCACCTTACCAAATTGACGCATCTTCTTCTTACCGGCCTTCTGCTTTTCCAGCAGCTTCTTCTTGCGCGTGGCGTCGCCACCGTAGCACTTCGCCGTCACGTCCTTGCGCATCGCCGACAAAGTCTCGCGGGCGATCACTTTGCCGCCAATCGCCGCCTGGATCGGGATTTTGAACATGTGGCGGGGGATCAGGTCTTTGAGCTTTTCGACCATCGCGCGGCCCCGCGCCTCGGCCCGGTCGCGGTGGACCATGGTGGACAGGGCATCAACGGGTTCGTCGTTCACTAGAATCGACATTTTCACCAATTGGTCGGTGCGATAGCCGATCATCTGATAATCGAATGACGCATAGCCTTTGGTCACGCTTTTCAGGCGATCGTAGAAATCAAACACCACTTCGTTCAGCGGCAGATCATAGACCACCATGGCGCGGGACCCGGCATAGGTCAGGTCCAGCTGGATGCCGCGGCGGTCCTGGCAGAGTTTCAGCACAACGCCGAGGTAGTCATCGGGCACCAGAATCGTCGCCTTGATGCGCGGCTCTTCGATATGTTCCACAAACGTCAGATCGGGCATGTCGGCGGGGTTGTGCAATTGCGTGACCGTGCCGTCCTTCATGTGGATGTCATAGATCACCGATGGCGCGGTGGTGATCAGGTTGATGTCATATTCACGCTCAATCCGGTCGCGGATCACCTCAAGGTGCAGCAGGCCAAGGAAACCGCAGCGAAAGCCAAAGCCCAGTGCGGCGGAGGTTTCCATTTCAAAGCTGAACGAGGCGTCGTTGAGCGCCAGTTTTTCGATGCTGTCGCGCAGGTCTTCGAATTCGGCAGCGTCTACCGGGAACAGGCCACAGAACACCACTGGCTGCGCGGGTTTAAAGCCGGGCAATGGCTTGTCGCAGCCGCGTTTTTCGTGGGTGATGGTGTCGCCGACACGGGTGTCGCGGACCTGTTTGATCGAGGCGGTCAGGAAGCCGATTTCACCGGGGCCGAGCACATCAATTTCGGTCATTGCCGGACGGAACACACCGATGCGGTCGACATGGTGGACCGACCCGTTCTGCATCATCCGCACCTTGTCGCCTTTTTTCAGCTGACCGTCGATGATGCGGACGAGAACGATCACGCCGAGATAGCTGTCGTACCAAGAATCCACCAGCATCGCCTTCAAGGGCGCATCAAGGGTGCCTTTGGGCGCGGGCAAACGGTGCACCACGGCCTCAAGCGTTTCGTGAATACCCACACCGGTTTTGGCAGAAACGCGGATCGCTTGGGATGCATCAATGCCGATGACATCCTCAATCTGTTCGGCCACACGGTCACACTCGGACGCGGGCAAATCGATCTTGTTCAGCACCGGTACGATCTCGTGATCCGCATCCAGCGCGTGATAGACGTTGGCCAATGTCTGCGCCTCGACGCCCTGGGTGCTGTCAACAACCAGCAGTGACCCTTCGACGGCGCGCATAGACCGGCTGACCTCATAGGCAAAGTCCACGTGACCGGGGGTGTCGATCAGGTTGAGGACATAATCCTCGCCATTGTCGGCGGTATAATTGATCCGCACGGTCTGGGCTTTGATGGTGATGCCGCGCTCGCGTTCGATGTCCATGGAATCAAGCATCTGTTCCTTCATGTCGCGGTCGGCCACGGTATTGGTCGACTGGATCAAGCGGTCAGCAAGCGTGGATTTACCATGGTCGATATGGGCGACGATGGAGAAATTGCGGATGTGTGAAAGTGGTGTCATGAAGGGGATATGATGCGGTTTGGGGGGTTGGTCAAGGTGGTTGATGGCGCATGTTGCAAGACCTGCAATCGGGACGGGTTTCACAAGACGCGTCTTGAAAAGCTCACGCTTTCGTGGGGCCGGTTTGGAATACGCACTGTGCGCAGATGCACGGACCTCAAGCGAATGTGCAATTCAAAGTGAACCAATTGGTTCCTATCTTGGTGGTATAGCCTGCACCGACGGGGTGCGGGATCTTGAGAGGATATGACCTTGGCCCGAACCACTATATTCCCCGCAGTTGCAGGCACCGTCATAGCAGCGAGCCTGCCCTTCGCAGCACAGGCCCAGGATACGGGCGTGAGCATCGATTTTTACGGTCAGTTGAACCTGGGCATCATCAGTGTCGATGACGGCTTTGGCTCAGAAAGCGCGTTTACAGACAACGACAATTCAAACAGCCGCGTCGGAGTGATCTACAAACAAGGTCTCTCCAATGGTGGCGAATTCAGGCTACACTTTGAATCCGCACTGGGATTGACCGGATCCAGCAGCATCAGCCGCGGAAACGATGATTTCGAAGAGAACTTTCGCCGCACCGACCTCCGCAAATTCGAACTCATCTATCAGACGCCCAATATCGGTACATTTTCAATCGGTCAGGGCAGCATCGCCACGGACGGTTCGGCAGAAGCCGATTTTTCAGGTACCAGTGTGATCGCCTATTCATCGTTGCAGGATCAGGCGGGGTCACAGCAGTTTCGCCTGTCCACTGGTGCCAATGCGGGCACAACGGTTGGCAATGCGTTTAGTGCATTTGATGGATCACGGCGTTTCCGCGTTCGCTATGACACGCCAACCTACAATGGCTTTGGATTGGCCGTTTCCGCGGGTGAGGAAGTCCTTGCACGCGGCAATGATGGCGAATTTTACGACCTCGGACTGAAGTACGACAAAGACTATGGCCAGTATAAAGTTGCCGGCAGGCTTGGTTATTCAATTCGTGACAGCGCAGAGGAATTGCTGCTGGGGTCGGTGGCGATCCTGCATGAGCCAACGGGCCTCAATCTGGCCGTTGCGGGCGGGCGTCAGCAACAGGGCGACGACAATTATGTCTATGTCAAAGGTGGCATAAAGCGCGATTGGTTCGCATTCGGAGAAACCGCCGTATCATTGGACTATTATCAAGGCGATGATTTCCAGACCTCGGGTTCGGAATCAACTTCTTATGGCATTGCAGCGGTACAAAAGCTGGATGCCTATGAGGTGGAACTTTATGCCAGCTATCGCCGCTTTGAATTTGAAAACGCAGGACCACCGATCGAAGATATCGACGTTGCCTTTGTCGGGGCACGCTGGAAATTCTGATCCCTGCCATCCGGGGGTGCGCGAGACGTGCCCCCCCTCAAACGTGAATTGCCCCCTGCCCGCAAATCCGGCATACTCCCGCATAGGCAGAACCGGACCACCAAGGGGCAAACCCCAAAGGTCCACGGGTAACGAGGCAGTAAAATGATACGAATGATTGTGGCATCTGTGGCGTTGGTCAGTTTGGCCGCGTGTGGGGGCGGGTCGCGCTATTCCAGCGGCAACGCAAATCGCGGCTATTACGCGCAACCGGTGCTGTTTGCGACAGGGCCCATTCATCGGGCATGTGTGTCCGCCAACCGAAAGGCGGCGACGCCCGCGCGCTGCGGCTGTGTGCAGGCGGTAGCAGACCAGTCTCTGGATGCCGGAGATCAACGGCGCGGCGTCCAGTTATTCAAAGACCCGCATAAGGCGCAGGAAATTCGGCAATCCAAAAATGCCAGCAATGAACGCTTTTGGCTGGCGTGGAAAGAATTTGGGCAAAATGCGGCGGCGGCCTGCGGCAACGTCTGAGTATTAATCGCAGTCCCTGTCAGCCCGTCTCAAGCGGCGGGCCAAACCGTTCGATCAACCGGCTGGCGATCTGATCACGCGCGGCCCTGAATTGGACCAGTTTGGCATCGCGGTTGTCACCAAGGCCAGTGGGATCGAGGATCGGCCAATATTCGACGGTCAGGTGAAAAAATCGCGTGAGTTCTAGCGCCCGGCGCTGGCTGGCGGGTGAGAGCGCAATGACAAGATCAAAGGATGACAGGTCGTCGCCCCATTGCTCCATCTCGTCAAAACTGCGCGACCGGTGACGGCTGAGTTCGACATTTATTTCGGCGCAGACAGCGATGGAAAACCCATCAATTTCCAAATCATTCTTGACCCCGACCGATTGCACATAGGTATCGGTGCCATAGAATTTTTTCATGATCCCTTCGGCCATGGGGGACCGGACAGCGTTGTAATCGCAACAAAAAAGTACCGATTGAGGTAATTCTTGCGTCACGCTTAGCCCCCGAAGTGTAGAACGCAGATCAGGGTGAACAGGCGGCGCGCGGTGTCGGCGTCAATTTCGGCCTTGCCTTCAAGTCGTTCCTGCAAGACCCGGCTGCCTTCGTTATGGATGCCGCGCCGAGCCATGTCGATGGTTTCAATCTGGCTGGGTGGCAGTTTCTTGACCGCGTCGAAATAGCTTTCGCAGATCTGAAAGTAGTCTTTCACAACCTGCCGGAAGGGCCCGAGCGAGAGATGGAATTCCGCCGCCTTTTCCGCGTCTTCGGTGTTCACATCGAACACCAGCCGTTTGTCGCGGATCGACAGGCCAAGGTGGTATGGGCCTTGCAGTGGTGCACGTTCATCGCGTGAGGGCAGGACAAATGTATTGTCTTCCAGAAGGTCAAACATGGCCACCTTGCGCTCCTGCTCGATCTCGGGCGTGGGCGGCGGAAGGTTCGCGTCATCTAGGACGATATGGGTGATGCGGGACATAGGGCGACACTCTTGAACACGTGAGGACAGTTGGTTGCAGTTCTGGGTTGTCTAGACTAGCCGCCCTCTTTGATCAATCGCGGTACTGCCCTGAGCAAAGTCTGGCCATCATTGTCTTATTCAGGCTGCACATATGGATGCGCCACGGCCCTGACACCGTCAATTGAGCTTATCAAGGCGGGCCGTGACGCTCAGCCCATGCGCCTCAAGGCTTTCAGATGTGGCCAGTCGCGCAGCCGCAGGGCCAATGGCCCGCAGCGCATCAGGCGTCATCCGGGCCAGCGTCGTGCGCTTCATAAAGTCCAGCACCGACAGCCCAGACGAGAACCGAGCCGACCGCGCAGTTGGCAACACGTGGTTCGGGCCGCTGACATAATCGCCAATGGCCTCTGGCGTCCATTGACCAAGGAAAATCGCGCCCGCGTGGGTGATCTGGCTGCTCAGCGCCTCTGGATCCGCCACACACAGTTCAAGGTGTTCGGGGGCAATCCGATTTGACAGAGCGGCGGCAGTTTCAAGGTCAGGCACGGTGATGATCGCCCCGTTGTCGCGCCAGCTGACCCCGGCAATCGCGCGGCGTTCAAGGGTTTTCAGCCGCTCGTCCACCGCCTGCGCGACCTTCTGACCAAAACCCGCATCGGTGGTGATCAGTATGGATTGCGCGCTTTCGTCGTGCTCGGCCTGAGAGAGAAGATCAAGGGCGATCCAATCAGGGTTATTGTCCGCATCCGCGATCACCAGAATTTCGGATGGACCGGCAATCATGTCGATGCCGACCTTGCCAAAGACGCGGCGTTTCGCGGCGGCCACAAAGGCGTTGCCGGGGCCCGTGATCTTGTCCACGGGCGCAATCGTGGCGGTGCCATAGGCAAGCGCCGCAACGGCCTGTGCGCCGCCGATGCGGTAAATCTCGTCCACACCCGAAATATGTGCTGCCAGCAGGACCAGCGGATTCAGCACGCCATCCGGCGTCGGCACCACCATCGCCAAACGCGGCACGCCCGCGACCTTGGCCGGGATCGCGTTCATCAGCACGGACGACGGATAACTTGCCAAGCCACCCGGCACATAGAGACCTGCAGCCGATACCGGTGTCCAGCGCCAGCCAAGCGTGGCCCCCGCGACATCGGTCCATTCCGCATCTTCAGGCAATTGTCGGGCGTGGTATGCGCGGATGCGCGTAGCGGCCAGTTCAAGGGCGGTCCGGTCGTCCGGCGTGACCTTACCTATTGCATCTGCGATTTCTTCGCTGGTGATGCGCAGGGTGTCTGAGGTCAAGGTGATGCGGTCAAACTTGGCGGTCAGATCAAACACCGCCGCATCACCGCGCGCCCGGACATCGGCGATGATATCTGCAACGACGGCATCCACATCGGGACTGTCCTCGCGTTTGGCATTCAGCAGCGTGGCAAAGGCGGCTTCAAAATCCGTCGAAGTGGCGTCTAGGGTCACGGGCATGGGGCGGGATGCTCCAGAAAAAGAGACAAAGGTCAGGGCAGGATCATTCGGGGTGATGCGGAAGCATTTTTGACGGGGCGACATAGGGTTTTGTGACATCCTTTAACGTCACCTCAACCGCCTCAACCTCCAGCCGGATCGCACCGTCCCCTGCAAGTGTCAGGATAAGATGGCCCGACGGCGCATCGGTCTGCTCAAACGTGATGCTGAGCAGGGACAGAATGGTATCGGCATCGCCCTTTGGCACGCCCTGACTGGCGACGGCGCGCACATTGTTGAACATCAGCACCGATTGCACACGTTCCGGGCCATGACGGGTATTGCCGTCATCCTCCCAGCGGACCCGGTTGAGCAGCAGCGCAAACCGCGCGCCCTTTCGGTGCCAGCGCATCTCGGAGGCCGGAAACACCGCATCCTGAGAGAGCGAGGAAATCACCGCAAGATCATCGCCATCCAGCGCACCCAGATTAAGCGGTGCCTCACGGCCGTCCTCGAAACGTGCATCATCGGTCATTTTTCGGATATCCGTTCAATATTGGCACCCACGCCGCGCAGCTTGGCCACGACATGCTCATAGCCCCGATCAAGGTGATAGACGCGCGCCACTTTGGTTTCGCCCTCTGCCGCCAGACCCGCAAGGATCAGGGACACTGAGGCGCGCAGATCGGTCGCCATCACCGGCGCACCTTTGAGTTTCTTGACACCTTTGACCGTGGCCGTACCGCCGTGAACCTCGATATCGGCCCCCATGCGTTCCAGTTCGGGGGCGTGCATAAAGCGGTTCTCGAAAATCTTTTCTTCCAACACCGACGTGCCCTCAGCCGTGCACAACAGCGCCATCATCTGGGCCTGCAGATCAGTCGGGAAGCCGGGGAACGGTTCAGTAATGACATCAACCGCCCGAATGCGACCGTTCTTACGCGCAACACTCAGACCGCTTTTCGTCTCTGTCACGGAAATACCCGCCGCATCGAGTTTTTCACAGAACGCCTCAACAAGGCTTAGCTTGCCACCCAGCAGCTCCACCTCGCCGCCGCAGATCGCGGGGGCCAGCATATAGGTGCCCAGTTCAATCCGGTCCGTGACAACGCGGTGGGTGGCACCGTGCAAACTGTCCACGCCCTGAACGGTAATGCTAGGGGTCCCATCGCCGTCGATCTGTGCACCCATGGCGCGCAGACAGGTTGCCAGATCGACAATCTCAGGCTCGCGGGCTGCGTTGTTGATCACTGTCGTGCCCTTGGCAAGGGTCGCGGCCATCATGATATTCTCGGTCGCACCGACACTCGCAAAGGGAAAGTCGACAACCGCCCCCTGCAGCTTTCCGCCCTTGGCCTTGGCGTGGAGATAGCCATCGCGCAATTCAATCTCTGCACCCATTTTCGCAAGGCCATCGGTGTGAATGTCCATCGGGCGTGCCCCAATCGCACATCCACCGGGCAGCGACACTTCGGCATGGCCTTCGCGCGCCAAAAGCGGACCCAGCACCAGATTGGAGGCGCGCATCTTGCGCACGATATCATAATCCGCACGGGTATTGACCGCGCCATGGCTGGACATGGCGATCACCTGACCCCCTTGCAGCGACGTGACCTCAGCACCCAAAGATCTGAGCAATTCGGTCATTGTGCGGATGTCACTGAGGCGCGGCGCATTGGTCAGTGTCAGCGGTTCTTCACTGAGCAATGTTGCGGGCATCAGGGTCAGGCAGGCGTTTTTGGCCCCTGCAATTGGGATTTGACCGCGCAGTTCGCCGCCACCTTTGACCAGAATAGAATCCATTAACTTTAGCTTTCCTGTTCGGACCCATCCGGCCCATTGCCTGTGTTCCCCTGCCCCTTGTCGCCTTTACGCGCACGGCTTTGTGCCTTGCGCCGCGCCATGTTGGCCTTTAACGCCGCTTTCAGCCGCTCCTCACGGATTTCAGCCTGGGTTCGGGGCTTTTGAGGGGCCGTATCTTTTGCCATGCCGCTTGTCTAGCGCAGGGGTGCAGCAGCGTCCAGATTAGGGTTGCACCATAAAAGGTTTGCCGCTAATCACCCGCTCACGATGCTGTGGTAGCTCAGTGGTAGAGCACACCCTTGGTAATGGGTAGGTCCATTCCAAATTGGTGTGTTAGAACAGTGAGTTAGCAGTGTGAGGTAAAAATTAGTAGGGTATTAGTAGGGCATATGCCCTGCTGCTCTGAAATGGCTTGGCTGCTGTAGCTCAGAGGTAGAGCACTCCCTTGGTAAGGGAGAGGTCGAGAGTTCGATTCTCTCCAGCAGCACCATAAGACAATGATTTTAAAGTATAAAAACTCCCCAACGTCGACCGCACACTTTACCTATTCGGCTTCCTAAGAAGCGTCCCAATGGACGTGATCCGAGAGCGCTATTGTCTAGATTGTAGCCAATTACTGTCGTTGAAGCGTTGTGCTATCAATCCTTAGGTTCTTTCATCGCCAGGATGCGTTCGGAGATGAGTTCTACTGGGCCACGCAACCTATCGACGTTGATGATGATGTAACCGCCAGTTACGTCGGCGGATGAGCGATGGTTGAGCAGCCGTTTGAGTGCATAGTGTGGGATGTCGAGGCTTTCAGCAATCGTAATGTAAGTTCTGCGCAAGTCGTGAAGGGTGAAAGTTACGCCTGAGGCAGCGGCGACCCGTTGAGAGAACTTTTTGGGCTCGACAATGTGACCTGCTGGACCTTTGCCGGGAAACACCCATGGCGATGACCCGGCGTTTTGTTTTCTGTCTCGGAGCAACGCGAAGAGGTAGTCAGACACCGGAAGCATCAGTGGATCGCCATTCTTAGTTGTCGGCAAGTGCAGCTTGCGCTCGTCAAGATCAATGTTCTCCCATCGCAGGCTTGCGACCTCGTTGCGGCGCATCCCGGTGAAAAGTGCGATAAACATGAAGTCGCGCGCGTAGTCGGGCTCTTCCATCACTGCCGCCCACCATGCGGGAAGCTGTTTGGCCTCAATAATTGTTTGACGCCGCCGCTCCTTGTTCCAAGCTCTTGCTTGGCTAAGAATACTTACTGGATTTGGCGGGAGGTTATCTTCCGTTGCTGCGATGAAATTGTAGACCGAGCGGAAATGACGGAATGAGTCATTTGCAGAAATCTTTCCGTTATTGCGCGACATCTCTTGGTGCTTTTTCAACACCATCTGTCGTGTGATCTCATTGATTGGCTTTTTCGCCCACGATCTAAGGTATTTGTTCCCTGTGCGCGAATAGTTGTCTACCGTTGCCTTTGCCAGATCCGGTCTGGCTTCAAAGAACTTGTTGAAGGCCTTTTCAACCGTCATCTTTTTTACGGATTCTTTACGCTTCTCAGCTGTCGGATCAACGCCGTCTGCCATGTCGCCCAAAATTACCAGAGCTTTCTTGCGAGCGATTTCTGGCGCGAACACGTCGGCCCTCCCGATCGTCACGCGTCTGGTACGCCGGTTCACCTGTCCCTCAGCAAAAAACACCTTGGACCTTGATCCAACTCTCAACCCAAAGCCGGAAAGCATAGTGTCACGATAGAAAACCTGCCCATTCTTGGGAAAGGGAACTTCGTCAACAGCGCGGCGCGTAAGACGTAAACTTGGCATAGTGACCCTCCTTGTGGCCACATGTCATTATAAGCACATCCAAGGAAAAAGCTCGACTTTTCATCTGGTTATGCAATCGCAGGATACTGCGTCTGGTAAGATGAAAGGCTATCGAATTCCGCGCCGATAAGAGAACGATACCGCCGTAGCTCAACTGGTAGAGCAATTGCTTCGAAAGCGATGACTTGGGGGTTCGAACCCCTTTGGTGGCACCAGTCTTCCCCCCATTTCCAACGAAATTAAACACTGGAATCAACGTCTTCGACAAGCCTGTAAGGTGACGACTACGCTGTCGAATTCTAGACATCCAAGCTAAGCTGCGCTCAGGATTGGCAAAATGGTCAATCTCGGGGCGTGTCCGTCGTCATATAAATTGGGACATCAGAGCGGCTTGAGCATTGGAGGTTCTGGCTCGTTTGTGTGATTGATTATGCTGCTTGTTTTTGATGTTGCAAGCGGCGTTGTCGGATTGTCTGTTTCTTGATCTTTTGCCT
>NZ_JBHGAR020000009.1:0-149299 GCF_042611115.2 Sulfitobacter sediminivivens
GCCGCAAGGCCCGCGCAGGCCGTGAGCCCCAAAATGATGTTCCGAATAGACATATACCTGTTCCTTCACTGCTTTTATTTGCTTGGCCAATGCGCCGGGTTTTTCCCATTTCCCGCTTGGCTGCATCTTTAGGTCGACTGTGCCCGATCGTCGAGCCCAAACCCCGCCCCCCGTAAAAATCGGGCAGCAATGCCGAAGCTTCGACACGCTGCCCGTAAAGGGAAGGGGTATGGTCTTGGTGTGCATAAGGCGAAATCCAAAGGACTTTACCCGTTGCAAAGCTGATGCTGACCGAAACGCACGTGCACGCCAAGCGCGCCGTCGGACTTGCGCAAAAATCGGCTGAGGATTGCTGATATGGTGAAAGGCCAAGCGACAACATGCCGATCAATCCTCAAACGCGTCAGGAAAGGCGGCGCGTGCAACACCTTCGTTGATGACCAGCATGGCCTCATAATGGGCCGGATCAAAGGGATCTGTGGCCGGCAGAACCTCGCGACCAAAGAGCCATGAGAGCCGCCCGGCATCAAGGTTGCCCCGCTCGAACGGCTGATCGCCAAATGCGTCCCATAACGCCTTCATGAACCCGATGTCAGCACGCTTGTCAGCAGCTCGCCGGTCAGACCGGCGTTCGCGCACAGTCAAAGGCGTCGCCCCTTTGGGGTTCGCACGTCGTATGGTGAATTGGAAATCTGTGCCCGGCAGTCGTCCGGGAAAGCCGCGGTGCTTGAGCATATAGTCTAGCATGACAGCCCCCTCATATCGGGGCTGGCAGCCATCGCGGCAAAGGTCAGGACAGGCGCGGACGCCTGCCCTGTTATGGTATTACTTGTACTTGCCTGTGTACGTAGGCTCAACCGAGATTGGCTCGGGTGCGACCACAACGTAGTCATCGTCCTGCTGGCTTGCACATGCAGAAATGGCAGCAACAAAGCTGAAAGCTGCCAGCAATTTAATGCTCTTTGACATTTAAGTCTCCTGTCGTTGTTAATGGGGCGCGACACTGCTTGATGCCTCGCACGCCCCGATTCTGAGGTAAGGGATACGTGGGTATTCCTTGACCGCACGTTACAAGAAGTGATTTGCCATTGATACCGGGTTTGAACCAATCGGCGGCATTGTGACTCCAAAGCCTCATTTTTAGGGCGAATCGCAGCCCTCTGCCGTATATATTGTGGTTTCATCACAGGCCTTCCCAAATACAGGTGTCGCCCTCGGCACGGAAAGCTTCAAAAAATTGTGTTGCATCGGGATCTGGGACCCCAAATTCCGTCACGCGATCAGCCAGCGATACAACGATGATCTGCCCGTCCAGGTCATATTGCGTGATGTAGGGCAACGCCACCGACGTGCACAGATGTATCATGTCAGGGGCCGCCGCTTCGTTGTCGATGCTACCACCATCACGGGCAATTTCGGGGGCCACAAAGCGGAATCGCAGCCATATCTGGCCGTCCACTTCATCGACAAGCACCTCTTGAAGCTCAACGGGCTGACCCGATGGCACATCAATGGCAAAAGCTGGGGTAGCGGTGAGCGCTATGGCGAAAAGGCACGCCGATATCCCGTCGGTAAAGCGTCGGTACCGCGTCGGTATTTTTGTCATTGGGGTTTTCATGACGCGTCTTCGTCTTGGGTGGGGAAGTCAGCGGGTGAGATTATTTCGATGAGTTCCATATCATCGGAATGCCGGACTTCGCGGTGTATGATGCCGGGCGGCTGGAGCACGCAGGAGCCTGCGCGCAGGATGTGTTCCCCCTCGCCTTCGTACTCAAACACCACCCAACCTTGGGTGACATAGACCATCTGAAAATCGAGGTCGTGAGAATGCCATGTGGCGGGGCTTTCCATACCCGGCACAGCGCGGATGACATGGGCACCGTAGGCCCCCCTGGTCGCGGATTTGATTCCGAGGTCACGGTATTCAAAGAACGGTCGTAGACCCGCGCCTTTGAAAGTGCCGGAGTCCGCGTGGGCGATGGTGAAGGATTGGTTTTTGAACATCTCAGACATCAAACATTTCCCTGAAAGATGCGCCTATGGCCCACCTGCCATGGGTGGACGACGCGCACGCCTTACGTCTCCGACACCGATTATTCACAATGCTTTGCGCCTGACTGAGAGGTCGAACGGTATTTAAGAAAGGGTGAACAGGCATAGGTGTGCTCACAACGGAATATTGTCGTGCTTCTTCCACGGCGTCACGACCTTCTTATTCCGCAGGGACGCGAACGCCCGCGCGACCCGTTTGCGGGTGGCGCGCGGCTGGATCACTTCATCGATGAACCCCCGCTCGGCGGCCACAAACGGATTGGCAAAGCGGTTCTCGTAATCCTTTGCGTGCTGCGCGATCTTTTCGGCATCACCCAAATCGGCGCGGTGGATGATTTCGGTTGCGCCCTTGGCCCCCATCACCGCAACCTCGGCCGTGGGCCAGGCATAGTTGAAGTCAGACCGCAGATGTTTGGACGCCATCACGTCATAAGCCCCGCCATAGGCTTTGCGGGTGATCACCGTGACCATCGGCACGGTCGCCTCGCCATAGGCAAAGAGCAGTTTCGCGCCGTGTTTGATCACGCCGCCGTATTCCTGTGACGTGCCGGGCAGAAAGCCGGGGACATCGACCAGCGTCAGGATCGGAATTTCAAAGGCATCGCAGAACCGGACGAACCGCGCGGCCTTGCGCGAGCTGTCAATGTCCAGACATCCCGCCAGCACCATCGGTTGGTTTGCCACCACGCCCACAGTGCGCCCTTCAATGCGGATAAAGCCGGTGATGATGTTCTTGGCAAAATCTTCCTGAATTTCGTAAAAGTCGCACTCATCACCCAGCTTGAGGATCAATTCCTTCATGTCGTAGGGCGCATTCGCATTGGCAGGCACCAGCGTGTCCAGCGACGTCTCAATCCGCTCCGGATCATCAAAGAAGGGGCGCACGGGCGGCTTTTCCCGGTTGTTGGCGGGCAGGAAATCAACCAAACGCCGCACCTCTGCCAAGGCCTCAACGTCGTTTTCAAACGCGCCATCCGCGACGGACGATTTGCGGGTATGGGTGCTGGCCCCGCCCAGCTCCTCGGCGGTGACAACCTCGTTTGTGACGGTTTTCACCACGTCAGGGCCGGTGACGAACATGTAAGAGCTGTCTTTGACCATAAAGATAAAATCGGTCATCGCAGGTGAATAGACCGCCCCGCCCGCGCACGGCCCCATGATCACGCTGATCTGCGGGATCACGCCGCTGGCCTCAATGTTGCGCTGGAACACTTCGGCATAGCCCGCGAGACTTGCCACCCCTTCCTGAATGCGCGCGCCACCTGAATCGTTGATGCCAATCACAGGCGCACCATTCTGGATCGCCATGTCCATGATCTTGCAAATCTTCTGCGCGTGCGTTTCAGAGAGCGACCCGCCAAACACCGTGAAATCCTGAGAGAACAGATAGACCAGCCGCCCGTTGATCGTGCCCCACCCCGTAACCACGCCATCGCCCGCAGGCTTTTGTTTTTCCATGCCAAAATCGGTACACCGGTGCGTCACGAACATATCGAATTCTTCGAAACTGCCTTCGTCGAGCAACAGTTCAACCCGCTCACGGGCTGTCAGCTTGCCGCGCGCATGTTGGGCGTCGATCCGTTTTTGACCACCACCCATACGGGCCGTTTCGCGCCGCTGCTCCAGCTGTTCGAGAATATCTTTCATGGTGCTCCCCTATGTGGCCCGTCTTGAGTTTGCGGCATTCTAGCGAAGCAGGCGGCACAACCAAAGGTCAATTCTGCAAATTTGCAAAGTTTATTCAGTAGCTCGCTTGTTAATTGCAAATTAGCAAAAATGGCAATGCGCAATGGACAAGGTCACGCCACAGGACTACTTGCATTTGCATGGATAAGACACCGCAGATCCGGTTTCTGGATCGAACCACACCGCCCCACATCGCCACCCTGATCCTGCTGGCAGGCATGTCAGCCATCGTGATGAACATCTTCCTGCCCAGCCTGCCGCAAATGGCAGTATACTTTGGCACCGACTATGCCGTGATGCAGCTTTCCGTGCCGCTTTATCTGCTTTGCAGCGCGGTGATGCAGCTCTTTATTGGCCCGATTTCGGACAATCTGGGACGTCGCAGGGTGATGTTATGGGGTCTGGGCCTGTTCCTGCTTTCCACGCTGGGCTGCATCTTTGCCCCCAATGCCGCAGTTTTTCTGATCTTTCGGGTCGGTCAGGCGATCATCGCCACGGCCATGGTTCTGAGCCGCGCTGTGATCCGAGATCTTTACACCCAGGATCAATCTGCATCCGTCATTGGCTATGTCACCATGGGCATGGCCTTGGTCCCGATGGTCAGCCCGGCTCTGGGTGGACTTTTGGAAGAACTGTTCAACTGGCAGGCATCCTTTTGGGCATTGTTTGTGATCGGCGTGGGCGTCATGACCCTTGTTTGGGTCGACATGGGTGAAACAGCGCGGGCATCGAGCAAGTCACTGCTGGAGCAATTTTCTGAATACCCCGAACTGCTGCGGTCCCCCCGTTTCTGGGGCTATGCGCTCGCGTCTGGTTTCTGCTCGGGCGCGTTTTTTGCCTATCTGGGCGGCGCACCCTTTGTGGGGAGCGTGGTTTTCGCCCTCAGCCCGTTTTGGTTGGGCATCTATTTTGGTGCCCCTGCGGTTGGCTATTTCGTCGGCAACTTCATCACCGGGCGATTTGCCACGCGATTTGGCATTAACAATCTAGTGCTTTGGGGGTGCCTCGCCAATGCCTTTGGCGGGGCCGTTTCGCTGCTGATCTTTTTGGCTGGCTACGGCACGGCAATCACCTTTTTCGGAATGATGACACTGGTGGGGCTGGGCAATGGCTTGTGCATTCCCAATGCCACCGCAGGCATGCTCTCAGTGCGCCCGCATTTGGCAGGGACCGCATCGGGCCTTGGCGGCGCAATCATGATCGGCGGCGGCTCAGCCCTCGCCGTGTTGGCGGGCGCGTTGCTGACCCCTGAAACCGGGGCCTATCCGCTGCTGTGGCTGATGTTGCTCACGGCCATGGCGGGCGTCTGTTCGATATGGGTGGTCGTGCGCCGCGAAAAGGCATTGGCTTTGAAGCAGAGATAATTCACGCGACCCACCTTGCGACACACAGTTTGCAAAGCTAGGCTTGGCCATCTGCAAAGTTGCAAAGGGTGGATCATGGCCATTCAGAAACTCTATGCCGGGGCCAAGCTGCGTGAACTGCGCACAAAGGTGGGCCTGACCCAAAAAGATTTTGCCGCCCGGCTTGGTGTATCCCTGCCCTATCTCAACCAGATGGAAAACAACAACCGTCCCGTCAGCACGACCGTCGTGCTGGCGCTTGCCTCCGAGTTCGGGATGGATGTTACTGAACTCAGCACCGGCGACGGTGAGCGTTTGGTGAGCGACATGCGCGAAGCATTGGCCGATCCGGTCTTTGGTGGGGACATGCCGCCGCTGGCGGATTTGCGCCTTGCCGCGTCTAACGCGCCGGGGCTGGCGCGCGCCTTCCTGAAATTGCACCAGAACTACCGTCAAACCCACGAACGCCTTGCCTCACTCGATGAGGCACTGGGCCGCGAAGATGCCCGCGCCAGTCCAAGCCCATGGGAGGAAGTGCGCGACTTTTTTCATTACTGCGACAATTACATCGACGCCGTGGACCGCGCCGCAGAACATTTTGCCAGCCGCGAGGGGGGCCACCGAAACAGCCGCGCCTCTGCGGTTTCGACATTATCAGATGCAGGTGTAACCGTCGAATTTACCGACATGGATGCGTTGCGCAGCTTTGATCCCACCCAGAACATCCTGCGCATTTCGGCCCGTGCCGCCCCCGAAACCCAGACATTTCAACTGTTGCTGCAGGTCGCGCTCACCCGTCAGGACGCGCTGCTTGAAGCGACCCTCGATCTGGCACGCTTTCACAGTGCCGCCGCCCGTGACATTGCAAAGATCGGTCTGGCCAATTACTTTGCCGGGGCCGCCCTGCTGCCCTATGCCGCGTTCCACACCAAAGCCCAAAGCTGCCGACATGATCTGGAAGTACTGGCAGGCCATTTTGGCGCGTCGATTGAACAGGTGGCGCACCGACTGTCCACCCTGCAACGCCCAGGCACCAAGGGCATTCCGTTCTTTTTTGTGCGGGTGGATCAGGCCGGGACCATCACCAAACGCCACTCTGCCACCCGCCTGCAATTTGCGCGCTTTGGCGGGGCCTGTCCGCTTTGGAATGTGCACAGCGCCTTTGAAACTCCGGGACGGTTCTTGCGCCAGCTGGCTGAAACGCCTGATGGCGTCCGCTACATCAGCCTTGCGCGCGATATCTCGAAACCGGCGGGCCGCTTTGGTGCACCGGTGCGGCGCTATGCCATCGCATTGGGTTGTGAGGTGCGCCATGCCTCGGCGATTGTCTATGCCGATGGGATGGATGTTGGCCGGGATGGGGCGTTTGAACCGATCGGAATTTCCTGCCGTATTTGTGAGCGCAAAGAATGTCACCAGCGGTCGGTCCCGCCACTTGAACGTCAATTGGTGGTCGACCCGAACATGCGCAACGTCCTGCCGTACCGCATTGAATAATCAGCGTTTTGCAGGTCGCCAGCCAGATGCCTTGGCCTGCGCCTCTGAACAAAACCAGCGTTCGCCCTTTGCGGGCGAGATGCCGGTGCGATCATAGAATTTCTGACCCGGCATGTGGTAAATGTGTTTGCCTGACGCGCTGATATTCCCTTTGATCTGACAGTCCGGGTCATCACCCACCCGCCCTTTGATCCGCGTCAGCCGATAGCGTGCGGGCGATTGCAGCACAAACCCATGCACACCTTTGTTGGCGACATAGGCGGCCTTTTCATCCAGATCATAGTCAAGCGAATACCGGCGATAGGCAAAGGCCAGACCCTCTTGCACCAGCACCTTTGCAATGTCGGTACCATCCACAAAACAACGCGCCACCATCCTGCCATAGCGGTCTTTGCTCAAGGGTTCGCAGCGTACTTTTGCCCCCTGAAACCGGTCCCGCACCTGTCGGGTGATCCAATCACCGCAGGCCCAGTTCTGACCTGACAGGGTCGTGCAGGGTTGATCACTTTCAGGCGCATCAATGCCATGTAATCGAATTCGGGTCTGGCCCACTTCGAGCGTATCGCCATCAATCACCCTCACTTTGCCGGTGATCTCTGCCATGGCAGGCAACGCGCCGAGTAACAGCGCCGCAATGAGAGCAAAACGTGAACAAATCCTTAACATTTGGCCTATATGGCGGAGCAAATCCCCACCATCAATAGCAATTGTTAAGAAAGGTTAACGCAAATTCACAGCGATCAGCGTTGCGACACCTGCCAATTCGGATGCATCCAGGGTTCGTCGTTGGCGCGCGGTAAGGGATCAAGCCCCAGCAGGTGATCTGACACCTTTTCGCCAACCATGATCGACGGCGCGTTCAGGTTGCCGTTGGTGATGCGGGGAAAGATTGAACTGTCTGCAACGCGCAGACAGTCGACACCAATGACCCGCGCCTCAGGATCGACAACCGCGTTTTTATCGTCTGCCCGGCCCATCCGGCAGGTCCCGCAGGGGTGATAAGCACTTTCCGCATGTTCGGCGATCACGGCGTTCAGTTCCGCGTCCGTTTGCGCATCGGATCCAGGCTGAATTTCTTTTTTGACAAACGGCTTGAACGCTTCTTGTGCAAAAATCTCTCGGGTCAGGCGGATGCAGGTGCGGAAATCCTCCCAATCGCTTTCCTGAGACATGTAATTAAATCGGATCAAAGGATCGGCGGCGGGATCGGATGACGCGAGCGACACACTGCCGCGCGAGGCTGATCGCATGGGGCCGGTATGGGCCTGAAACCCATGTCCCTCTGGTGCCACCTGCCCGTCATATCGGACAGCGATGGGCAGGAAATGATACTGAATATCCGGGTATGGCACACCGGGTTTTGATCGGACAAAGGCCGCGGATTCAAACTGGTTCGACGCCCCCATGCCGCGCTTGGTGAAAAGCCACTGCGCGCCAATCACCGCCTTGGAAAGCAGGTTCCAGTGTTTATAAAGCGTGATCGGCTGCGATGCGGCCATCTGGATATACATTTCCAGATGGTCCTGCAGGTTTTGACCGACGCCGGGACGGTCCACAACCACCTCAATGTCATGTTCGGCCAGATGCGCGGCGGGGCCAATGCCCGACAACATCAAGAGCTTGGGCGAATTGATCGAGGACGCGGCCAGCACGACCTCACGCTCTGCCCCGATCACCTCAATCCGGCCACTGCGCGACACCTCTACGCCCACAGCACGGCCATCCTCGATAACCACACGCTGCGCCAAGGCGCGTACGATCTGCACATTCCCGGTCTTTTGCGCGGGCCGCAAATAGGCGTTCGCCGCAGACCATCGCCGCCCTGCCCAAACGGTTTGTTCCATCGGGCCAAAGCCCTCTTGTTGTTGGCCGTTGTAATCGTCGGTGACCTGATACCCGGCTTGCGCACCTGCCTGCACAAAAGCGTCAAATAGCGGATTGTCACGGGGTCCCCGGCTGACGTGCAACGGCCCATCTGTGCCGCGCCAGGTGGCATCACCGCCATGACCACCGTCATGCCAGGTTTCCATCCGCTTGTAGTAGGGCAGAACATCAGCAAAGGACCAGCCGCGCGCGCCCGCCTCTTCCCAATGGTCAAAATCCATTGCATGTCCGCGCACGTAAACCATGCCGTTGATCGAAGACGACCCACCAAGCACCTTGCCACGCGGACAGACCAGGCGGCGGTTGTTCAGATATGGTTCGGGTTCAGAGCTATAGCCCCAATCATAGCGTTTCATGTTCATCGGATAGCTGAGTGCGGCAGGCATCTGAATGAACGGGCCGGCGTCCGTGCCACCATGTTCGATCACAATGACCTTGCGTCCGGCCATCGCGAGCCGATACGCCATCGCACAGCCCGCGCTGCCCGCCCCTACAATCACAAATTCCGCGTTCATTTTTATGTCCTTTGCAGCGCTTAAAATGGCGCTTCGACGTCATCCATCCGGACAAAAACCGATTTCAACTGGCTATAGTGATTGATCGCAGCCTTGGAGTTTTCACGGCCCACACCGGAGTTCTTTGCCCCCCCAAAAGGGGCCTCGACCGGCGCATCATTGTAGGTGTTGATGTAACAGGTGCCCGCCTCAAACCGCGCCGCAACCCGGTGCGCACGGCTCAGGTCGTTGGTAAACACGCCCGCAGCCAACCCAAATTCCGTATCATTTGCACGGGTTATGACGTCTTCTTCATCTTCGAAATCAAGAACCGCCATGACGGGGCCAAAAATCTCTTCGCGTGCGATCACCATTTTGTCGGTCACATCGGCAAAGACAGTCGGCTGCATAAAGAACCCATCGCAGTCCACCCGCTTGCCGCCCGTGACCAGACGCGCGCCTTCGGCCTGGCCTTTTTTTACATACCTTAACGCGATGTTCATCTGCCGCTCTGATACCATCGGGCCAAAGCTGGTTGCGGGGTCCATAGGATCGCCGATGACGGCATCACCCAGACGCTCGGTCAGGCGTTTCAAGAATGCCTCTTTGATCGCTTTGTGCACAAAAACCCGCGTGCCGTTGGAACAGACCTGACCCGAGCTGTAAAAATTACCCAATATCGCGCCACTGACTGCGTTTTCGATATTGGCGTCGTCAAACACGATCATCGGGGATTTGCCGCCCAGTTCCATCGTGACATGTTTGATGCCCGCCGCCGCCGCTGCGTAAACCTTGCGGCCCGTGGGCACGGAGCCCGTCAAAGATACCTTGTCGACACGCGGATCCGTGACCAATGCGCCGCCGACCTCGCCCATGCCCTGCACCACATTGTAAATGCCCGCAGGCAATCCCGCCTCATGCAGGATTTCCGCGACTTTCAGGGCACAAAGCGGTGTTGTCTCGGACGGTTTGAAAATCATCGCATTGCCGCAGGCAAGCGCTGGTGCCCCTTTCCAGCAGGCAATCTGCGTGGGGTAATTCCATGCCCCGATGCCAACGCACAGACCCAATGGTTCGCGCCGTGTATAGACCCAGTTTTCGCCAAGCTGGATATGTTCGCCGGTCAGCGTGGCCGCCATCCCGCCAAAATATTCCAGCGCATCAGCACCGCTGGTGGCATCCACCACACTGGTTTCCTGATAGGGTTTGCCAGTGTCATATGTTTCCAGCACACTGAGATCATGGTTGCGTTCGCGGATCATATCCGCTGCGCGGCGCAGGATGCGCCCCCGTTCGGTGCCGGTCATCAGAGCCCATGCAGCCTGCGCCGTCCTTGCTGCGACAATTGCCTGTTCGATGATGGCTGGGGTGGCAGCATAGACGGTCGCGATCTTTTTGCCGGTGGCCGGATAGATCACATCAATCGGCGTGCCGGCGGTATCCTCAACGTATTGCCCGTTGATGAAATGGCTGGCTTTGGGTTGGGTATCATAAGGCATAAAGGTGTCTTTCTTGGCGGGAGTGCATGTGTATTTTTTGAACAATGAAGCTGGCGGGGCTATTCGCCGCGTGGAAACCGTTTGTTTTCTTCAAGCACATTGAGGTCCATATGGTTGCGCATGAACTGCTCTGATGCCTGGCGCAGCGGTTGATAATCCCAAGGGTAATAACCGCCCATGCGCAACGCCTCATAAACCACCCAGCGGCGGGCCTGCGACTTGCGCACATCAGCGTCATAGGCCTCCAGATCCCAACGCGCCTCTGATTTGGCGCGCAGGGTGTTCCGTGTGCCCTGATGGTCGGGATGTTCGGCGAGATTGGTCATCTCATGCGGATCGGCGTCCAGATCAAAAAGTTGATCATGGTCCAGCGCACAGCTGTTGAACTTCCATTTGCCGTACCGCAAAGAGACCATAGGTGCATAGGACGCCTCGGCCGCGTATTCCATGGCAACGGGTTCGGTGCGGTCAACACCCTGCCCCATGGGCACCAGAGATTGCCCTGTCGTCCAAGCCATCACTTCGTCCATGCTGACACCCGCGAGGTCGCACAGGGTTGGGCAGATATCAATGTTGCTGACCGGTGTGGTCTGCAGCCCCGGTTCCATCTGCGGCGCACAGATCATCATCGGCACGCGGGAGGACCCTTCGTAGAACGACATCTTGAACCACAAGCCGCGTTCGCCCAGCATGTCACCGTGATCGGAGACAAAGATGATGATTGCCTCTTGCCTCGTGTCTTCCAGTGTCTGCAAAATCTCGCCCACCTTGTCGTCGAGATAGCTGATGTTGGCAAAATAGGCGCGGCGCGATTTTTCGATGTTCTGGGACGTGATGTCGAAATTGCGCCAGTCGTTTGCGTCAAAGATGCGTTTGGAATGGGCGTCATGATCGGCATACTCCATCGCTGGAATGTCGGGCTGCAAGTGGTCACAATCCTTGTATAAATCCCAATACTTCTTGCGGGCCACATAGGGGTCGTGCGGGTGCGTAAAGCTGACCGTGAGGCACCACGGGCGGTCTTCCAAGCCGCGTGACAGGTCATAGATTTTGCGCGTCGCCTCAAAGGCCACCGCATCGTCGTATTCCATCTGATTGGAAATCTCGGCCACACCTGCACCGGTCACAGACCCCATGTTGTGATACCACCAATCAATGCGTTCGCCGGGCTTGCGGTAATCTGGCGTCCAGCCGAAATCTGCCGGGTAAATGTCGGTGGTCAGGCGCTCTTCGAACCCGTGCAGCTGATCCGGGCCGACAAAATGCATCTTGCCTGACAGGCAGGTGTGATAGCCGGCACGCCGCAGATGGTGTGCATAGGTCGGGATCGACGATGCAAACTCTGCCGCATTGTCGTAGACACCCGTCGCCGAAGGCAATTGGCCTGACATGAAGGCCGCCCGCCCCGGCGCGCAAAGCGGCGATGCGGTATAGGCATTGCGAAACCGTGTTGACCGGGCAGCCAGCTTTTTCAGGTTCGGCGCATGCAACCAGTCTGCCGGACCATCCGGAAAAAGCGTTCCGTTCAACTGATCCACCATCAAGATCAAGATATTCGGCTTGGTCATGCCGGGTCTTTCAGCAAAAGATCAAGCGTCGACAGCGCACTGGCCCGTGCTGCATTGGCGGTGCCACGGTCGGACAACGCCGCACGCAGATAGAGTCCGTCAATCAGCGCCGCCAATGTGTCGGCGTCCGCAATCGGATGCGCGCTTAGACCCCGCAATGCATGGGTCAGGTTGGACCGCAGGCGCCGCTGATAAAGTCGCAACAGGCGTTTGGTATCCTTGTTGGTCCGCGAGGCCGCATAAAGCGTCATCCAGGCGTTGACCGTGTCAGGGGCAAAACAGGTTTCATCAAAGCTGGCGATGATAATCGCCTGCGCCCGCGCCCGTTGCCCGCGCGCCTGCGTCAACCGCGCCCTTACCTCGGCCCCATATTCGACGAGGATATGGCGCATGGCCGCCAGAAATATCTGATCCTTGCCGCCAAAATAGTGATGCGCCAGTGCTGTGGACATGCCCGCACGCTTTGCAATCTGACCCACCGTCACGTCCAGAGAATGCGCGGCACCGATCTCAGCGATGGTCGCTTTGACCAGTGCCGAGCGGCGGATGGGTTCCATTCCTACTTTGGGCATGGGGATTCGCGTCCTTTGCGGGTTAACCACCCAAGGATAATGCGTTTTTTATTGACCAGTCAATCAAGAAAGATATCAGACTTTCGTCGCATGGCTCAGCGGCGTGATCTGACGTTTCAGCATCGCCTCACGCCAAGTGATGAACGTGACCGACCCAAGGATCACAAAGCCGCCGATGACCACCCAGATATCAATCGCTTCATCAAACATGATGGCCCCGAGGGCCGTGGCCCAGATCAGCTGAAGAAACGTCACAGGCTGTGTCACGGTCACAGGAGCAGCAGCAAAGGCAAGGGTCATGGTGTAATGACCCGCCGTTGCAAAAAACGCGACGCCGGCAAGGATGGTGATCTCGTGCCAGGTGGGCATAATCCAGACAGACAGCGCAAATGGGGCAAGCCCGATGGTGACAAAGATCGACAGCATCGCCACCACCACAGCCGGCTTCACCTCATCGGCGAGGATCTTGGCCAGCAGATATGACCCGGCAAAAACCACCGCAGCGAAGAGCATCGCCAGATGCCCCATGCTGACCTCACGAAATCCGGGCCGCAGGATGATCGCGGCCCCCAGCAGGCCCAGACAGACCGCCACAATTCGCCGCGCGGCCAGCCGTTCGCCCAGGAAAACGGCGGCACCCATGGTCACATAAATCGGCGCGAGATAGTTCATTGCCGTCACTTCGGCAATGGGAATGCGGGTCATCGCAAAAAACCACAACATGACCCCCATCGAATGGAAAATCCCGCGCAGTCCAAAGAGGCTCCAGTGACGCCGGGTCAGATGCGCGGACCTTAGGGCGCTGATGGCAGGCAGCAAGAACACAAGCCCCATGGCATAGCGCAGAAATGCTGCCTCTGCCGCAGGCAGGCGCGGACCCATATATTTTACCAGCGCCGTGACCATGATGAAACACAGTCCCGTCACCAGCATCCAGAAGATGCCCGTCACCGGGCGTTGGGGCAGTGCAGTTGCCATGGCAGCCTTGTTTCGCAACCCGCGAGCAAGGGCAAGGTCACATAAGCAGAAGTTTCGCGGCAATCGCCCACATGGTCAGCGCGATGATCGCATCCAGCACCTGCCAGCTGCGCGGCTTGGCAAAGAGCGGGCTGAGCAGACGCGCCCCATACCCCAGCGCGAAAAAGAACACAAAGCTAGCCGTGACAGCGCCGATACCAAACCACAGCCGGTCGGGATATTGCGCCGAGATGGAACCAAGCAACACCACGGTATCGAGATAGACATGCGGATTGAGCCAGGTAAGCGCGAGCAGTGTCAGGATGGCCCTGCGCAGGCTATGCGTGCCCTGCCCTTTAGCCTGCAGAGCAAGGCCGCCGCGCCATGCGGCTTGGGCGTTCTGCACGCCATACCAGATCAAAAAAGCCGCGCCGCCATAGCGCATTGCGGTTTCGAACCACGGCAGCGCCTCTGCCAGCGCCCCAAATCCGGCCACACCGGCGGCAATCAAAAGCGCATCTGACACCGCACAGGTCAAACAGACCCAAAAGACAAACTCGCGACGCAAACCCTGACGTAGCACGAATGCGTTCTGCGCACCGATGGCCAGGATGAGGGTCAGGCTCAGCGCAAAACCGGGTAAAAACGAGGTCATCACCGACGCGGTGGTCCTTTAATTCAGGTTAAACGGCGTAACGGCTGCGCGCTGATTGTTCCAGTGAAGCTATATCCAGTTATCGCGATACATTTCGACCGTTTTGCCGACCTTGCGACCGTATTGCAAGGCCCCGCTTCAGATCGAAAATGTAACAAAAGGGACACGTTTGAGTGATCCGAATGACGCCCCCTAGCGTACT
The DNA here is from genome assembly GCF_042611115.2 of Sulfitobacter sediminivivens. NCBI lineage: Bacteria > Pseudomonadati > Pseudomonadota > Alphaproteobacteria > Rhodobacterales > Roseobacteraceae > Sulfitobacter > Sulfitobacter sediminivivens. Next base: position 14,410 of record NZ_JBHGAR020000009.1, read on the forward strand.
TCTATTACAGTGCCTATGTGCAAGGTCATAGAAAAAGGAAAATGTCATGTTCGACAAATACAAGAAGCTGGAAATCAGCCAGGAAGAGCTTGCCGTGATCGAGGCCGCACTTCACACGCAATCAAAGATCCTGAACGTTCAGGCCAGTGCTGGTGGCAGCGCCGCGCGCAGTCGGCTGAACGAAGTCAAAAGGGTTCTGGCGCATGTTTCACAACACCGCGCCCCAGACACAGAGCCATGCCGCAAACCGACCGCTGGCTGGTTCGGAATGTCACGTATCTTTGGCTGAGACCTGCCAGAATAGGCACACAACCATAACGTCCCTTTCCGGGGCGTTTTTTATTGCCTGCTGCTTTATTGTGTTTCCATCCTTCCATGCGCAAACTTACCTTGCGAATTGGCGGGGATGCGCGGAATGAACTCTCAAAACACCGACCGGGCGAAAGCGCTTGCCAGGGCGGCCGCATATTTTGATGACGGCCGTTTCGAGGCTGACCTTGCCGCCCTTGTCAGCATCCGCAGCGAAAGCCAGAACCCTGCCAGCGCCGATGCCCTGCCCCACTACCTGAACGAGGCGTTAATGCCGAGATTGGCGGCCGCAGGCTTTAGCTGCGAGATCAACGAAACCCCTGTCGGCGGCCCGTTCATGATTGCGCGGCGGGTTGAAGCTGCAGGCCTGCCGACGGTTCTGCACTATGGCCACGGCGATGTTGTGCATGGTCAGGACGCGCAGTGGCAAGAGGGGCTGTCGCCCTTTGCCCTGACCCGCAGGGGCGACCGACTTTATGGGCGTGGCACTGCGGACAACAAGGGCCAGCATCTGATCAACATCGCTGCCGCAGAGGCCGTCATCGCAGCGCGCGGCAGCCTTGGGTTCAATGCCACTTGGGTCTTTGAGATGGCCGAGGAAACTGGCTCCGCCGGGCTGGCTGCGTTTTTCAAGGCGCACCGCGAGGACCTGAAAGCCGATGTGTTGATCGCCTCTGACGGGCCACGCCTGCAACCAGATACGCCAACGATCTTTCTGGGCGCACGCGGTGCGCTGAATTTTACCCTTACGGTGAACCTGCGCAACGGCGCGCATCATTCGGGCAATTGGGGGGGGCTGCTGGCCGATCCCGCGATGATCCTGTCGCATGCTCTTGCCTCAATCACCGACGCGCGCGGTCAGATTGCCGTGCCCGAATGGCACCCCACCAGCCTGACCGACGACGTGCGCGCCGCCCTCCGCGATCTGCCCATCTCAGGCGAAGATGGCCCCACGATTGATGCGGACTGGGGCGAAGAAACACTGACCCCCGCCGAACGCGCTTTTGGCTGGAATTCCTTTGCCATTCTCGCGATGAAAAGCGGCGTCCCAGAGGCCCCGGTCAATGCAATTTCGGGCCACGCCAGCGCCACCTGCCAGTTGCGGTTCGTTGTTGGCACCGAGCCGGAAGACATCCTTCCTGCCCTGCGCCGCCATCTGGACCACCATGGGTTCACTCAGGTTGAGATCATTCCTGAAGCTGCCAACATCTCGAAAGCAACGCGTCAGCCGCGGGATCACCCTTGGGTGCAACGTGTCGAACAGTCGGTCATTCGGACAACGGGCAAAGCACCGCATGTGCTGCCCAACCTCGCCGGATCGCTGCCGAACGATTGTTTCACTGACATTCTGGGACTGCCGACGGTGTGGATACCGCATTCCTATCGCGGCTGTTGCCAACATGGCCCTGATGAACACATGCTGGTCACCATTGCGCGCGAGGGTCTTCAGATCATGACCGGGGTGTTCTGGGATATCGCCCCACGGGGGCGTCCTTAACAAACTCTATCCCGCTGGGGCGTCCTTGATAGATAAGGCAACGCAAGAGTGCCCTAAATCCCAAAGCCCTGCCAATGCCCTAAAGCTGCTCCATCACCTCGTCAGAGGCTTCAAAATTGGTGGTAACGCGCTGCACATCATCATCATCTTCCAGCGCATCCACCAGCTTCATCAACTTTTGCATGCTTTCGAGATCCATTTCCGTGGTCGTCGTTGGCCGCCATGTCAGCTTGGTCGATTCACTTTCGCCCAGTTCAGCTTCCAAGGCTGTGGCAACCTCGTTCAGATCAGTGTCGGCACACCAAATGATATGGCCCTCTTCGGTGCTTTCCACATCCTCGGCCCCCGCTTCGATTGCGGCCATCATGACGGTGTCCGCATCACCGACATCTGCGGGATAGGTCACCTCGCCCTTGCGGTCGAACATGAACCCGACGCTGCCCGTTTCGCCCAGATTGCCACCGTTCTTGGTAAAGGTGGATCGCACCGTCGACGCGGTGCGGTTGCGGTTGTCGGTCATCGCCTCAACAATAACCGCCACGCCATTGGGACCATAACCCTCATAGCGGATTTCTTCGTAATCATCGCCTTCGCCAGCCGTTGATTTTTTGATGGCTCGGTCAATCACGTCCTTGGGCACGGATTGCGATTTCGCTTCTTTCACCGCCAGACGCAGGCGAGGGTTTTTGTCGGGGTCCGGTTCGCCCATGCGTGCCGCCACTGTGATTTCCTTGGAAAGCTTGGAAAACAGCTTGGAGCGTTGTGCATCAGCGCGCCCCTTGCGGTGTTGGATATTTGCCCATTTTGAGTGGCCGGCCATGACAAACCTCATGTCTGAAAATTCTAGTTGGCACTCTATATGCCAGCCGCACAGTCATGTGCAATCCGCAGCGTGATACCGGATGACCCCTCCAGCCCTTAAAATGCCGCTTTCAGCGTATCCGAATCTGGGCCAATCCATGATAGGTTGACCTAGCGTCAGCAAAGGAGCCCCGTCATGATCATCATTCCCGCCATCGAACTTCAGAAAGGCCGTTGTGTCAGCCTGTATCGTGGACGACTGGACGAGCCGCAGATTTGGCATGTCGATCCGGTGAATACCGCGCGTGGCTGGGCGCAGGCCGGTGCGCAAATGCTACATGTCACCGACTTTGACGCGGTTCAGGGCAAACCTGACGACAACCGCGATCTGGTCACCAGCATCATCCGGCAGGCAAAGATGCCAGTTCAGCTTGGCGGTGGGATACAAACAATGGACGGAATTCGGCGTTGGATCGACGCTGGGGCCGCGCGCATCGTGCTCAGCTCAGCCGCCGTGCACAAACCTGACCTTGTCAAGGAAGCAGCGCTTACCTGGCCTGACCGCATCGTTCTGGCCGTGGATGTCTTTCAAGGTAAGGTCATGGCAGGCGGATGGCGCACCCAGTCTGCGTTCGATCCCGAACCCTTCATCCGCAACTTTGCCAATGACCCGCTGGCCGCTGTCATCGTCACTGACATCGACTCTGCGATTGAGGACGCCGATGCGTCGCTTTCACTCATCACGAAATTGGCCGCAGAGACAAACGCGCCGGTCATTGCGCGCGGCACCGTGCGCGGTTTGGATGACATCAGCCGCTTGAAATATGTGCCCCATGTTGCAGGCACCATTGTCAGCCGCACACTGTTCGACAAAACGCTGTCGCTATCCGAGGCGCTGGCCGTTGCGGCAACTGTCCCTGAGGAAATTGCGCCCTTCGTATAGGTCCCGTTCTATCGGCTGGCCAAACGCAGCACGCTCGGCCATAAAACGGGGATGACAGCAGATCAGATCATTCTCTTTTCCTTGTTCGGCGCGGTTTTTGGCCTGCTGATCTGGGGCCGTTTCCGGTATGATATAGTGGCATTTTCCGCGCTCATGGTGGGCGTGGTGCTGGGCGTGGTACCAACCAAGAACGCCTTTGACGGCTTTGGCCACCCTGCAACGCTGGTGGTTGCGTTGGTTTTGGTCGTTTCCGCAGGCTTGGTTCGATCCGGTGCTGTGCTGTTGATCACCCGCACGCTGGTCGATGCCTCGCGCAGTCTGGGCGCGCATATCACGTTGATGGGTGCGGTGGGCGGCATCCTGTCCGCGTTCATGAACAACGTCGCCGCATTGGCCCTGTTGATGCCCGTCGACATACAAACGGCCCGAAAAGCAGGGCGTCAGCCGGGGCTCAGCCTGATGCCGCTCAGTTTCGCCACCATTCTTGGCGGCATGGTCACCCTTATCGGCACGCCACCCAATATCATCATCGCCGCGATCCGTCAGGAATCACTGGGAGAGCCGTTCAGGATGTTTGATTTCGCCCCAGTGGGCGGGCTGGCGGCCATTGCAGGCCTCATTTTTGTCGCCCTGATTGGCTGGCGCTTGATCCCGGTCCGCGAGGATGCGGCCCTCGATCTTGAGGACATATCACAGTACATCGCCGAATTGACGGTCCCCGAGGGCAGCAAACAAATCGGCAAACGCATCAGCGAACTACAGGATGTCGCAGATAAATCTGATGTCGCCATTCTGGGCCTGATGCGGGACGGCAAGCGTCGCTATGGTCAGGCGCGCAATGTCGCTTTGAAAGCGGGCGATGCGCTGGTGCTTGAAGCGACACCCGATGCGCTTGACGAATTTCGCAGCACCCTTGATCTGGCGCTGGCCGACAGCAACCGCGAAGAACACCTTAAGGCGGGCGGTGAAGGTGTTGAAATCATTGAGGTTGTCGTCCCTGAATCCTCGCGCCTGAACGGGCGCACAGCGCAGGCTGTGGGCATGCTTTGGCGGCAGCGCACGATCTTGCTGGGGATTTCACGACGGGGCCGCAAGATCACCTCACATCTGCGCAATACAGAGCTCATGGCCGGCGACATACTGTTGCTGCTGGTGCCGCGTGACATGGCCGCGCATGTGACCGATTGGCTCGGTGTCTTGCCCTTGGCCGATCGCGGTCTGGCGGTGACTGAAAACTCCAAGGTCTGGCTTGCCATCGGGCTTTTTGGGGCGGCGGTTGCGGCGGCGTCCTTTGGCCTGATCTATCTGCCCGTGGCACTTGGGCTCGTGGTGATTGCCTATGTGCTGGCCAAAATCGTCCCGCTTTCCGAGCTTTACACCCATATCGAATGGCCTGTCGTTGTCCTGCTTGGGTCGATGATCCCGCTGGGGGCAGCCCTTGAAACCTCGGGTGGTACGGAATTGATCGCGGGCGCGCTCATCGGCTTGACCGAAGGGATGGCCCCCTGGATTGTGCTGACCGTGCTTATGGTGGTGACGATGACGCTGTCAGATGTGCTTAACAACACCGCAACGACCATCGTGGCGGCCCCTGTGGGCATTCAGATGGCGCACACCCTGAACGTCTCACCCGATCCGTTTTTGATGGCAGTGGCGGTCGCGGCATCCAGCGCATTTCTGACCCCCATCGGTCACAAGAACAACACGCTGATCCTTGGCCCCGGCGGCTATTCCTTTGGCGATTACTGGCGCATTGGCCTGCCACTTGAGATCATCGTGGTGGCCGTGTCGATCCCTGCAATCCTCGTCTTTTGGCCACTCTGATGGAACTATGGACACAGATCGCACGCGGCACGCTGTTTCTGAGTATATCGGCAGGGATACATCTGGCGCTGATCATCTTCAGTCTGCCGTGGCTGACACGGGTGGCTCAAGCCACAAAAGAGCAATTTCGCGCCCATCGCGCCGGTCTGCTGATCAGCCTCGCTTTTGGGCTCACCGTCTTTGGCCACACCGTGCAGGTCTGGATCTGGGCAGGGGCGTTTTTGTGGTACGGGGCAATCGACGGCGTTGATACCGCTGTCTATTTCTCCCTCAGCACCTATACCACACTGGGATACGGCGACATCATTCTGGACGATACCATGCGTACCTTTGGGGCATTTGCCTCTGTGTGCGGGATGCTGACCTTTGGGATCAGCACCGCATTTCTGGTGGGGATGATCGGACGGGTGCTGCCCAAGGGACTGCACTGATCGGCGACCAGCCCACCCGCGCTGAAAATCAGGCCCAAGGCGTTACAACGGCCACATCAACGGGATCAACGCAGAAGCCAGCAGCCCGACAGACAGGTTCAACGGAATCCCAACCTTCAAGAAGTCCGTGAACTTGTACCCGCCCGGCCCATAGACCATCATATTTGTCTGATAGCTGATCGGCGTGGCAAAGGTCGCGCTGGCCGCAATCATCACCGCAATCACCAAAGGACGCGGATCAATGCCCATGTTCACCGCCAGACCAATGGCCACCGGCGTGAGCACCACCGCAACCGCGTGATTGATCAACTCTGACAGCACCGAAGTCAGCAGATAGATCGCCCAGACGATGAGGAAGGGCGGCAAAACCGCGATGGGCGGTGCAATAATCTCGACGATCAACTCGATCGCCCCGGAGGTTTCCAGCGCCGTCGCAACCGCCAGCATCGCAAAAATCAGCGCAAGCAACCGCCCGTCGATCACCGAAAACGCCTCGTCCGGGTCAATGCAGCGGGTCAGGAACAGCACAGCCATCGCAAGCACAGCAAGCAACAGGATCGGGGCCACCCCAAACGCTGCAAGGATGACGATACCCGCCAAAGCCGCCAATGCCAGCGGCGCATGGCGTTGACGGTACGGCCGTTCGGTGGGATGGTTCACATCCACAAGGCCTGCATCGACGGCCAGTCTGTCGATGTCTTGCGCATTCCCCTCAAGCAGCAGCGTATCGCCGACCCGCACGACCACGTCGTCAAGTTTGCTTCCAATGTTCTCGTTGCGCCGGTGCACGGCCAGTGGATAAACACCATAGCGCCGGCGCAAACGCAGCGCCCCAAGCGAGCGCCCGACCAATGTCGCACCCGGCGTGATCAGCACTTCCACCGTTGTCGTCTCGCGCGAGCTTAGCTTGTCCACAACCCGCACATCCGAGCTGGCTTGCATGCCCAGCAATTCCTGTATCTGAGTGCGCAAGACGATGCGGTCACCGACTTCAAGTTCAACGGAGGCAAGATCACGGCGCAGCGACAGGTCACCGCGCAGCACGTCAATAAGCCGTACACCGTCACCCCCGAAAAGCCCGACGTCCGTGACCTTTTGCCCAATCAGTGCGCTGCCTTCTGGTACCGCAACTTCGGTAAAGAATTTCTTTTTGGTTTTATCGCCAAGCATGCTGGCCATGGTGGGCCGGTCGGGCAGCAACCGAGGTGCGACAAACCGCAAATAGAGACCACCCCAGATCACCAGAGGGATCGCCAGCGGCGTGACCTCAAAGATCGAAAACGGCTCCATCCCGCTGGCCCGCGCCACGCCATCGACCAGCAGGTTGGTCGAGGTGCCGATCAGAGTTAGAGTTCCCCCAAGAATGGCCATATAAGACAATGGAATCAACATCTTGCTGGCGGAAATGCCCAGTTTCTTGGACAATTGCACAAACACCGGGATCATCACCAGAACCACGGGCGTATTGTTGACAAAGGCTGACGCCAGCACCACGAAAATCATCAAGGAGCCAATGGCCATCACCGGACTTGTGTCGGCCTTTGCCTCGGCCAGTCGGGTGAACCACGCCAAAGCGCCGGTGCGCACCAACGCCCCCATGACGATGAACATCGCGGCAATTGTCCACGGTGCCGAATTTGACAGCACATGAACCGCATCATCATAGGGTAACAGCCCCAGCGCCAGCATCGCCGCAGCCCCGCCAATGGCCGTGACCTCTGGCGGGTAGATCTCGCGGATGAAGAGCGTGAACATGACAATGACGACGCCGAGCGTCATGAGCGCCTGAGTTTCTTGCGAGAACTCAAAAAAACCAGCCATAACGCTCAACCCTCGTTTGGTTTTTGCTGTACCAAAAGCGCATTGTGGCGCTGAGGTTGCACCAGATACATACCCATGAACATCGCGGCCAATGCAAGCCAAATAGTCGGCGCATAGGTTTCGCCCAGTATCAGGTTCGCCCAGATCAGGCCAAAGCCCGTGACCATATAACTGACCTGCACTGCAAACACGGCCCCTGCCCGGCCCACCAGCCAAACATAGGCCGCATACACCAACACATGGATCACCGACCCCGCAATCAGCGCCTGCTGCGGGACCGCCAGCGGCCAGACCGGCGCGATGTATTGACCGGTAGCGAACGTCAGCGGGATCATAACGATCACACCCACCAATGACGCGCCAAACATCACCTGAAACGGGTCCAGCCTTTCCGTCCCCCATTTGTTCACATAATTGCCTTCAAAGGCATAAAATAACGCCGTAACCAGATAGATCGCGGCCCATCCGACCGGGATTTTCAACCCCAGATCAATCGCCGGGGCGACGATGATCAACACCCCGATCAAACCAAAAAGCAGCCCGCCAAGCCGCCGCCAGCGAAATCGGTCATTCCCAAGCATCAGAGCGATGACAAAGGCGAACATCGGCACTGTGCTGATCAGCAGCGACATGATGCCTGCGGGCAAGAACACCGCGGCCTGATACGATATGGAATTGGGCATCACCGTGCCAATCATTGCCAGGATCAGATAAAGCCGCAGCGCGCGCATGTTCAGCGGCAAAGCGACCCGGCGCACAGCACAGATCACCCCCATCAAAACCATACCGATGATCAACTGCCAGAACACCAGCCCAAAATGGCCGTATCCCGTGCTTACCGCGATTTTGGTAAAAGGCTGCGTAATGCCCCAGCCCGCGCCCATCAGCACCAGAAACGCGGAGTAAGACAGGATTTCGCGCCTTGTCACGGGGTGCTGGACTGCAAGGTGCCACCTGTGCGCACCGGCTGGATGCGCGTGGCACGGCCTGTGCGGTCATCCGTTTCGACATAGACACCTGACAACGTCGCCTCACCATTGGCTGGCGTGAACCGTTCTTTTGGCATGCCTGTAATAAACCGGCGCAAAGGCTCGGCTTTGTCCATGCCAATGACCGAATGATAATCGCCGCACATCCCTGCATCGCTGAGATACGCAGTGCCGCCGGGCAGGATCATCGCATCCGCCGTAGGGACATGGGTGTGGGTGCCCACCACCAGTGACGCGCGCCCGTCGCACCAATGGCCCATCGCCATCTTTTCAGACGTCGCCTCGCAATGGATGTCCACAATGATCGCCGATGCCAACCCGCCAAGAGGATGGGTTTTAAGCACAGGCTCCAGCGCTGAAAAAGGATCATCAAAGGGGCGTTTCATAAACACCTGACCCAACGCCTGACAGACCAGAACCTTGCGCCCGTTTTGCGCCGTAAACAGCCGTGCGCCCTTGCCCGGTGCAGATTTAGAGAAATTCAGCGGCCGGATAATGCGCTGTTCCTGCTCAATATAACTGAGCATGTCTTTTTGATCAAACGCATGATCACCCAGCGTGAGGCAATCGGTCCCGGCCTCCAGCAACAGCTTGGCATGCGCGCCCGACAACCCAATGCCACCGGTGGCGTTTTCGCCGTTCACCACGACAAAATCAAGCTTCCACTCGGTGCGCAGACGGGGCAGATTTTCGGTGATGGCGCGACGCCCGGCGCGGCCCATCACGTCGCCAAGAAACAATATTTTCATAACTGCCATCGTTAGGCCCGTTTGCCCGGATGAGCAAGCGCCCCAGAATTGACACGAAGCAGGCACAGTTTGGCACCACCCGGTTGGTACAATTTTCGATTAATTGTTCGGGGCGAGACTGTGGCCGACAAACTTGATGGACTGATTATCAGTGAAATCCTCGCGGACAATGGGGGGGGCAGCGCCTTTGATACAGACGGCGATGGCGAGGCCAACAAGGCCGATGAATTTGTCGAAATTCAAAATACCACCAATAGTGCCATATCACTTGATGGATATGAAATCTGGTCAGAAAAAGCTGGCCAACTTTACAGCTTTGGTCCCGGCGATACAATTGCTGCGGGCGGGACCGCCACTGTGGTTGGCGAATATATCGGAACCCCGCCCGCGGGCTATTACGATTCCGGGGCCAGCAATAGTGTGAACTGGCTGCCCGACGGTGAGGGCCAAAAGTTCGATTCAATCTTTCTGGTCAACAGCGTGACTGGCGAATACGTGGTGCTGTCATATGGCGTCCCGCCCCGCACACCCACGCTGCCCAGCGGCTTTCCCGGCACAACAAGAATTGGCGCGGGCGAGACGATTGCCAGCAATGCGCCCAACGGCACTGCATTTTCACGCGATATAAACGGCGATTTTGTCGAATCCGCGCCGACCCCCGGTGCACCGGGTGTACCTTGTTTTTGCCCCGGCACCTTGATCGAAACCGTTAAGGGGCCCGTCACCGTCGAAAAACTGCGGCCAGGTATGCTGCTGCGATCGCTAGACTCGGTTTTTGAGCCACTGCTGGGAATTAAGCGCCATGTCCTGCCCGCCGCCCGGGTTTTTTCTGACCCGACATTGCTGCCTGTCCTTTTGCCAGCAGGCTCTTTTGGCAATAGCCGCCCGCTGATGGTGTCGCCAAACCATCGCATCATGCTCAGATCACTGCGCGTCAGCATGCTTTTTGGTGGCTCAGAGGTCCTTGTTGCTGCGAAACACCTCTTGCCCCATGGGGCAACACGCGTTCCTTTTGAGGGCAGGCCGCAGTCCTATTATCACTTGTTGTTTAAGGATCACGTCATTCTGCAAGCCAATGGGCTATGGACAGAGAGCCTGTTTTTGGGGGACGTCATTGATCAGGATGAAAGCGCGCGCTGTGATTGGGATTTTGTACCAGGGACCGCGCCGTCGTCCATCAAACATGCTTATGCCGCGCGCCCGATCTTGCGGCGCTATGAAGCACATGTCCTGTTGGAACGCGCCGCCTAGGTGCCTACGTCGATAACGCCTGCTTCGGTCACAATCAGGTCCAACGGTTGATCCGTCGATTCAAGCGGCAGATCGTCCGTTTCCTGCCCCGCGAAGGCAAAACCAATCGCCATCGTCGGCCGGTTGGCACGCAACAACTCAAGAGTTCGGTCGTAGAATCCGCCCCCATAACCCAAACGCCCGCCTGCGCGGTTGAAGGCCAAGAGCGGCACGATCAGGATCTCGGGTTCAAAAAAATCTGCCCTCTCGGGGATCAATGCGCCAAATGCTCCCGCCACCATCGACGTATCAGGTGTCCACCGCGAGAATTTGAGGGGCTGACCTGATTTGATAATCACCGGCACGCCTACCGGTCCATACGCACAGGCCTCTGCCATGGCAGGCACCGGGTCGATTTCCGTGCGGATCGGCATGAAACCCGAAAGCGGCACACCACGATATCCCGCCAGCACCTCGCTCAGATATCCGGCCTGCGCGGCATTTGCGTTTTCGAACAAAGTCTTGCGCCGCGCAAATGCTAACTTGCGCGCCGCCGCCTTGATCGCTGCGAGATCGTTCACAACAGCACCGCCGCCGCCAATCCGAGGAACGCAAAGAAACCCACAACATCCGTCACAGTGGTCACAAAGGCCCCGGATGCAAGCGCCGGATCGACCCCGACCCTTTCCAGCAGAATGGGAATGCCCGTGCCTGCCAATCCGGCCACCACCATGTTGATCACCATGGCCGTGGCAATCACGTAACCCAATGCGGGCGAGCCGAACCAGATATAGCCCACGATCCCCATTACCACGGCAAAGACCGTGCCATTTATCAAGCCAACCAGACATTCACGCCGGATCACCCGCCAGACGTTTGACCCAGTCAAATCCTTGGTCGCAATCGCGCGCACCGCCACGGTCAGGCTTTGGGTCCCCGCATTGCCGCCCATCGACGCCACGATCGGCATGAGCACGGCCAGCGCCACGATTTGGGCCAAAGCCATTTCAAATTGGGCAATAACAAGTGATGCAGCAATCGCCGTGACAAGGTTAACCGCCAGCCACGGCAAGCGCTGTTTGGTGGTTTCCATCACCCGGTCGCTCAGTGACCCTTCGCCAACACCGGCAAGACGCAGGATGTCTTCCTCGTGTTCCTCATCCAGAACCGCCATCGCATCATCGATGGTTATCACCCCGATAAGGCGCCCCTCATCATCCACGACAGGTGCCGAAATCAGGTGATACTGGTTGAACGCATAGGCCACATCCCCCTCATCGCGCATCGCCGGGATCACCTGAAACGTTTCTTCGAGGATATCGCGCAGCATGGTGGCGCGTTTGGACCGCATCAGTTTGCCCAAGGTGATGTTGCCCACCGGGTGCAGGCGGGGATCGACCATTACGATGTGATAGAACTGATCTGGCAGGTCCTCTTCCTTGGTGTTACGCAAATGATCAATCGCCTGACCGACATTCCAATGCTCGGGGGCCATCACGACCTCGCGCTGCATCAGGCGACCGGCGGAATATTCCGGATAGCTGAGCGATTGTTGCACCGCCGCCCGGTCGCTATCTTCCAGCGCGCCCAGAATCGCGGCTTGCTGTTCGTCCTCCAGATCTTCGATCAGATCAACAACATCATCGCTGTCCATCTCACGCACCGCTTGGTTCAGGACCTGCGGCGTCAGCATCGAAATCACATCTTCTCGGATAGATTCGTCAAGTTCTGACAGGATTTCGCCGTCAAACTCGCGGTCATAAAGCCGGATCAGATCGGCGCGGTCACCATGGCTGATCTGTTCCAGAAGGTCAGCAATGTCCGCCGCGTGCAGCGGCTCCATCAGGGCGGTCAGTGTGGCCTGATCACCCGCTTCAACCGCCTCCAGAATCGCCGCGACCGCCTTGCGATCAAGCAGATAGGCCTCCGCCTCATCCTCTTCTTCCCGGGTCCGTTCCAGATCTTCACTATCATCCATCATCACGTGCTCCTCGACCGGCCCTTGCGCTTGGCGCGACCATAGGCATGAGGTGTTTGAGACACAATGGCGGTTGATTGCGGATCGGCGTTGCCGCCCGCCCCGGACAGGAATAATGTCACCTCATGACTCAACAGACTCTGCTTTGCGGCCCGACCCTGCGCTTTACCGGCGATCCGATGATCCAGCCGTGGCATGACGTGATCCATGTTGACACCAATGGCGGTGTGCTGATCGAAGGCGGCATCATCAAGGCGGTCGCTGACGCGGACCGCCTGCGCGCAGATCACCCGCAGGCAAGTGTTACAACGTATGGGGACGGCACCCTGATCTGCCCCGGTTTTGTCGATGCCCATGTGCATTACCCGCAGACGGCAATTATCGCGTCCTGGGGCAAGCGCCTGATTGACTGGCTCAACAGCTATACTTTTCCCGAAGAAATGCGCCTGTCTGATCCGGACTATGCCGATGAGATTGCCACGCGGTATCTGGATCTGACGCTGGATCATGGCACCACCACTGTGGCGTCATATTGCACCATCCATCCGCATAGTGTCGATGCGATTTTCACCGCCGCCGCGGCACGGGGCCAACGCATTGTCGCGGGCAAAACCTGTATGGACCGCAATGCCCCCGAAGGGCTGCGCGACACCGCGCAATCAGCATATGACGACAGCAAAGCCTTGCTGGAACGCTGGCACGGGAATGGGCGCGCCTTCTATGCCATCACCCCACGGTTTTCACCGACCTCAACGCCAGATCAGCTTGCCGCTCTTGGCGCGCTCTGGGCTGAATTTCCCGAATGTCTGATGCAAACCCATCTCAGCGAACAGCTTGATGAAATCGCTTGGGTCCGCGATCTTTATCCGTCTGCGCGCGATTATCTTGATACCTATGAGGTCCACGGCCTGATCGGGGATCGCGCCCTTTTCGGCCATGCCATCCACCTTGACCCCCGCGAGATCGACCGTATCTGCGAGACCGGTGCCGCATTGGTCCATTGCCCCACGTCCAACACCTTTATCGGCTCTGGTCTTTTTGACATGGCCGGCCTTACCGCGCGCGGCATTCCTTGCGGGCTGGCCACGGATACCGGCGGTGGTTCGTCTTTTTCAATGTTGCGCACCATGGCTGCGGCCTATGAGATTGGCCAGCTACGCGGCACCCCGCTGCACGCAGCACAACTGATCTGGCTCGCCACCGCCGGCTCTGCGCGCAGCCTGCATCAGCACGGGCACATCGGCACCATCGAGGTGGGCAAGGAAGCGGATCTGTGTATTCTCAACCTCGCCTCAACCCCCGCGATTGCGCAGCGCGCCGCACAGGCGCATGACATCTGGGAAAGCCTGTTTACCACGATCATGATGGGCGATGACCGCGCTGTCCGCGACGTCTGGATCGCCGGAAATCGACGGGCGTAGCGTCAGCAGGATCCCGCAAGCACCATCACCCAGATGTTATCCTTTGTCCGCGCGAGCCCAAATTCCCGAACTTTCTTATGGACCATGTTTCGGTAATGCCCTTTGGATTTCGTCCAACTCTGCATGACCTGCGCCAAATCCCGTTGCCCTTTCGCAATATTCTCGGCGACGAAACACCACTTATATCCCTGCGCGCTGACCCGATCAGAAACGGCTGAACCATTGCTGCCCTCATGGGCGAAAAACCCCCGCTGGGCCATGTCTTTCGCATGGGCCTGCGCCGCCTTTTCCAATCGCGGCGAATAGATCAGGGCCGGCTTGCCCGCACTGGCGCGCACCCCATTGATCGCGCGCGTTGCCGCAGGGTCCGCCGCCGCTGGCACGGCCATCAACAACAGCGCCAATACAAACATCACCTGATTCATAATGCCTCGCTCAATGTTCTTGCCATTTGGTTTTGCCGCGCGACCTGGGCACCCAGATCAAGGGTTTGAATCTGACCATCGCGGACAATCTGACGACCTTCTACGAATAAATCCCTTGCCGTGGTCGGTCCAGCAAGTAACAGTGCAGCGGGGTCCCAACTGCCCGCTGAGGTCAGGCCACTGACGTCCCAGATCGCCACATCCGCGCGGCAACCCACCGCCAGACGCCCACAATCGGGCCGCCCCAGGATATCCGCACCACCGCGCGTTGCAATCTCCAGTGCTTCGCGGGCGCTCATCGCATCTGCACCGCGCGCAACCCGCTGCAGCAACATCGCCATCCGTGCCTCAGCCACCAGATTGCCCGCATCATTGCTTGCCGATCCGTCAACACCAATGCCCACCGGGACGCCAGCATCCCGCATCGCCCGCACCGGTGCAATGCCAGAACCAAGGCGGCAGTTTGAGCAGGGGCAATGTGCCACGCCGGTGCCCGTCTCAGCAAAAAGCGCGATCTCACTTGGGTCCAGCTTGACGCAATGCGCGTGCCACACATCGCGGCCAACCCATCCCAACGCTTCGGCATACTGCCCGGGACGGCAGCCGAATTTCTCAAGGCTATAGGCGATGTCTTCGTCGTTCTCAGCCAGATGCGTGTGCAGCATCACGCCCTTGTCCCGTGCCAACACCGCCGCGTCGCGCATCAATTCGCGGCTGACTGAAAAAGGCGAACAGGGCGCGATCCCGACCCGGCACATCGACCCCTCTGAGGGGTCATGGAAACCATCCACCACTCGGATGCAGTCATTCAAGATCGCAGCTTCATCCTCAACCAGATCATCGGGCGGCAATCCACCGCTGCTGACCCCAATGCTCATGGCCCCTCGAGTCGGGTGAAAGCGCAGACCAAGCTCGGCAGCAGCGTGGATCGTGTCCTCAAGCCGCGCGCCATTGCGATACAGATACAGGTGATCGGACGACAGGGTACACCCTGACAATGCCAGTTCCGCCAGACCAATTTGCGCCGACACATACATATGCTCTGGCGTGAAACGCGACCAGATCGGATAGAGCGTTTGCAGCCAACCAAAGAGCAATGCGTCCTGGCCACCCGGCACCGCACGGGTCAGCGTCTGGGACAAATGGTGGTGGGTGTTCACCAGCCCCGGCGTCACAACACATCCAGACGCATTTATCACCTCGCCAGAGGTGGCAAGCCCGGTCGCAACCGCGACAATCACACCATCCCGGATCAGGATATCCGCACCGTACATTTCGCGGCGCACGTCATCCATTGTCAGAATACAATCTGCGTTTTTGATAAGAATTTCGACCATGCTGCACCTCTTGCTCTGGCCTGTCTCATGCAAAGGTGCAAACGCTGGTGGAAAACAGGCTCAAGAACCAGCATTACAGGAACTTAAACGCTGACACGGTCCGTGGTCAATAATCTTTGAGGATCGCCAGTGCCTGTGCGTGGATTTCTGTGTTCGCCGCCGCAATTGCACGTCCGCCCGCGTGGGCAGGCCCGCCTTGCCAATCGGTCACAACCCCGCCTGCCGCCCTGATCACCGCGATCGGCGCATGAATGTCATAGGCGTTCAATCCCGATTCAATGACCAGATCAACCTGCCCTGCCGCAACCAGCGCATAGGCATAACAATCCATGCCATACCGGGTCAGCTGTGCGCGACCGGCCACCGCATTGAACCCCGCACCATCCGCCGCGGTGCCGACCTCTGGAAAAGTTGTAAAAACAATTGCCTCGCTCAGGTCACGCGGTTTCATCGTGGCCAGCGGGCGCGTGCCTTGCGGCCCGGTCATCTGCGCGCCGTCTGGTGCCCCCTCAAATCGCTCACCAACATAGGGCTGATCAATGAGCCCATAAAACGGCCCCGCCGCATCTGAGAGCGCAATCAAAACGCCCCAGGTCGGGGTGCCGCTGACAAATCCACGGGTGCCATCAATCGGGTCAAGCACCCACGTCAGCCCGGATGTCCCGGACTTTGCCCCATATTCCTCGCCCAGAATGGCATCATCGGGCCGTTCCCGCGCCAGAATATCGCGCATGGCACGCTCTGCCGCGCGATCCGCCTCTGTCACCGGGTCGTATCCAACGCTCAGCTTGTTATCCGCCGTCAGACCCGCAGTGCGAAAATAGGGCAAAATAATCGCCCGCGCCGCATCTGCCATCAGATGCGCAACACGGCGGATATTTGGATCAAATGAGGTTGCATCTGTCATGCACATGGCCTGCCAGCTTGGCCCGCGCAATTCAAGCCCCCGATCCCCTTAAGGTACCGAGGGCCGTGCCCGTTTCAGGCTACGTCGCTTAAGACGCGGGCAAGTTCAAACAGCCTGCGCCGCTGGTTTTCCGGAATCGCGTAATAGGAGCGCACCAGATCCATTGCCTCTTTGTCGCTCATCAAATCGGTTGGCACAGTAGCGTCTTTCAGAGCGGCTTCGTCTTCAGCAGATTTAAGACCTTCAAAAAAGAAGGAAACCTGAACATCAAGGGCATCGGCAATATCCCAAAGCCGCGACGCGCTGACGCGGTTGGCCCCGGTTTCATATTTCTGAATTTGCTGGAACTTGATGCCAACCAAATCCGCGAGACCTTGTTGTGTCATCCCCTTCAACCATCGCCGCTGGCGAATGCATTTCCCAACGTGCACATCTACCTTGTGAGCCATCTCGTTTCGCTTCCTTACTTATTAAGAACTAAAATAATTTCAATCATTACGTTTTTGACGTCGAAAACATGTGTTTTGCAATCCGATGTCGCTCTCTAGCATACGAATTACCACCAGCACATCAAACATTATTAACTATTTCATGATCCGCGCACACAAAGGTGCTTACAACCTAAGGTGTTAATTGTGGATAAATCCGAGACTCAATGCGAGTCTATCAAACCGTCGAAAAGCTGTATTTTCCATGACATGTCAGACACCTGCGCCGCATCCTTAAGTTTCGCGGCAAACACGTAAAAGTTGGCTTTGAACAGAGTGCGCAAAGTTTTGGCAGCCTTAAAAAAACAGAGCGAATTGTAACAAACGGAACAATTTTACCCCCACACGCACCGGGAGAGTGAATAAAAAGTGATTCTCCCAAAGGGTTAAATGCGCCATTTGCGCGCGCCATACGCCACCCGCTGATAAAGACCATCATCTACCCTTAAACGGCGCGCAACCGGCCAGTCTGAGGCTGGAATGCATTTTGCAAAAGAGCGACCAATGTGTTGTGTACTTCTCCCTGCGATCCTTGCGCGCCATAAAGGTTGATCTGCTGGGTTGCCAGGATCGGCAAGGCGCTGTTGTGATCGACCTGTTCAAGATAGGGTGGTTCGGTCCCGTCGATCATCGCATGCACAGCCAGATCGGCGCTGACCGCCGCCTCAATCGTGCGATCACTTTCGGTATCAACGGCCATTTCCCAATCAATACCGGCGGCGTCCAACGCCTTTACCACATGCGGCCGAAACGTACAGAAACGGCAGAACGCCAGACGCAAAGGCCGTTGCCGCCACGCCGCGCCACCGGGTGCCCCGATCCAGATTAAATCTTTTTCTGCAAGCATCTGGCCACCCTGATCAAGCCCGGTCTCGGTCGTGACGATCAGATCACAGTCGCCTTTTGCGAACTGCTCTTTCAAGGTTTTCGTATAGGACGCTTCAAGCAAGATGCGCACCCTCGGGAACGCGGCGTGGAATTGTTTGAGCACCTGTGGAATGGCCGGATACACAATGTCATGCGGCACACCCAATTTGATCTCGCCCTCGTAGGCCTGATCGGTCAGGCGGGCAATCACCTCGTCGTTCAGCGCGATCATCCGGCGCGCATAAACCAGCAATTGTTCACCCGACGCGGTCAAGCCAATGGTGCGCCCCGTACGATCCAGAAGGCTCAGTCCCAGCATTTCCTCCAGTCGCTTCAACTGCATCGACACAGCTGATTGGGTCAGATGCAAGAACCCCGCCGCCCGTGTGACCCCGCCTGAATCGGCCACAGCCACAAAGGACCGCAGCGTCGTGATGTCGAGGTTTCTCATATATCAATCCCCTTGATGTCAACCATAACAAACATTCGTTTTTATTATGTCCCGATATCCACCATATATCAAGCATCGAAATGCAAAATGGAATCGCATCACAATTTCTAAAGGAATACGCCATGACCACGCTTCTTCGCCACAGCTGCCCTGCAACACCAATCAACGGTGCACGCACCCGTTCTATTCGCAGTTTTTTCGCCCGTGCTTATGGCTTGTGGCGCACCCGGCGTGCGCTGGAAGGTCTGTCAGGCGCTCAACTTGAAGATGTGGGCGTGACCCAAGCCGAGGCAGATCGCGAGGCACGTCGCCCGGTCTGGGACGTTCCGGCCAATTGGCACGACTGACCGACGCAGGCCGTTACAGTTTTCGACAACAAAAGCCTTGAAAAACAGTCGCGAAGGCCCAATATTCCACGCAATACCGTGACCGATCTTGTCGGCACGTAACTTATTGCCAGTTTGGAGGTCAACACATGGCTGACGTGAATACAATCCGGGGCGTAGCCGGAACCCGCGCCGCCGAAATCGACGCGGGTCTGCGCGCCCACATGAACAAAGTATACGGGACCATGTCCGTCGGTATGCTGATCACCTTTGCTGCGGCTTGGGCGATTTCAGGTTTGGCGGTTACTGCCGACCCTGCTTTGGGCGTGGCGCAATTGAGTGCTGACAAATACCTGACCAACTTCGGCTACACGCTTTATGCATCGCCGCTGAAGTGGGTAGTGATGTTTGCCCCTCTCGCCTTTGTCTTTGGCTTTAGCGCGATGATCAACAAGATGTCCGCCGCCACGGCACAGGTCGTGTTCTATACCTTTGCCGCCGTGATGGGCATCTCGATCAGCTCGATCTTTTTGGTCTTTACCGGCTATTCGATCGCTCAGGTGTTCCTGATCACCTCGATTGCCTTTGCGGGTCTTTCGCTCTGGGGGTACACAACCAAGAAAGACATTTCTGGTTGGGGCAGCTTCCTGATCATGGGCGTGATCGGCCTGATCGTCGCCTCCATCGTGAACATCTTCCTCGCCTCTTCGGCGCTGATGTTTGCCATCTCTGCCATTGGTGTTCTGATCTTTGCGGGCCTCACAGCCTACGATACACAAAAGATCAAGACCGAGTATCTGGCACATGCGCACCACGGTGATACCGAATGGTTGGGCAAAGCCGCCATCATGGGCGCGCTGAACCTCTATCTCGACTTCATCAACATGTTCATGATGTTGCTGCATCTGTTCGGCAACCGAGAATAAGCGCTTCGCATTCTGACGAAATGGGGCCGGTTCTGAAAAGGACCGGCCCTTTTTTTGATGGCAAGCACCCCGATGCCAGAGTTACGAGCAAACTGCGAAAGGTGATCCATGACCATTATCAAAGCAGGCACCGCAAAACGCGATGAAGCCGGGCAGGATGACTCTCTTGGCCCCTACCGGGCCGAACTCATCAGCGACACCGGGCACCTTACCCAATTTGGCGCGTTCATCGAAGAACTGCCGCCGGGATCGCATTCATCTTATGCGCATTGGCACAGGTCAGAGGATGAAATGATGCTGGTCCTGAGCGGTGAAGTTGTCGCCATCGAGAATGGCGTCGAGACCATTTTGGCACCCGGTGACGCGGCCTGTTGGAAGGCGGGGGATGCGGTTGCGCATACGCTGCACAACCGCAGCGATGCGCCCGTGCGCTATGTCGTGATCGGCACCCGCGCGCCCAAAGATACAGTAACCTATCCAAAACTCGACCGGGTTCTGCATTTTAATCGGGCGACTAAGGAACGCACGTATACCACGCTTGCGGGTGCACCAAGCAGCGGTCCACAGAAAAGCTAGGCCAGTACCCCAAACGCGTGTCCCACAAAGGCTGTCACTGCCATTGCCAATGTGCCCCAGACAACCACCCGGCGAATAGCTGGCCATCTTGGCGCTCCGCCCAGGTGTGCGCCGCCCCCGCCCAAGGCAACAAGCGCCAGCACCGCCACAATGGCCACCGAGATACCGCGGCTGCCCGCAGGGGCCAGTAACGCCGCAAGCAACGGCAAACCGCCGCCCAGCGCAAAGGCCAGCGCAGAGGCACCCGCCGCCTGCAATGGGTTCGCCTGCCCTGCCAATCCAAACATGCCCAATTCTTCGCGCGCATGTGCGCCCAGCGCATCATGATCGGTCAGCTGCGTCGCGACCTCCAGTGCCAGATCACTCTCGACACCTCGGCTTTCTAACCCTTCCGCCAATTCGCTAAGCTCATAATCCGGGTCTTCGATCAGCGCAACGCGCTCGCGTTCCAGATCCGCCTCTTCGACATCGGCTTGGGCAGAGACAGACACATACTCACCCGCAGCCATTGACAAGGCACCCGCAGTCAACCCGGCCAGTCCAGTCAAGATCACATTGCCATGCACCATTCCGGCAGAAGACACACCGACCAGCAGGCTGGCCGACGACACAATACCGTCATTCGCCCCCAAAACGGCAGCGCGCAGCCAATTGCTGCGATTGATATAGTGACCTTCTTTGGGCATTGGGCGTCATTCCAAATGCAGCATGCGTATTAAGTGTCGCGATACTGTGCATTGGGACGGGCTGCAAGCGGGTGTGTCCGGCAAGATCAGGGGCAGTTGATTGCGCCCGCGATCCCCGTTGCGCGTGCACGACTGGGCCCGATGGAATAGCCGCCGCCATCTGGTGTGCATCCGGTCAAGGCCGGGACTTCGGCAAGGAAATTACTTACGGTGGTGGGACCCATCGTGATGACTGTGCCACGCGGCGCACGGAAGACCGCAAACGGGTTGCTGCCCACACGCACAATGCTCAGCCGAACGTCGCGGCCAGCCACGTTCACGGCAACTGAATTACTGTCGAGGGTGCCACCGCTGCGTATCGCGCGAGACGCCTGAGTACTGCGGTTGGACGACCCGCCACGAACACTGATCTGCGGCACACGCACGCCCGACCGCACCACGACAACAGGGGCAGTTCTTTTCGAAAACAACGGCTTGCTCAAGACCTCGACCGCCTGGGTATGGGAACCGACGCCTGTGAACCCGACACTTTGACTGTATTTACCACCAAAGACGGGTGCCGGGGGCGGCCCGCCCAGTTTACCGGCACATGCCGACAAAAGACCGACAGACATCAAAGCGAAGATTAGCAAGCGTGGCATGTTTTGTTCCTTGGCAGCTAGGATATCGTCAACTATTGCGTGATGCTCGCTAGGACGCAAGCGCTGTGTTGTGATGAACAGGCGACAGATATCCAACCGGCCTTGAACGTCCGCGGGGACGATCCCCAGGCGCGTACGGCCCGAATGGCGTTATCCGACCCCTTAAACGCAAAAAGACCGCGCAATGAGCGCGGCCTCGGAATCCTGAAATCAGGCTGATCTTACTTGATCTTGCCTTCTTTGTATTCGACATGCTTGCGAATAACGGGATCGTACTTTTTGATGACCATTTTTTCGGTCATGGTACGTGCGTTTTTCTTGGTAACGTAAAAATGGCCTGTGCCCGCGGACGAGTTCAGACGGATCTTGATCGTGGTTGGCTTCGCCATAAGTCTTCTCCTGCTGCACCGCCCGGCCGTGCGCGGGGTGCGGGTAATCCTGAAACCCGGCTTTTAACCGGATGCGGGTCCGAGTCAACAGCAAAAGGCGGTTGCAACCTCAGTTCAGGCCGGGTGTGGAAAAATCCGGATTTTTCGGGCGTTTCTGTGCAAGACGCCGATTTCAGCCGGATGGATATGCGCGGAAAGCCTATAAGCCGGATTTTGTCCTCGTATGCAGGCAGGCCCGCACACGATGGATGACCATTCCTCTGACCACGCCGTTGCCGACGCAGCTATAGCTGCCAACCCGGACCTGCTGGGGCAAAAGAATCCCCGCTGTTGCCAGCACGCGGTCCCTATTTGGCATTGCTCCCGGTGGGGCTTGCCGTGCCGTCCCTGTTGCCAGCGACGCGGTGGGCTCTTACCCCACCGTTTCACCCTTACCCTTGAAGTGGTATCGGTTGCCCGACCTGCCACAAAGGCGGTTTAATTTCTGTGGCGCTGTCCGTCGGGTTGCCCCGCCCGGGAATTACCCGGCACCGTATCTTTTCGGAGTCCGGACTTTCCTCGATTCTGTTGCCAGAACCGCGGTCATCCAGCCTTCCGCGCAAGGTGTGGCGTAGCCCGCGACGCACCCTTGGGTCAAGTCTGCAAATCAGTTTCGCCCAAAACCGCAAAATCAGAAGCACAAAGCGGTCCCTGCGCATAGGGTCGATAGCGCAAGCGCACTGCCGCAAGCAGGGCGTCATCGTCCACCTCGGCGGTATAGCCCAGCGCTCTTGCGGCTTTGCGGAAACTGTCAAAGCTCTGGCCCTGCGGGCCTGCGTCGCCGCCAATTGCGCGCGCCAGCCCCTGCCGCGCCAACCGCGCCCAGTCAAAATGCGGACCGGGATCACCTTTGCGCCCCGGTGCCATGTCAGAATGGCCAATCACCCCCGCCGCCGGGATCGCCCAGCGCGCCATGATCCCTTTCAGCAAGTGTTCAAGCGCGGCCATCTGCGGCTCTGAAAACGGATGGGTCCCAAGGTTGTCCAACTCGATGCCAATGGAGCGGGAATTGATGTCATCCATACCAGCCCAAGCACCGGCACCCGCATGCCATGCGCGCTGATCTTCGGGGACCAATTGCGTAATTTCACCCCGATTGGCGATCACATAATGGGCCGACACCTCGGCCTCTGGATCACACAGACGCCCGATCGCCGCCTGCGCGTTTTCCATGGCTGTATAGTGGATCACGATCAGCGCGGGGTGCAGACCATCCCGGCGCGGCCCACAGTTGGGCGAAGGATGATCGGCAATCGCAAGCTTTGTCACCTAGCCGCCTTGCGCTGCCCGGCGAAACGGGGTGGGATCCCAGGCACAGGCAAATCCATCGCCATCAGGGTCGAGACCATTGCGGTCGCGGGTTGGCCCGCCATCAGTCAGAAAGGCGATCTGCGCCTGATCCGGGTGCGAGTACTGCGCACAGGCCCGCACAGATTTGGAGGCCTTGTTCAGACCAATCCGCGTGTAAATCGGTGTGCCCAGCGCATGTTTGGTTGCGATTGCATAGGCAACGATATTGGGACCGGCATCGCCGCGATCCGGCAATGCTTCGGGCTGCACCACTTGATATTGCGCCCGGTTTGCCGCAATGCGTGCTGCATCATCATCAATGGTGCGCTGCCCCGACACGGCATCAAAGTTGTTCTCGTTTGAAATGCCTGCCGTGTTGACCACCGCGGGGGCCGGGTTAGACGGGCTTGCGTTAATCGGCGCAATGCCGGAATTTGACGCCGCATCATTGCCTAGACCATTGCTGGCCCCACCGGGGCGGGTCGCAGCCAGCACACGGGCGGTTGCAGCGGCAGTCGCTTCGGGTGAGCCATCATTCACCGGCAACAAAGGTGCCGACGACACCGATGACGGTGCCGGTACGCCGCTGGCTGCCAATGCGGCTTCACGGCGGCGCTGCTGCTCTTCGAATGTGCCATCAAACCCCACACCGCGACCAGAATCCGGGACGGCAGGCTGACAAGCCGACAATACCACACCGGCGGCGATCATTAAAAATACACGTGTGATCATTTGACCTGCTTTATTTTACTGCTTTGTTGTGCACGCATTTACCACCATTTGTCCGCTTTGGCCACAAACCCCGCGTTGCGCTCAAGCGCATAAGCGGAAGACAGCAAATCGGCCTCTTCCCAAGGTCGGCCAATCAGTTGCAGACCCAACGGCAACCCCTGACGGTTTTGCCCGGTCGGCACCGCAATGCCCGGCAATCCGGCAAGGTTCACGGTGACAGTGAACACATCATTCAGATACATCGCCACCGGGTCTGCGTCTGTCATTTCACCAAGACCAAAGGCCGCAGATGGGGTGGCGGGCGTCAGGATGCAATCGATACCCTGCGCAAACACATCCTCAAAGTCCTTTTTGATCAGGGAACGTACCCGTCGCGCGCGGTTGTAATAGGCGTCATAAAAGCCAGCCGACAAAACATACGTCCCGATCATCACCCGGCGCTGAACTTCTGGTCCAAATCCTTCGGCACGGGTCTTTTCGTACATCTCGGTAATGCCATCCCCTTGATCCAACGTGGCACGGTGGCCATAGCGAACCCCGTCATAGCGCGCGAGGTTGCTGGACGCCTCGGCAGGCGCAATCACGTAATACGCAGGCAAGGCGTATTTGGTGTGCGGCAGGGTAATATCGACAATTTCGGCCCCGGCATCCTTCATCATCGCAGTGCCGTCAGACCACAGCGTTTCGATTTCTTCGGGCATGCCGTCCATGCGGTATTCGCGGGGGATGCCGATCTTTTTACCTCGAACATCACCGGTCAATGCCGCCTCAAAGTTCGGCACGGCCAGATCGGCACTTGTGGAATCCTTTGGGTCATGGCCACACATTGCCTCAAGCATGATCGCCGCATCGCGCACCGATTTGGTCATCGGTCCGGCCTGATCGAGCGAGGACGCAAAGGCCACAATACCCCAGCGCGAACACCGCCCGTAGGTCGGCTTGATCCCGACCGTACCTGTAAAGGCCGCTGGCTGACGGATTGAACCGCCCGTATCGGTGCCCGTTGCCGCCAGACACAAATCAGCCGCAACCGCCGCCGCTGACCCGCCTGACGATCCACCGGGCGTCAGTTCTGCCGCGTCGTTTCCGCGCCGCCATGGGTTGACCGCATTGCCATAAACAGACGTCTCATTAGACGATCCCATGGCAAATTCGTCCATGTTAAGCTTACCCAGCATCACGGCACCCGCATCGAACAGGTTCTGGCTGACCGTGCTTTCATATTCGGGCAGGAAGCCTTGCAGAATACGCGATCCCGCCTGAGACGGCACACCTTTGGTACAGAACAAATCCTTGATCCCAATCGGCAACCCACACATCGCCGGGGCATCCCCCGCCTTGATCCGCGCATCCGCCGCCTCGGCTTGCTGCATCGCGATCTCTGGCGTGTGGTGCACAAACGCGTTCAACGCACCGGCCCCGTCAATCGCGCTCAGACACGCTTCGGTCAGCGCTTTGGACGTCACCTCGCCAGAACGTAGGGCATCGCGGGCCTCTGCCAGCCCCATTTTATTCAGATCAGACATTATTCGACCACCTTTGGCACCGCAAAAAACCCCTCACGCGCATCGGGCGCATTGGCCAGCACGGCGCGCTGCTGATTACCGTCCGTCACCTCATCAGAACGCCGCTTAAGTACCTGAGGCGTGACAGACGTCATCGGCTCGACCCCCTCAACGTCCACCTCGTTGAGCTGCTCGATAAAGCCCAAAATGGTGTTAAATTCCTGCGCCAAGGCAGGCAACGCATCAGGCTCTACCTTGATCCGGGCCAGTTTCGCGACCCGCGCGGCGGTGCTTTCGTCAATGGACATCGGGATTCCTCATCTGATCCCCCGCCATTTACCGCCCCAAACGCCCCCTCGCAAGGGCAGCACGGGTTTTCCGCTTCACCCTTTTGAAAATACCTTCCCAAAGCCACAAAACACGCTAACTTTGCGGGCAAATCGCAACGGGGATCATCATGAATATCATCTGGCTGGGCCACGGCTCATTTCGCATCGAAATCGAAGACCAGATCTTGCTGATCGATCCATGGCTGAACGGCAATCCGATGCTGCCAGAGGATCAGCGCGATAAGGCGATCACCGGTGCCACCCATATTCTGGTCACCCACGGCCATTTCGACCACACGCAGGATATTGCCGAAATCGCGTCCAAGACAGGCGCACCCGTGTCCGGCATGTATGAACTGATGGCGTGGTTTGACCAAAAAGGCGTCAAAAACACAACCGGCTTTAACAAAGGCGGGACGATCCAATGCGGCTCTGTTGCTGTAAGCATGGTTCCTGCGTCACATTCATCCTCCATCGGCAGCGATAATGGGGCGGTCTATGTCGGGGCCGAAACCGGTTTCGTCATCAAAGGCGAGAACCACACCATCTATCACTCCGGCGACACCACGATCATGGCGGACATGGATTGGATCGGGGATTATTACAAACCCGACATTGGCATCCTCTCGGCGGGGGGATTTTACACCATGGACATGGCGCAGGCCGCCTATGCCGCCAAACGCTATTTCAACTTCAAGACGGTGATCCCCTGCCACTACCGCACCTTTGAGGCACTGGAACAAAACGCTAAAGTGCTGGCAGATGGCCTGCCCGGCGTGGATGTGATTGAGCCGCATGTGATGCGGCCAATTGCATTCTGACCTTAGTCGGGCAAAGTTGACCCGGACATGCAGCCTGTTTGCCCCGCAAATTCGAGCGGACGGTTAAGCGATTGTGAAAGATGGCTTTCAGCAGGCAATTCAAATTCCGCGCAAACCTCAAACCGGGTATCGTCGATGCGGCGATAAATGTAGGGCGCATCGGTCTTAGGGTCGGACACGGAGTTGATCCGCACATACTCCGGACAATAGTCCGCGTCTTCCAATGCCTCTGGCAACGGCCGCCTGGCCTTCGGGCACTGCAGGTAATTGAAAATGCGGTTGAGGTCGGAGATCCGTTCACGATCCATCTTTTCCATACGCGCATATCCAGGACCACCCGCCGCCATCAGCCCCAGAATCAGTGCCGCCACGACAGCGGCAATCATCGCAATCAACAACGCCTTGTTCACGTGGCGTCCCCTTTTCGGATGTCATTGAGATAGAACAGGAAAATCCCGCCCGCGACAGCACCGACCACAGCCGCCTTCATCACAAACTGCCCGGTCAGGTCGCCGTTTAGCAGCGCATAAATGGTCGCCACCAGATCACCCAGCAAAACCGACGCCGCGATCAGCAACGTGATATAAATCAGCCATTTTCGAATGGCGGACCGATACAGACTTGGGTCCGCCGCCAGCTTGCCGCGTTCACGGACCGTCAGCCATAGATAGGTCGGTGCGGTCACGATCAGCACCGCCATTGCCCATCTGATCTGGTTGTAAGGGCGATAGATAGTCGGTCCGTCAAACGTCAGGTCGATAAGGGCGTGAAACAGCGCAACCAAATGCCCCGCGCCAAAAATCAGCACCCCAAAGGTCAGCGCATAAATAAAGAAATCGCGTGCCGAAACGGTGGCTTGCGGGCGCGGGATTGGTGGTGAAAACGCGGTTTCGGCCCACGCATCCAGGGCATCCGCAACCTCGTTGCTGCTCCACCCCGACTGCGTCAATGCCGCTTCGATCTCGGCCCGATCTTTGCCAGCACTCAGCGCTTCGCGCACAAATCTGGAAAGTTGTTTGTTCGCCGCCATACCGATTATCCTTTTCTTTTTTCCGCAAAGAACGCCTTAAGCAGATCTTGCGCCTGCGCCTCGCCTATGCCGTCAAACACCTGTGGCACATGGTGGCACTGAGGGTGCGCAAACACCCGCGCGCCTTGCGCCACACCCCCTGATTTGGGGTCAGACGCGCCATAGTACAACCGACCGATGCGCGCCGCCGCAATCGCCGCCGCACACATCGCGCAGGGCTCAAGCGTCACATAAAGCGCATGATCCACCAGCCGCTCGGATCCAAGCAACGCACAGGCCGCACGGATTGCCAGCATCTCGGCATGTGCGGTCGGATCATTCAGTTCCCGCGTTCGGTTGCCTGCCTGCGCCACCACGCGGCCATCCGCGTCCACCACGACGGCACCCACAGGCACCTCACCGCGCGCACCCGCCACGCGGGCCTGATCCAGTGCCACATCCATGAAAGACCGAAATGTCATGCCCCTTGATGCCCGCAAAAGCCGCCCTTTCGCAAGCCGGTGAAACGCGTTAAGGCGGGGTCATGAACACCAAGCCCCCTTCCGATACGCCTAAAGGCGACCGCATCGCCAAAGTGCTGGCGCGCGCCGGCCTGGCCTCGCGCCGCGAGGCAGAGCGGATGATTGAGGCCGGCCGCGTGCGCGTGAACGGCGATCAGATACTGTCACCCGCCCTGAACGTGACCGAGACGGACAGGATCACCCTTGACGGCAACCCGGTATCAGAACCCGAACCCCCGCGCATGTGGCTATATCACAAGCCCACCGGCCTTGTGACCACCGACCGCGACGAAAAGGGGCGCGGCACGATCTATGATGATCTGCCCGAGGACATGCCGCGCGTGATGGCGATCGGACGGCTTGACCTGAACTCCGAAGGGTTGCTGCTTTTGACCAACGACGGCGGCATCAAGCGCAAGCTGGAACTGCCCGCGACAGGCTGGCTGCGCCGCTACCGCGCGCGCGTAAACGGGCGGCCCTCAGACGCGGCACTGGATCCCTTGCGTCAGGGCATCACCGTTGAGGGTGAACATTTTCAGCCCATGACCGTAACGATTGACCGCCAACAAGGCGCAAACGCCTGGCTGACGATCGGGTTGCGCGAGGGCAAGAACCGCGAAATCCGTCGCGCGATGGATCATGTGGGCCTCAGCGTGAACCGGCTGATCCGCATCAGCTATGGCCCTTTTCAATTGGGCGAACTGAAACCCGGCGAGGTTGAGGAAATCCGCCGTAAAATCGTGCGCGACCAGATGGGCATCACGCTTGCCGACGACAGCGGCACCGCTGTCAAAAAGAAACCGACAGGCGTGAAACGCGGCCCGCGCCGCAAACCCGGTGGATTTGGCGGCGCAGGCCAACCCGGCGCGCCCGGACCACAAAAAACCAAACCTGCCCCCAAAGGACCTCGCAAGCCGCGTGGCTAGGGTCTGGACCCATTTCTTCCAAAGAAATCTGCCCGGAAATTTGAGAACACACCCCTGCAAGGATACGCGCACGGCGAAATTCCCCGTCACAGGCAATTCACATTGAACCAAGATGGTCCTAAGACTTTGGTGAACACTGCCAATGGGGGATATCGTGACCATCCTGCTGCCAATAAAGCAGGCAAACCCTGTGGCGCTGTCCCGCGTTTGGGCAGCCGGTGAGTTACCCCTTTGGCCACGCGTGAGCGGTATTGAATGAGCGGACTTGGAAAAATAATGCAAGATTGCCCGACTACCCCCGTGTTTTTCCGCATCATCGTTGCTATTGTAGATTTTCCGAGATCGTTCGACAGGCAAAGGATTGCGCTATGAGGTCAACCGGCTTTCAGAAAGTCTCTTATGTCGCGTTGGTTGTGATCCTCTTTGGCGTCAGCTCCGGCTGGCTGGGGGGCCTGTAAAGATGGCAAAGCGTTTCGGTGGCAAGTACAGCCCAGACGACAGCGGCACGCCCCAGACCCAGCATGGCGATCGGGTGGTGGTTGACCCGGTTGGTGGACGTGCAAACGTGATGTTCATCCCGCCTGTTGTGCTGTTGGCAACCACATTGGGCAGCGGGGCGCAAAGCCTTGCGTTTGGATTGGTTGGCGCAGGGACCCTGACTTTGGGCGCATGGCTGCTGCGCGAAGGGCTGCGTGCCGAAGCGGCCTATGCCGCGCGCAAGGTGGCCCGCCGACCTGCCGTCCCCCGCAAGATTTTGGCAGGAATTGCAACCGGGCTGGGTGCCGGACTGGCTGTAATCGCCCACCTGAATGTGGCGAGCGATGTGGTTGCCGCCGTGCTCTACGGACTTTGCGCCACGGGTCTGCATTTCGCCGCTTTTGGGATTGATCCGCTCAAGTCCAAGGGCATGGAAGGCATCGACACCTTTCAACAAGACCGCGTGGCGCGTGTTGTGGATGAGGCCGAAAAATATCTGGCCGGCATGACCGACGCCATCAAACGCGCCGGCGATCGCAAAGCAGAAGCCCGGTTGGCGCGCTTTCAGGCCACCGCCCGCAATCTGATCCGCACCGTCGAAGAAGACCCGCGCGACCTGACTGCCGCGCGCAAATACCTGTCGGTGTACCTACGTGGTGCCCGCGACGCGACGGCAAAGTTTGCAGACATTTATGCGCGCACCGGCGATCCGCAGGCGCGCATTGATTACATGGCATTGCTGGATGATCTTGATCAGAACTTTGCCGCCCGAAACCAAAAATCTCTGCTGGATGATCGCAGCGATCTGTCGGTCGAAATTGATGTGCTGCGCGAGCGGCTTTCCCGAGAAGGGGTGCGTTTGGAATGACACGCCCCCTTCACCCAAAACTTTAAGGAACCAGAGTATATGTCTGAAACTGTAAGAGAAAAAGCCGCCCAATCCCTTGCCTTGGTCGAAGAGGTTACCGCCGTTATCCTGCCCGAACCCATGGATGCAAATGCTGTCGTTTCCCTGCAAGATGCCGACAAGCCACTCAGCGCTGAGATCAAGCGCCGCATGGGCGAGATCGACATGGAAGACACCCAATCCATCGTCTCCTTCGGTTCTGCCGCGCAGGCCGAACTGCAAGAGATTTCGCAAGCCATGTTGCAGGATGTGCGCAACAAGGATGTCGGCCCCGCCGGTGACAGCCTGCGCAGCATCGTCAGCACGATCCGTGGCTTTTCGGTCTCTGAACTCGATGTACGCCGTAAGCGCAGCTGGTGGGAAAAGCTGTTGGGCAAAGCCGCGCCTTTTGCCCAATTCACCGCCAAGTTTGAAAAGGTGCAGGGCCAGATTGACCGCATCACCGACAACCTGCTGAGTCACGAACACACACTGCTCAAGGACATCAAATCGCTCGATATGCTCTATGAAAAGACCCTGCAGTTCTACGATGAACTTGCACTTTACATCGCGGCGGGTGAGGCAAAGCTGGCGGAACTCGACACCAAGACAATCCCCGCCAAGGAAAAAACTGTCGCCAAGGCTAAAGAGGCCGATCAGGTGATGGTGGCACAGGAATTGCGCGACATCCGCGCCGCGCGCGACGATCTGGAACGCCGGGTACATGATCTGAAACTGACCCGTCAGGTGACCATGCAATCGTTGCCATCGATCCGGTTGGTGCAGGAAAACGACAAATCGCTGGTGACCAAGATCAACTCGACCTTAGTCAACACCGTGCCGCTGTGGGAAACGCAACTGGCACAGGCCGTGACCATCCAGCGTTCAGCCGAAGCCGCATCAGCGGTCCGCGAAGCCAACGATCTGACCAATGAGCTCTTGACATCAAACGCCAAGAACCTGCGTGAAAGCAACAAGATGATCCGTCAGGAAATGGAACGCGGCGTTTTCGACATCGAGGCCGTCAAACAGGCCAACGCCGATCTGATTGGCACCATCGAGGAATCGCTGCAGATCGCAGACGAAGGCAAGGCAAAGCGCGCCGCCGCCGAGAAGGACCTCAAGGAAATGGAGGCCAAACTGCGTGATACCCTTGCTTCTGCCAAGGCCAAAAAGACCGGTCTGGGCGACACCGCGTCCGGCGCGGTGCCAAGCTAACCCAATGGTGTCACCGGTTCGGAACAGAATAGCGCGATGGGGCGCGGGGGCCATGCTGGTCGCCGCCCTTTTCGGCTGTGATGCGGTCTTGGTGACCCCCCCCACCAAACCACCGGCACGGCCAGCTGCAGCCGCCCTGCCCGCGCCTGTTGTGGCACAGCCAACATCTGAAAAAAGCGCCGCTTTGCGCAGTTACCTCGCGCAAGTTCAACGCGCACAACTGGCCCAAGGGCTGCTACGCCGGGATGGCGGCGGGGTGGATACGCCATTTACCGCCGATGTGCTGGCGCGCAACTTTGAACAGATTGCGTTTTACAATGAATATGACGGCAACTTTACTGGCCGTGGCGGGGCCAGCCCGCTGCGCCGCTGGGCAGCACCCGTGCGCATGGAAGTGATCTTTGGCGCAGGCGTGCCCCCCTCACAACGCGCCAGTGACACCGCAGACGTAAAAAGTTACGCTGCCCGGCTTGGCCGTGTCACCGGACACCCCGTCTCGACCTCTGGCAAGCCGAATTTTCTGGTCATCATCGCATCTGAGGACGACCGCGCCGCAACCTTGGCACAGGCCGCCACGCGGGTGCCGGGCATCTCGGCCAGTTCGCTCAATGCCATGCGCGACATCCGGCGCGACACCTATTGCGCAGTTGCCGCCTATGCTTCGGGGCCCAATGCCAACACCTATACCGCTGCTGTGGCGGTAATCCGTGCTGAAAACCCCGATCTGCTGCGCCTTTCGTGTATCCACGAAGAACTGGCGCAGGGCATGGGCCTTGCCAACGACAGCCCCGGCGCGCGTCCGTCAATCTTTAATGATGACGACGAATTCGCGTTGCTGACCAACCACGATGAACTGCTGCTCAAGATGCTTTACGACCCGCGTTTGCGCATCGGCATGAACGCAAAAGAGGCCACGCCAATAACCCGCATCATCGCGCGTGAGTTGACGGGCGGGCCGCTTTAAACCACGCTGGATATTGACCAAGAAAAGGACCGACCCCATGGGTATTTTCGATTTCCTCTCAGGCGAATTCATTGACGTCATCCACTGGACCGACGACACCCGCGACACGATGGTCTGGCGGTTTGAGCGTGAAGGCCACGAGATTAAATACGGGGCCAAGCTGACTGTGCGCGAAGGTCAAGCAGCGGTTTTTGTGCACGAAGGGCAATTGGCCGATGTGTTCACCCCCGGTCTTTACATGCTTGAAACCAACAACATGCCGATCATGACGACCCTTCAACACTGGGATCATGGCTTCAAAAGTCCGTTCAAATCCGAAATCTATTTCATCAACACCACCCGGTTCAATGACCTCAAATGGGGCACCAAGAACCCGATCATCGTGCGCGACCCTGAATTTGGCCCGGTGCGCCTGCGCGCCTTTGGAACCTATAGCGTCAAGGTGTCGGACCCCGCCAGATTCCTGACCGAAATCGTCGGCACCGACGGCGAATTCACCATGGACGAGATCAGCTTTCAAATCCGCAATATCATCGTACAGGAATTTTCTCGCACCATCGCACGCGCCCAAATTCCCGTGATGGACATGGCCGCCAACACCCGCGAGTTGGGCAAGCTGGTCGGCGGCGAAATCGCCGCACAGATCGCCGAATACGGTCTTTCGATGCCGGAACTTTATATCGAGAATATCTCGCTCCCCCCTGCGGTCGAAGAGGTCATGGACAAGCGATCCTCGATGGGCGTGATTGGCAACCTCAACGAATACATGCAGTTTCAGGCCGCCGAGGCCCTGGGCCGTGATGGCGGCGGTGCTGCGGCCATTCAGGCGGGTCTGGGTGCCGGTCTGGGCATGCAAATCGGTCACCATGTTGCGGCCACCGCTGGCCCATGGGGCGCACGCCCTCACGGCGCACCTGCCGCGATCCCCGCGCCACCACCACCGCCCGTCGAACACGTCTGGCACATCGCCGTGGATGGCGACACAACAGGGCCTTTTTCAAAGGCAAGCCTGGGACGCATGGCCGCCGACGGCAGCCTGACGCGCGAAACATTCGTCTGGACCCCCGGTCAGGACGGCTGGCAAAAGGCCGAAGATGTGGCCGAACTGGCGCAATTGTTCACCGTTCTGCCGCCGCCACCGCCCGGCGCATGAGGTATTAGCAACTGTCGCAGATCTGATGGCAACAGCCCCGCAATCGTGGGCGCTGTGCCGATGATGCTGCCAATCTTTGGCCCGTTCCGGCGTGATCATGCCCTGCCACTGGGGCAGCCATGGCCCAATCTGGTGGCCAGCTGAAACTGTGATACTATGGTGGACGTATGTTCTGACCTGACTAAGACCCAGATACCAAGACAAAATGATATTCCGCACCCTAACCCCTTATCTGCCCCAGCGCCGCACCGCCCTGAAAGTGATGCATTGGTCCATGGTGCCCTTGCTCATCTGGTTCATCCTTGTGACCCCGTCTGATGTGCTGCCCTTTGGACCGCGCGCGTTTCAGTTTCATTCGATGCTGGGTCTGCTTTTTGTCACGCTCTGCCTGCTTTGGAACGCCGATTACATGCGCCGCGGTCTGGCAAGCCGCCCCGGCCCGAAGTTGCCCCCATGGGCCCGAAAAGTGCATCAGGGTTTGCACAAGGCGCTGATCTGGGGGCTGTTTGGTGTGGCGCTCACCGGGTTTTTCCTGGGCCTGACCTCGGCCACTTTGCTAAAAGCAGGGGGCATTTTGCCCATCGCGCCGCCCTTGGGCCTGAGACATGCCAATGACATCATCGGCACCATCCATATCTATGAGTTCTATCTGCTCGCGATCCTTGCGATCGCGCATGCCGGTTTTCACATCTGGCGACACGTTCGGTTGCGCGACAATGCCTTGCGGATCATGGTACCGCGCATTCTGCACGCCTATTTATAAGACAATCCGCAACCGCTCTGGCACGCTGGCACCATCAGCGCTATGTCTGGTTCAAGCCCTCTGACGGAGCCCTCATGACCGACACATTCAACGCCCCTGCCCCCGTCTCAGAACACCGCTTTCCCTGTGACAATTGCGGGTCCGACCTGCGATTTGATCCGCAAGCGGGCGAATTGACTTGCGATCATTGCGGCAACACCCAAGCCATCGACGGCACTGGCTTTCAGTTTCAGCCCATCAAGGAACTTGATTTTCAGGCCGGGCTGCGCACCGACCTGCCGGGCACTGAAATGCAGGAAACCCGTGTCACATCCTGCCCCAACTGCGCCGCCCTAGTGGAGTTTGAGGACGGAAAACACGCCACCGAATGCCCATTCTGCGCCACGCCTCTGGTTGTCGATACCGGTATCCATCGGCACATCAAACCCCGCGCTGTCCTGCCCTTTGCACTGCCCGAAGACGTCGCACGGGACGCGATGAAAGACTGGCTTGGCAGTTTGTGGTTCGCCCCAAGCGGCCTCAAGAAATACGCCCGCAAAGACCGCAAGATGCAGGGCATTTACGTGCCCTACTGGACCTATGATGCCGATACCGTTTCCAGCTATCATGGTGAACGTGGCACCGTTTACTACGAAACCCAGACCGTGATGCGCGACGGCAAACGCACCCGCGTTCAAGTAGCCAAGGTGCGCTGGCGCGCTGCATCGGGACGCGTGGCGCGGTTTTTTGACGATGTGCTGGTGCTCGCCTCAACCTCATTGCCCAAACGCTTTACCGACGCGCTGGAACCCTGGGATCTGTCCGCCCTTGAACCCTATGCGCCGGAATACCTCGCGGGGTTCCGCGCCGAAGCCTATGCGGTGTCGCTCGAAGATGGCTTTGGACAGGCCCGCCAGCACATGGACAGGGTGATCGAGCGGGACGTGAAATTTGACATCGGCGGCGACCGCCAGCGCATCCACGGCATTGATACGGCAGTGTCCAACATCACTTTCAAGCACATCCTGCTGCCGGTCTGGCTCGCGGCCTATAAATACCGCGGGAAAACCTATCGTTTTGTCGTAAACGGACGCACCGGGCGGGTGCAGGGCGAACGGCCCTATTCCACCATCAAAATCACTTTTGCGGTGATCCTTGGCCTCATTCTGGCTGCAATTATCGGCTATTATGTGGCGCAACAACCATGACATCCTATGAGACATTTACCGATATCCTGAAATCGCGCTATTCGTGCCGCGCTTTTCGGCCTGATCCGGTGCCAGATGATGTGATCACCCAGATCATCACCGCCGCGCGCCATGTCCCTTCGTGGTGCAATGCCCAACCCTGGCAGGTCACCATCACCAAAGGTGCCGCAACCGACGCCTTCCGCGATGTCATGATGACAGCCGCCAGCACTGGCACGCCACCGCAGCCAGACCTCGACTGGCCTTCAAAATATTCCGATGCCTATGCGGAGCGGCGCCGCACCTGCGGTTACCAGCTTTACGATGCGGTGGGCATTGAAAAATCCGACCGCTCCGGGCGCATGGCCCAGATGCTGCGCAATTACGCGCTCTTTGATGCGCCCCATGTCGCGATCATCCATTCCCCGGCAGAGCTTGGCCCCTACGGCGCAATGGACTCCGGCGGCTTTGTCACCGCATTTACCCTGGCCGCAACGGCGCTTGGCGTTGCCAGCATCCCGCAGGCGGCCATTGCGGGCTACGCGCCGCTGGTCCGCGACCACTTTGACATTGCAGACGACCGGCTGGTCCTCTGCGCCATCTCATTTGGCTATGCAAACAAGGACGCACCGATCAATCAATTTCGCACCGAACGCGCCGTCCCCGACCAGATCATCGACTGGAAATCCTGATGCGCGCCCTGTTGCAACGGGTCAGCGAGGCTGCCGTTACAGTCGAAGGCGAAACCATTGGTCACATTGGTCCGGGCCTGTTGATCCTGATCTGCGCCATGCCCGATGATACCGAAGCCACAGCAGCGGCGCTTGCCCTCAAAATCTCGAAATTGCGGCTGTTTAAGGACGATGCAGGCAAGATGAACCTCAGCCTCACCCAGACTGGCGGTGCCGCATTGGTGGTCAGTCAATTCACCCTCGCCGCCGATACATCGCGCGGCAATCGTCCGGGATTTTCGGGTGCCGCAAAACCCGAACACGCCAACCACCTGTATGAATATTTCACCGCACAACTGGCCGCGCTGGATATCCCGACCCAGACCGGCAAATTTGGTGCCGACATGGCCGTCAGCTTGACCAACGATGGCCCGGTGACGCTCTGGCTGGATACGCAAACCCCCTGACCTTCACCCCTTTCCAAATACCGTCAGGGGCCAGCACCAAACGCGGACGGGGATATTTCGCAAAACATTCGATGGCCCGCCCACAGCCCTTGAAGGGCTGCGAAAAGACGATTCAGTTGACAAAATCAGCCACCCGCAAGACCTATTAACAATGACCAAAACCCTAAACGCCCTGCGCGCCATCACCGAAGAGCCTGATCTGGGCATCACCCTCAGCGACGGCTGCCGGCTGTCCGCCCGTGTCTGGCGTCCCACCGATGCCCATACGGATCCTGTCCCCGTGATCCTTGAATATCTGCCCTACCGCAAACGCGACGGGACATGCGCACGCGACGCACTGACACATCCGTGGTTCGCCGAGCGCGGCTATGCCTGCGTGCGGGTCGACATGCGTGGCAATGGCGACAGTCACGGCGTGATGGAGGACGAATACACTCCGCTCGAACAGGCCGATTGCATCGAGGTGATATCATGGCTGGCCACCCAGCAA
Organism: Sulfitobacter sediminivivens; assembly: GCF_042611115.2. Taxonomy (NCBI): domain Bacteria; kingdom Pseudomonadati; phylum Pseudomonadota; class Alphaproteobacteria; order Rhodobacterales; family Roseobacteraceae; genus Sulfitobacter; species Sulfitobacter sediminivivens. The sequence continues at coordinate 51,850 of NZ_JBHGAR020000009.1, forward strand.
TGGTGCAATGGCAATGTCGGCATGATGGGCATTTCCTGGGGCGGATTTAACGGCCTTCAGGTTGCGGCCCATGCGCCCGAACCGCTGAAGGCGGTGATCACATTATGCTCCACAGTGGACCGCTTTGCCGATGACATTCATTACAAGGGCGGCTGTTTGCTTAACGAAAACCTCGGCTGGGGTGCAACCATGTGGTCCTATTCCAGCCGCGCACCTGACCCTGCATTGCGCGAGGATTGGCGTGAGATGTGGCTGGAGCGGTTGGCCGCAGAACCGTTCCTGCCCTCACTCTGGCTGCGCCACCAACGGCGCGATGCCTATTGGAAACAGGGGTCGGTGATCGAGGACTACAGCGCCATCAAAGCCAAGGTATTGGCAATAGGCGGCTGGGGAGACGCCTATAAGAACGCGGTCCCGCAATTGGTCGAAGCCTTGCCAGATGCCAAGGGCATCGTAGGGCCGTGGGTCCATAAATATCCGCATTTTGCCATCCCCGAACCACGCATCGGGTTCCTGCAAGAAGCGCTGCGCTGGTGGGACCGCTGGCTCAAAGACATCGACACCGGGGTTGAGGATGACCCCGATTATCGCGCCTATCTCATGGACGGACTGCGCCCCGCCACATGGTATCTGGAACGTCCCGGCCGCTGGATTGCGGAAACAACCGGGGCGACATCTCATCTGCAAACCAAGACGCTATACCTGACGAACGACGGTCTGCGCACCACAACCGGTCAGCTTGACCGCACCGTTGCCTCTCCTGCGCATTGCGGCGCGGATGCGGGCGAATATTGCGCAATTTGGCTTGGTCCCGAACTGCCCGGTGACCAGCGCAGCGATGATGCGCTGTCAACGACTTTCGACAGCGAACCCTTGAGCGCCGATATGGACATCGTCGGCGCGCCGCGCGTGACGGTTCAGGTTGCGTCAAACCAGCCACAGGCGCAGATGGCGGTCCGCCTGAACCATATTCACCCCGACGGTGCCGCCACCCGCATCACCTACGGCGTCCTGAACCTCAGCCATCGGGACAGCGCGGAAAACCCAAAGCCCATGACCGTAGGCAAGGTTGAAAACGTCATGCTTGATCTTGATCACATCGCCTACCGGGTGCCCGCGGGGCATCGGTTGCGGGTCTCCCTTTCTGACGCCTACTGGCCCTTGATCTGGCCCTCGCCTGCGCCCAGCACACTGACCTTGAGTGCCGGTCAGATCGCCCTGCCCCAGCGCCCGACCTCGGGCGGCGACGAATACGCTTTCCCGCCCCCCACCGCCGCAGGTCCCTGGCAGATTGAGACTTTGCGCCCCCAGAATCACATCAGGCGGCGCGAAACAGATATGACCACAGGTGAGGTTTCATTGGTGATCGAAGACGATTTTGGCCGCGTGAAAGACCTGGGTCACGGGCTGATCAATGGGTCAATTGCGCGCGAACGCTGGACCATTCATCCAGATAATCCGCTTTCAGCGCGCGGCACGTGTCACTGGACCGAAGAACTGCAGCGCGGAGATATCGTTTTGCGCACGGAAACACACTGCACGATGTCATCAGATGCGACAGATTTCCATCTGACCGCACGGCTGGAAGCCTATGAAGGCGACACCTTGGTTTATGACCGCGATATCACCGACAGCGTGAAAAGGGACTGCATGTAACACAACCATCATGATCTGATGGCTATTAACCCTTGCGACACAGCACAAAATCGGCAAACTTGATCCATCAGTCAATAAAACGGCGCAACCAAGCGCCATGATTCCAACCGGGAGTATCAAATGAACGATCAACTAAAATCTATGACGGCCGATGTGGCCAAGGGCCTGATGACACGCCGCGAATTTGTCGGGCGTGCCGCTGCACTTGGCGTGACAGCGGCAGTGGCGAACACAATGCTGGCCACACAGGCCCGCGCCGAAGGCCCGGTCAAAGGCGGCACACTCAAGATGGGTATTCAGGGCGGCGAAAGCACCAACACACTGGATCCGGCACTAGCCGCATCGTCGGTCCCTACCGTGAACCTACGAAATGCCTTCGACACCCTTGTGAACGTGGCCCCTGATGGCAGCATTGAAAACAGGCTAGCTGAGAGCGTGGAAGCAACATCAGATGCCAAAACTTGGAATTTCAAAATCCGCAAGGGGGTCGAGTTCCACGACGGCAAGCCGCTGACCCCAGAAGATGTATTGCGCACCATGGAACGTCACTCGAATGAGGATGCCACGTCAGGCGCGCTTGGCATTATGCAAGGGATCGAATCCATGAAGGTGGATGGCGATAATTTCTCGGTAACTTTAAGCACGCCAAACGCCGATCTGCCCTACCTGATGGCTGACTACCACTTACAGATTCAACCGGACGGCGGATTTGAAAATCCTACCGCCGGAATCGGAACCGGTGCGTACATGGTAGAAGTTGATGAGCCCGGCATTCGCCATTTGTTTAAAAAGAACCCCAATTACTGGGACGATTCGATCGGCCATGCCGACGAGATAGAGGTGCTTGTCCTGAATGATGCCACCGCACGGACTGCAGCCTTGCAATCAGGTCAAGTTCACATCATCGACCGGGTGGATCCGAAGATCGCACAGCTTCTGGGCCGAGCGCCGAATGTCGAGGTCAAATCGGTCTCAGGACCAGGCCATTATGTTTTCATTATGCATTGTGACACCGCACCAACTGACAACAACGACCTGCGGCTGGCGTTGAAATATGCCATCAACCGCGAAGAGCTTGTTGACAAAATCCTGCGTGGCTATGGCACGGTGGGCAACGATTTCCCGATTAACAAAGCCTATCCGCTGTTCGACGAGACGATTGTACAGCGTGAACATTCAATCGAAAAAGCCAAGGAGCATTACGCCGCTTCTGGCCACGATGGCTCGCCAATCATATTGCGGGTTGCCGATGGTGCATTCCCCGGTGCGGTCGATGCCGCGGCGTTGTTTCAGGAATCAGCCAAAGCAGCGGGTATTCCGCTTGAAATCAAGCGGGAACCGAATGATGGCTACTGGACAGAGGTCTGGAACGCACAGCCCTTCTGCGCCTCTTATTGGTCCGGGCGTCCCGTTCAGGACCAGATGTACACCACGGCCTATCTCTCGACCGCCGACTGGAACGATACTCGTTTCAAAAATGCGGAGTTTGACGCACTTCTTAATGGCGCAAAGGCAGAACTTGACACCGAAAAGCGGAAGGCAGCTTACAGCAAGATGGCAATGCTCGTGCGTGACGAGGGTGGCACAATTTGTCCGATGTTCAATGACAGCGTCGAAGGCGTATCCACAAGCGTCGGGGGGTGGATCTCAGATCCGAACCTAACAGTGATGAACTGCATGGCGGGCATCAAGTGCTGGCTGAACGCTTAGGGCGCACACGGATATGCACCCCATCTTAAAACTGATCGCCCAACGCTTAGCGTTGGGCCTTCTGTTGCTTATCGCCGCGTCCGTCCTGATTTTTGTAGGAACCTCAATTCTGCCCGGTGACGTCGCCCAATCAATCCTTGGCCAAACAGCAACGCCAGAAAATCTAGCCAACCTTCGCGCCGAATTGGGCCTCAATGAACCCGCGCTGAGCCGATATTTCTCATGGCTCGGTAACTTTCTGCAAGGTGATCTCGGCACGGCCCTCACCAATGGCCGCGACATCGCCGAAAGCCTTGGTGGTCGTTTAAAGAACACATTATTCCTTGCCTTCTGGGCGGCCCTCATATCGGTCCCGCTGGCAATTTTCCTTGGGCTGCTGGCCGTGCGCTACAAAGACCGCTGGCCTGACAAGCTGATCTCAGCTGTAACCCTCACCACAATCTCAATCCCCGAATTCATGATCGGCTACGTGCTGATCTATTGGGTATCAATCAAATGGGGCATGTTCTCCTCGGTAGCGATCATCAATGACGGCATGTCACTTGGTGAAAAGCTGAACGCAATCGCCATTCCGGTGATGGTACTCACGCTGGTTGTCTTGGCTCACATGATGCGCATGACCCGCGCCGCGATTTTGAATGTTATGCAATCGGCCTATATCGAAACCGCCGAACTTAAAGGCATGGGGATGCTGAAAATCATCCGCAAGCATGCATTTCCCAATGCAGTCGCCCCCATCGTCAACGTGGTCATGTTGAACCTTGCCTATCTGGTGGTCGGCGTGGTCGTTATTGAGGTCGTCTTCGCCTATCCCGGCATGGGCCAATATCTGGTCGATCACGTTAGCAAAAGGGACGTGCCTGTGGTGCAGGCCTGTGGCCTGATCTTTGCGGCAGTCTATATCGGGCTGAACCTCGTTGCCGATATTGTCTCAATCCTGGCGAACCCCCGTCTGAGGCATCCGAAATGAAAAACATCCCCATTTCCGCGCTCATCGGCCTGTTCTTTACCGGTCTGTTTTTCCTCATGGCCCTCGCCGCCCCGATCATCGCGCCCTACGGCATGTCCGAGGTCGTAGGTGACGTCTGGGAACCCTCATCTTCCGAGTTTTGGCTTGGCACTGACAGCATTGGCCGCGACCTGCTGACCCGCCTGATTTATGGCGGACGCACAACGATCTTTATCGCGGTTGCAGCAACAATCCTCAGCTTTGTCACCGGCTCCGTCCTGGGCTTTTTCGCCGCAGTTTCTGGCGGCTGGGTCGATCAGGCCCTGTCCCGTTTTGTCGATCTGATCATGTCGATCCCCTCACTGATCTTTGCCCTTGTGGTGTTGTCAGTGATGCCGACCACCATGCCGATCCTGATCCTGTTGATGGGCCTGCTTGATTCCACCCGCGTGTTCCGTCTGGCCCGCGCGGTGGCGGTGGACATTACGGTAATGGATTATGTCGAGGCCGCGCGTTTGCGCGGCGAGAAAATTGGCTGGATCATTTTCCGCGAAACCCTGCCCAATGCACTGTCACCGCTGGTCGCTGAAATGGGCCTGCGGTTTATCTTTGCCGTGCTGTTCATCTCGACTCTGTCGTTCCTTGGCCTTGGCGTACAGCCACCGCTGGCCGATTGGGGCGGCATCGTGAAAGAAAACAAGGAAGGCATCAATTACGGCATCCAGGCAGCACTTTATCCTGCCTATGCCATCGCAACCTTGTGTATCTCAATTAACCTTGTTGCGGACTGGATCCTGACCCGTACCACATCGCTGAAAGGGGGCCGGGGATGACTGAACAAACACAACCATTGCTCAAAGTCCGTGGCCTTAAAATCGGTGCGACGATCTATCCGCCGGGCGAACGCCCCCGCGATATCGAGATCGTGCACGGCGTCGATTTCGATCTGGAATCGGGCAAGGTCCTCGGCCTGATCGGGGAATCCGGGGCCGGCAAATCCACCATCGGTCTGGCCGCAATGGCCTATGGCCGTGGCGGCGTCGAACTGACGGGTGGCGAAGTCTGGGTCAATGGCCGCGACATGCTGAAAGCGAGCCTGCGCGATGTGCGCCGCTTGCGCGGGGCCGAAGTCACCTATGTGTCCCAATCCGCCGCCGCCTCCTTCAACCCGGCAAAAAAGATCATGGAACAGGTGACAGAAGCCGCCATTTTCCAAAACAAGTTCGGCAAGAAAGAAGCCGAAGAACGCGCGGTTGAACTCTTTCGCAAACTGGGCCTGCCCGACCCGGAAAACATCGGATCGCGGTATCCGCATCAGGTATCAGGCGGCCAGTTGCAACGCTGCATGACCGCCCTTGCCCTTTGCCCGGAACCCGATCTCGTGGTGTTCGACGAACCCACAACGGCGCTGGATGTGACCACACAAATCGACGTGCTGGCCGCGATCAAGGATGCGATCCGCGACACCGGCGTGGCTGCCCTTTATATCACACACGATCTGGCCGTGGTGGCGCAGGTCTCCGATCACATCATGGTGCTGCAACAGGGCGCGATGGTCGAATACGGCACCACCGATCAGATCATCAACAACCCGCAAGAGGAATACACCCAGGCCTTGGTGTCCGTCCGCTCCATCAAACACGTTGAGAAAAAGCCGACCGACAATCCGCTGCTGCGCGTTGAAAACATCACCGCGCGCTACAAAGGCACCGATTTCGACGTGCTCAAGGATGTGAACGTCGAACTGCACCCCGGTCAGACACTCGCCATTGTGGGCGAAAGCGGCTCGGGTAAATCAACGCTGGCGCGGGTCATCACCGGACTCTTGCCCCCCTCGGCAGGCCAGATCGTCTTTAACGGACGGACGCTGACACCAGACCTCAAATCCCGGCCCCTCGATGATCTTCGCGAATTGCAGATGATCTATCAGATGGCCGACACCGCGATGAACCCGCGTCAGACCGTCGGCACCATCATCGGCCGCCCGCTTGAGTTCTACTTCAACCTCAAAGGCAAGAAGAAACAGGAACGCATTCAGGAATTGCTGGACGAGATCGAACTGGGCGACGGGTTTCAAGACCGCTATCCAGCCGAACTTTCCGGGGGTCAGAAACAACGTGTCTGTATCGCGCGCGCACTGGCCGCCAAACCCAAACTGATCATCTGCGACGAGGTCACATCGGCGCTCGACCCGCTGGTCGCGGACGGCATCCTGAAACTGTTGTTGAAGCTGCAAAAGATCGAGGACGTATCCTATCTCTTTATCACGCACGATCTGGCCACGGTCAAAGCCATCGCTGACAGTATTGCCGTTATGTACCAAGGCCAGGTCGTACGCTACGGGCCAAAGTCGCAGGTACTGGCCCCTCCGTTCGACGATTACACCGACCTGCTGCTAAGCTCCGTACCAGAGATGAAACTGGGCTGGCTGGAAGAGGTGATCGAGCATCGCAAAATGGAAAGCGCGGGGAATTAGGACGCTGGCATGCGGGTGGCGGCTTTGAGCCCAAATTTACATTTTCACGAAGCGAGTTTAGTGTCTGCTTTTGATTTAAAATTGGAGACCATGCGTGAAAGCTGTTTGGCGACCAGAACGGCGAAACCGCAAGATTGGAACATCCGCATCGGGATATTCTAAATCGAACGACATGCGAATTCCAGAAAGCTGGCAAGACAAGCATGGCAATTTCTCAGTGTTTCTTGAGCGTCTTAAGAATGCGAAAGAGCAAGATGTAACAATCGGAAACTTCGAATTAACAACGCTGTTTGAAGAGCCGCGGGATGGCTTTACCTACGGATGCTCACCGCTAGATGTTATCAAACTGCTGACTGCGGCGGTGAACCTAGTACCCAGCCTGCCAGACATTGTTGCCTTCCGCCAGCCGACCCGAAAGCAACAACTGCAAAGGCCTGTTTGGGGGCGATTTTTGTACTTTGCAGAATTTGGGAAACATGGTGGAACCGCCATTCTTCTTGAGGCGCAAGAACTTGGGGCAAAACTAAAATGGTCAAAGCGCATGACGATGGAAGACCGAGACGAGTTTGCCCGCTTGGTATCGGATGGGCATGCCTTCACGGAAGAAAAACGAGGCTTCCAAGCGGAACTTAACGAGGGTTCAGTGCGGAACACAATTCTGTATCGGACGTTGCTTCACGAACTGGGACATTGGGTTCATTATCACCAAGAAGTTCTCAATGCGCCAACAGCCCTGAACGAAGATCAAGAAGTAGCAAGCGAACTGTATTTTTCCAAACCAAGCACAGAGCGCGAAGTCTATGCCCACGCATTTTCGGCAAAGTTAGGCCAATCGCTTAGAGAGGCCAGTGAGATACCCTTCGATCCAATATAACTGATGAAAGTAGCCATTCGGGGATGTTCTAGTGGAGGTCTGCTTTGTCCGCAGTGCTGACATTCACTCCCCCTCACCTTCCATCATCGCACGCCGCGTTAATCCGCTCAAGGCTCCGCATCACCGACTTTGATACCGATGCAATACCGACGTATTACACCCGCCTTATCAAGCCCCCAGACCCCTTGAAACAAGGGCGTTAACGGCGCTTTCTCCATACCGCGCTCTGAGCTTCGGTTAACCGTTGCGTGCGCCCCCGCTCTGCGGTCATATGGCCGGGCAACCAAGGGGGCCGAACCATGAAAAACAAGCTGCTGCTGATCATCCTCGACGGTGTCCCCTACCGCAACTGGCGGCGTCTGTTTGGCAACCTTGAAGGCTGGGTCGACAGCGGCGATGCCCGGGTCTGGAAAATCCGCTCAGTGCTGCCCTCGACCTCGGCATCGTGCTATGCCTCAATCCATACGGGCGTGGCCCCGGCGGTGCATGGCTGTACCGGGAATGGTAATGTATTCCGCCTCAAGGAAAAGGATATCTTTTCTCAGGTCCGCGCGGGCGGCGGCGTAACCGGTGCGGTTGCACATTCGTTCTGGTCAGAGTTTTTCAACCGCCATCCCTTTGATTTCGTTCGCGATATCGAATATGACGAGCCAACAAGCAAATCCATCAACCACGGTCGTTTCCACACCATGACAGGGTATGGTCACGACAATCAGATGACCCCCTCTGACGTGGATTTATTTGGGTCCCTCACAAATCTTTGCCAGCGCTTTGGCCTGAATTACGGTATGTTGCACACCTGTACATTGGACAGCATGGGTCATCGGTTTTTCCATGATTGTCATGAAATGGACCACGCCTGTTTTGTGATGGACGAAATGCTGGCCCCGTTCATTCCGCGCTGGTTGGATGACGGATACGAGGTGATCGTCACTGCCGATCATGGTCAGGACGCGCGCGGCCACCACGGCGGGCGCGACCCGTTACAGCAAGAGGCGGCACTGTATTATTTTGGGGCCGCGGAAGGGCCATCAGAGGACACAGTGATTGATCAATTGCAATTGGCCCCGACGATCCTGCACCGGCTCGGCGCACCGATTGCCAAGACCATGAAAGCCAAGAGTTTTCTCACTTAAGGCGATTGGATCAACCCGACGTCAATATGGCCATTCACGCCGCCCCAGCGCATCAATTGCACCGACCACCTGATCGAAAAAACCAGCCGCTTTTTGCGACATCACCCGCGCCCGTAAACAGCCGTGCACCATGCCCGCCACATTGATCCATTCCGCCTGACCACCCGCCGCACGCAGCGCATCTCGATAGCTTTGCCCATCGCTGGCCAGCGGATCACATTCTGCCGTGATCATCACCGAGTGTGGCACCCCGGCAAAGTTGGTGTCCTGCAACGGCGCATAGCGCGGGTCGCCTTTGGGTGGACCGCTGCCACCCGTGCGCATGTTCATGTAAAATTCCATGTCCGCTGTGCTGAGATGTGGCGCATTGGCATGCTCCACATAGGACCCCTGCCCCCAGTCACCGCCAAGACCCGGATAGATCAGCACCTGACCAACAATGCGCCCGTCATGCGTGCCCCGCGCGTGATGCGCCACCGCCGCGGCCAGATTGCCACCGGCACTGTCGCCCGTCAGCATCAGGTCACCGTCATGTGCGGTCGCGATGGCAGCGAAAGCCCGCCACGCATCGTCGAAACACCCCGGAAAAATCACCTCGGGGGCCAGTCCGTAATCAACCGATATTACCCTATACCCGGTGCGCTGGCAGATCTCGGCGCAGACATCATCATGGCTGTCGAGCCCGCCTACAACAAAACCACCACCGTGGTAATAGATCACCGTCACATCGCTGCCGCTGGTCTCATAACGGCGGCAGGGAACGCCACCGTTAGGCTCATCATGGACCTGCACACCTTTGGGCCTGCCCTGATAGAACACCTTGCACATGCCGTCATAGACATCGCGCTGCTCAGCAATGGTCAGATCGACAGCACCGGCCGGATAGGTGCTGTCCAGCCGCTCGATGAACGCCCACATTTCGGCGTCAATCAAGCGGCTGTAATCCGGTGTTCTCACACAGCCTCCCATGGCCTCGTGAACGCACCTAGCACTTTGCCGACATCTGCATCTGACGCGCCACCCATCGTGACCTGCGCCACCAGACCGCGCTTTTTGTCATCAATCACGGAGGTCACCCGCGCCTCCAGCGACGCCTCTTCCAGCGCGGCGTTGTAAATGCGCGTGATCGCATGTTTGCGCAGATCAGGTTTGAAAATCTTGCCCACAGCCGTTTTGGGCAGTTCGTCCATGATCGTCATATGCTTGGGCTGCGCGGCCCGCTCATGGACCTTTTCCTTGCAAAAGGCCAAAAGCTCTTCTTCGGTCACGGACGCACCGGAAACCAGTTCGACAAATGCACAGGGCACTTCGCCTGCATGGGCATCGGGCTGTCCGATTGCCCCGGCAAAAGCCACAGCTTCATGGCCCAAAAGCGCCTCCTCAATCTCGGCGGGGTCAATGTTGTGGCCGCCCCGAATGATCAGATCTTTGGCCCGCCCGGTGATCCAAAGATAGCCATCGCTGTCCACCCGCCCCAGATCGCCTGTGCGCAGATATTTTTCGTCATAATAGAGGTCTTTGTTCTTGTCGGCCTCGGTATAGGTATGCCCTGCATAAACGCCGGGGTTCGACACGCAAATCTCGCCAATCTCGTCCACACCCGCATCCACCGGCCCGTCATTGGTGCCCTTGATGATCCGGACTTTGGAATAGGGCAATGGGATGCCAATGCTGCCAACTTTCTTTTGGCCATCAGTCGGGTTAACGGACACGAGGCATGTGGCCTCGGTCAATCCATAGCCCTCTACAAGAGTAACGCCTGTGGCTTCCTCAAAGCGCCGAAAAAGCTCAAGCGGCAATGGTGCAGAGCCTGAGAACGCCGTCTTGACCGTGCTCACATCCGCATCAATGGGCCGCTGCATCTTGGCCGATATGGCGGTCGGTACAGTAATGATAAAGCTAATCTTCCAGCGCTCAACCAGTTTCCAGAAATTGTCAAATACGCCTTCACCACGGTATCCCTGCGGTGTCGGAAAGACCACATGCGCACCCGAATGGACGGCCGCCATCAGGATCACGTGACAGGCAAAGACATGGAACAGCGGCAGCGGGCACATGATGTTGTCGTTCTCGTCAAACAACAGCCGATGCCCCAGCCAACCGTTGTAGACCAGTCCCTGATAGGTATGCTGTGCCACTTTCGGCATGCCGGTGGTCCCGCCAGTGTGGAAATAACATGCCACGCGGTCTTCTTGTGGATCTTCAAACTTCAGTGTTGTCGGTTGCTTGGCAAGTTCTGCATTGAAATTCAGGTATTTGGCCTGATTAGCGATCTTCAGCTTGGGCCGGATCAGCGGGATAATCCATGATTTTGGCGGTGTGATATATCGCAGCAGGTCAACTTCAAGCACCGTATGCACACCCGGTGCAAATTTGACCGCTTCTGCGGTTTTTTCAGCCACATCGGTTTTCGGGAAAGGCCGCAATGTCACGACCACCGACGCCCCGGTTTCGCGCAGGATTGACCCGATCTGTTCAGGTTCCAACAACGGGTTGATCGGGTTCGCGATACCGGCAACGGCACCCCCCAACAGCGTAATCGTCGTTTCATTACAATTGGGCAGAACATAGGCCACTACATCCTTGGGGCCGATGCCAAGGGATCGAAACATATTGGCCGCTTGGGTCACCTTGCCGTGCAATTGCTTCCAGGTGAGCGTTTCAGCCTTGTCTTTGGGACCAGAGAATATCTGATAACTGACGGCATTGTGCTGCGGGAACTTTGCCGCTGTGCTGCTGAGCAATCCGTAAAGCGTCTTCGCAACATCGCGTTCTGCCCAAGGCCCTTCCGCTTCGATTGCTTTGCAATCCTTGATCCCGCCAAATGGCATGGCCGTCCTCCCCTAAAAGCTGGTTTTCCAGCTGTGTTTTTTTACTCGCCGAAAGGATGCGTCGAAATCCAGTTTTCTGCAAGCATGCTGGCCTTTGCGACGCTGCGTAAGCCAATATAACGCAGCGGCAAAACAAAAAGGGCGGCTGTGCGTCATGCACAACCGCCCCAATCTTTTTGGTATTATTCGATCTGAAACCTATTACTGCTCACGCGGCAGGAATACGCAGAACCTGGCCTGGATAGATTTTGTCAGGATGGCTCAACATTGGTTTGTTGGCTTCAAAAATCTCTTCGTAGCGGGCACCGTTGCCAAGCGTTTTGGCTGAGATTTCCCAAAGGGTGTCGCCCTTTTCGACCGTATGAAACGTCGGATCGGCACCGTCACCTTCGATGTCTTCTTCAACCTCTGCGACGCCCTCGACATTTCCAACTGCCAGAATGACTTTCTCTTTCATCTCCTGGCTGACGGCCTTGCCGCTGACTTTTACCTTGTCACCGTCCACGGTAATATCAAGACCCTTGGCATCGAGGCCGAGATCCTTCAATTCATCCTGCAACGCGGCCCCTGAGACCTCTGCGTCGTCACCACCGTCAAATACTTTCTTGCCGGCATCTTTAACAAAACTCCACAAACCCATATCAGTTCTCCTTTGCATATGAACTCATAGAACATAGTTTCGTTCCACGCCAACGGACACAAGGGGGAATTAAAGAGCTTGCGCACCATCGGTGAATTGCAGCTTTGCCAGCCGGGCATAAAGCCCGCCCTTGGCAACCAGTTCATCATGGGTTCCGATTGCCAGAATGCGGCCCGCCTCCAGCACCACTATGCGGTCCGCTTTTTTGACAGTCGCCAAACGGTGCGCCACGATAAGGGTCGTCCGGTCGGCGCTTAACTTGTCCACGGCGGCTTGCACGGCACGTTCGCTTTCCGCATCCAGCGCGCTGGTGGCTTCGTCCAGCAACAGCACGGGCGTATCGCGCAGAATCGCGCGTGCGATGGCAATGCGTTGCTTCTGACCGCCTGACAACATTACGCCCCGTTCCCCCAGATAGCTGTCATAGCCTTCGGGCAAAGCAGTGATGAATTCGTCTGCCGCCGCCGCTTTGGCAGCAGCCGTCACATCAGCGTCGCTGGCATCTGGCCTGCCGAACCGAATGTTTTCTGCGGCACTGGCGGCAAAGATCACCGGGTCCTGAGGGACAAGTGCAATATGGCGACGGAATACATCACGGCGCATATCGCGCAGGTCGACACCATCCAGCCTGATCTGGCCCTGCGCAGGATCATAAAACCGCAAGATGAGCTGAATAATCGTCGTTTTACCTGCACCGGACGGACCAACAAAGGCCACGGTTTCGCCTGGGCTGATCTCCAGATCAATCCCATCAAGTGCTGCGACACCGGGCCGCGCCGGATAGGAAAAATGCACCCCTTCAAACGTGATCCGTCCGGTCACTGTATCCGGCAGGGTCTGGCCGTGAAGCGGATCGTTGACCGCATCTTCGCTTTGCAGCAGATCGACCAGACGCTCGGTGGCCCCTGCCGCGCGCTGCAATTCAGACCAGATTTCAGACAGCGCCGCAACCGCACCTGCCACCATCACCGCATAGATGACAAACTGTACCAGCCCGCCCGCCGACATATCGCCCGCACGCACATCACGCGCGCCGATCCACAGCACACCGACCACGCCGGAAAACACCAAAAAGATCACGATCACGGTCATCGCCGCACGGGTTTTGATGCGCCGGCGTGCCGCGTCAAAGGACGCTTCTGTCATTTGACCAAACTGATCCCGACTTGCCGCCTCGTGGGTAAAGGCCTGCACGGTCTGCACCGCGGTCAGGCTTTCGGATGCGTTGCCGGATGATGCCGCGATCCAGTCCTGATTTTCGCGGCTGATAACCCGCAACCGCCGCCCCAGCGTCAGAATCGGCACCACAACTGCGGGCACGATCAACAGCACCAGCAGGGTCAATTTGGTCGAGGTCAACATCATCAGTCCCAGACCCCCGAAAAAAATTAGCACATTGCGTAGAGCGATCGACATCGATGAACCGATCACGGACAGGATCAGCGTGGTATCTGTGGTGATCCGGCTCAAGACTTCGCCGGTCATGATCCGCTCGTAAAACGACGGGCTCATGCCAATCACACGGTCAAAAACCGCCTTGCGAATGTCTGCGACGACCCGCTCACCCAACCGAGTCACCAGCGCATAGCGCAGCCCGGTCCCCACCGCGAGCAGCGCCGCAATCACCAATGCGCCCATGAAATATTGATCCAAAAGCTGGGTCTCGCCCGTGCGAAAATTATCCACGACCCGGCGCACTGCCAACGGTAAAGTCAGCGAAATCATTGCCGTGAGCACCAAGGCACAAATCGACGCGATCATCAGTGCCCGGTAAGGCCACAGAAACGGCACCAAAGCGCGCAATGCGCCCAGCTGCTTGGATTTTTCGCGTTCCTCAGTCTGGGACGGCGCAGGAATTGGAGGTCGGGCCATGAAATGTCCTTTGGTGGTGCTCACGCGGTCATGGCGCGGCTGAGCAGCAGGGTCAAGCACTGCGCGTGCGGCATAAACTACAAAGGACATGGATGTGTTGGAGCGGGCGGCGGGAATCGAACCCGCGTCATTAGCTTGGAAGGCTAAGGTCTTACCACTACACAACGCCCGCTCTGTGATTTGATCTAGTATTTCACGGTACTTGAATGGTCAAGTGTCGGCAGGGCGCTTCACCATTTTCGGCAGGTTGGGTGATATTGTGGGTTGTTTGAATGGGGCAGCCACGAAAGGAACCCTGCTGTCTTTTACAATTCCGATCTGAAATTTCGTCAGACACCAGTTTATTGAAGAAGGATATACAAAAAGACGCGTTTCCATGCTAGGTTTCAATGAACATTTTGAACAAATTCATTCATTTCGAGGGTATTGCAATGGCTGAACATACAGACGGACCTGTGCCATTTGCCGCTGATATTTTTGCCGGCGCTGGGCTCGGGTTGCTGTTGGGTTCTGTTATGGGGCTGTCCGTTACACCGGTAGTGGCCATCGTGATCGGTGCGCTCACATCAGTTTTGGCCGTGTTTCTGGGGCTGGACGGCAAGGGCAGCCTAACCAAACTGCCCAAAGTCAACGCCGTCCGGATTGGCGCTTTTGGCTTTGCCACTGTTGCTGGTTTGGCTTTGGGGTTGCACGTACGGATCAACAACCCGATTGCTGTCGACCCCAGTGTTGCGCTGGCCCGTTGGGATGCGGCCTTTCCCGACAACGCGACGCTGGCCAGACAAATGATGGTTTATGAACGTACTGCGATTGTGCCCGCAACGCTCGCGTTTCAAGACAGCAAGTCTGCAACAAATGTGGCAACGGACCCCACAGCGGCAGGTGCCAAACAGGCGGTCCTGTTTCTTACCTTATCGAAGTTCGATGCCTGCTCTCGCCTTGATCCGGCGCGTTTTGCCACGCCAGCCGATGTCCTCGCGGCGTATAATCGCGACAATGTCCCTGATCTTGTGCGCGCATTTGCAGAGCAGTTGAGCGGATCCAAAGAGGGCGATTTGGAAGCCAGGGTAGAGCTTGCCCATGGGGTATTGTGCCGGATGCAAGATCTGGGCGACGCGAAATGAGCCGGTGGCTCGCATTGCTCCTTCTTTGCATTTCGATGCCGACTGTCTTGCTTTCGCAATCCAAAGGAAAAGCCTCACATTCTGTTGTGCAAATCCGTTGCGCGACACCTGATGGGGATATGAAAGCCACTGGTTTCATATGGCCTGAACCCGGATTTGTCGTGACAGCATTGCATGCGATTGCTGGCTGCGCGCCGGGCAAGGGGCTGGTCTACAGCGAGAGCGCCAAAAAGGAGACCCTGATCGCAACTTACCTGGCCGCTGATCTTGAAGGGGATCTGGCCTTGGTGAAGTTGGAAGACGATCTGGGTCTGCCAGCGTTGATGATATCAGATATGCAGCCGGCGCTAACAGACGCCCATATTGTCTGGGGCTATCCACTGGCCGCAGAACAGATGATCGGGCTGCGGATCGAATTCGCGCTGGGTCTGGATGCGGGTGCGACGACATTGGGTCGGGCATTTTCATCTGCAGATCTGGCGAAACTCTTTCGAAATCAGGGCTACCCGAAGCGCAATACTCAAATCCTGCGCGTCACAACCACCATACAGCCCGGCCATTCCGGCGCACCTATTCTCGACCCCAAAGGGCGGGTGGTTGCAATTGCTGATGGTGGACTTTTGGGCGGCTGGCGCGGGATCAACTGGTCAGTTCCGGCCGGTGTCTATCTACCTGGTCTGCCAAATTCGACCGACCCCTTCCCCAGCACAATCTCCGAACAGGCCAATCTTTTCAGCGCTATGACAGTGCGCGATCCGATCACCGTGGCCCTGGGCCAGACCACCCCCAAGGATCGAACAGATCAGGATGGTCCGGCGCATGCCGGATCGGTCCCTTTCCCGGTTGCTTTGGATGCCTATGGCATTGCTGAGGACGAAGATCTGTCTTGGATCATCGATGATTTGACCGACATTCTGCCCACTCAGAAATCAAGAGACCTGCTAATGCTGACCGGGCTTTTTCCTGCGGGTGCCGACCAGCCCATCTTTGTCCCCGAACGCGTGAAATTCACTTACGATCCGGCATTTGGGTCCATTGAGGCCCTCAGCACGGATGGGTCTGTCCGCCAAGTAACGGTGAGCTATGAAGGAGATGACTTTGAAGACGCCCTTGCAAAGGGGATGGCGTTGCTGTTCGACAAACTCACAGCTCTTGGCATCGACGCCGGGGCTGTCACCGTTCCGGAAAATAAAATCGACCGACAGCTTGAATTTGTCAACTATATCGCCCCCTCCGGCGAGACGGACAGCCCGTTGGCCACGAATTTCACTGTTCAGGTGAATGGTCCGCATTTTTCAGGGCGCGCCTTACACCGCACAAAGAAATTCAAGGACATGACGGACACCGATTACATCGACTTCTTGATGATGGATTTTGCGACCTTCGATCTCAACAGTCTTGCCCCGCTTGAGAACGAGATCTGGGACCGCTTGGATCAGGATGGCCTTCAGATTGAGCAGAATGCGGAAGAGCCAAGCGCGCTGACACTGGTGCGCCGCATCCCGCTTGCAAGTGTGGCACTGGAATTTGTTGAAGCACAGGATTTTGAGTGGAAAGAAAATCTGGCCGGGCTCAAAGAACATCTGGATGATCCTGGCGATTTTGATGCTCTGGCTTTTGACATTTATGAAGATCGCCTCACCGGAGCGACCATAGCCGTGCCATCGGGATTGCCGCTGGCGTGGGATCCCGCACTGGGTGCTGTCAAGACCAGCATTGGTGACGGAAGTGTGGAACTTGCGATTGCCGTGGAACGGACGGCGGATTTGGCGACAGCAGCAGACAGGAAGATAGCAAAGTTTGTGGAACAGATTTCAATGCATGCGGCTTGGACAGACCAAAAACCCACGGATTGCAAATTGGTGGAGGTACCAGACGACGACTTGGCCACCTGTTGGGGGTACTTCGAGGGAACCGACCGCACGACGGACGAATTTGCGGATCTATATCTGGCTCTTGATGTGCGCAACAACGTCCTTTTGGGGACGTCGGTCTACATCGTGGGCAAGGAAGAAGACCTGACCAAGCAAGAAGCTGTCACGTATCGGATGATGCTTATTGCAGCAGAGCATCTGACGGACTTTGCTGCGAATTAGAGACCTTCGCACCGTTCTGCACGCGTATCAGGTGGCCACCAAGAATGTTGGTATCTGTGCGCATGATTTGATATACTGAACGGATATTCTGAAAAGTAATTGTTCGAATGCCATAAAAGTGGCGACCCAATCTTTTTCGTTGGCTCGGTTGCACTGCTGACATTTAATCGGAAACGACAAGGGAATATTAGCATGACTTCAAATGAGATTAAAAATTTCTTCACCTTTCGACCTATGTCTTTGGACGATATTTCGACGTTCGCGGAATGGTTTTTGGACTTTAATGACGTGGCGATGTTTGAGCGGAATATGCCTGTTCCCAAAAATGAAGAAGCGCTGCGAGAAAGCTGGCGAAAATCGCTGGAGTATGCGGCGATACCGGGTGCGTTTTGGTTCGTTGCGGTCAGTGCGGATGGCCAGCCCGCCGGTATCGCTGGGTTGGAAGCAGTCAATTACATCCACGGCGACGCAATTGTACCCTGTTTCGTGGGGCCGCAGTTTCGCAAGAAAGGTCTTGCAACAGCGATGTCAATCAGCCTTTTGGATCTGGCCTTCAGGCAGCTTCGGTTGTTCAGGCTGACAACATTTTATAGAGAAGATAACTTAGGGACGCGGTCCACGCTGTCGTCGTTGGGCTTTGAGGAAGAAGGGAGATTTCGGGGAGGTTGGTTTACGGACGGTCAAAGGCAAGATGTCGTGATTGCCGGGCTCCTGAGATCTGAATGGGACCAAAGGCGGAAATCCGTACTCGACAATTTGAGGCAAAACCACAACGTCATTCTTAACCAAACAAGTTGGAAATCCACAGGTGAATAAGGTCAAGACCATCCCCCGTTCTTCGGAACGCAAGAAACGACGTCTCGTCGCCATTGTTTTTGCGGATATTGCGAATTTCAGCAAGATGATGAGCGTCGACGAGGAGAGAACCACCGACGCGGTAAGAGAGAGGCTGGCCATATTCCGAAGTGAAATCGGTGAATTTTCGGGTGAAATGAAGGGGTCAGCCGGAGACAGCGCCTTCATGATCTTTGAAAGCGCAGTGGATGCGGTCACTTTCGCGGTCAAAATGCAAAACATTTGCCGAGACATGAACAAGGACCTGCCTTCCGATGAACAGATATGGTTCCGCTTTGGCGTCAATCTTGGCGAAGTTCTTGTCCACGGTGATGATGTCTCAGGTGAAAGCATCAACATCGCGGCCCGCATCGAGGCTTTTTCAAATCCCGGGCGGATATGCATTTCCGGCGCGGCCTATGATCACGTCAGCAACACCCTTGAGTATGGCTATGAATATCTTGGTGGGCAGGATTTCAAAAACATTGGTAAGACCATTGACGTCTTTCAGGTGCATGAAAACCCGACCTCGGCGGCGATGACACCGGGCCTACGGCGCGACATCGACAAATCGGTTGACTACAGGGAACGGGCAATCTCAAGCCAGTCCATCGTTGTGCTTCCGTTCGGTTTTCAGGGCAGCAATAGCGATGACCATTGGTTTGCAGAGGGCTTGACCGAGGACGTGACCTCCAGTCTGTCCCGGTTTCACCAGTTTTTCGTAATTTCCCGCGATTCTGCTTATATGTACCGCGATCGCGTCAAGGCACCAAAGCAGGTGGCGAGCGAGTTGGGTGTCCGCTACGTCGTCGAGGGATCTGTCAGAAAGGCCGGTTCGCGTCTGCGGATTACAATTCAACTATTGGATGCTCTGCAGAACCGCACGATCTGGGGCGAACAATACAATCGTAACATAGAAGATCTGTTCGATTTGCAGGACGAGATCACGCAAGTGATCGTGTCCGCGACAGCGGCGCAGATCGAGGTATCAGAACGCGAACGAACGCGGCTTTTGCCGCCGGCAAACCTGATGGCCTATGGATCGGTGCTTAGAGGTGAAAGGTATCTTGCCCAGTACACGCAGCAGGATGTGAAAGAAGCGCGTGAGATGTTTCTCTCGGCTTTGCGCAGCGACGAAACATATTCAAGGGCATATGCCGCGCATTCCCGCACCTTCAATCTGGAATGGCGCTACGATTGGGCCGAAAATTCCGACACTGCGCTGGATGAGGCACTGATGCTCGCGCGTCGGGCGATTGAGTTGGATCCATCCGACGCACGAGGGTTTGGTGAACTGGGTTTCGCACATCTCTATCGCAAGGAGCATGACGCGGCCATCAATGCTTATGAGCGCGCTTTGAAGCTTAATCCCAATGATGCCAATGTAATGTCTGACATGGCGGACGCATTGGCCCATAGCGGCCGATCAGAAGAGGCGATTACCCTGTTGCAAAAGGCCATGCTGCTTAATCCATTCTATCCGGATCAATATATCTGGCATCTGGGTGGGGCGTATTTCAATCTCAAGCGCTATGAAGATGCAATCAAAACGATCCAGAAGATGCAGAATCCGACTGAAGGGCGGCGTCTGCTTGCGGCGAGTTACGCATTTCTAGGACGTATGGACGAGGCCAGCTATGAGGCTGACCGCGTGCGCACAGCACATCCGAATTTTGTGGCGGAACGGTGGGCTGCAGTCCAACCTGACAAATGCAAAGAGGATCTGCAGCACTTTCTGGATGGTCTCAAACGGGCTGGACTATAAGGCGCTAGGCGGCATGCGATGCCTGTCGGTCTAGTCGCTGGCATCGCCCCGCGCACCAGACACCCGCGCACCTGAAACACGCGCACCCGAAACGCGGGCACCTGAGACACGTGCACCTGAAACGCGGGCACCCGAAACACGCGCACCTGAGACACGCGCACCTGAGACACCTGCGCCGCCATCGCCCCCGGTGTCAGGCAGTAGATTTTCAAATTTACCAGAATCGACATCCAGCCGGACCGTCTCGTTAGAGCGGTCGACAATCCAGGCGCGAAGATCGGCATAGAATTTCTTGTCGCGCGGATTTGGGCCGGGCAGCGCAATATCATCGGCCTCTTCACCGTTACCATCGACCAGAAACAGTACCGGCGACGCCAATTCCAAGTAAATACCGTCAAAAGTAAAACCATAAGCCCGCGCGAATTTCGGATCCTTACCCGCCGTTTTGTCAGCATCTGAGACGCTCACGGTCAAATCGTCGACGACACGACCAAATATAACAATTTTTGAGGACGTATGGATCGTCTCTTTCATGGCTTTTATCCTTTTTCGAGCAGAAATTGATTAATATTCAACCTAAAGTGTTGTTATTATAGCGCAAAAATCTCATCTAGTCTATTGGCACCATGGTTCGCACTGAATTTGCGTGGCTGCCTTTATCAAGTGGTTTGAGTTGCGGGCCGACTTCAACAAAGCCGATATCGCGCATATCAAAGTTTCCTCGGATCAGCCGTTCAAATCGTCCCCCGGTATGTCTGAAATCGACCTCGATAAACAAATCTGCCACGTCAACGAAATTGAGATCGGCGTTTTTCAATTCCTTCCACGTATCGGCAAGGTAGGTCCCCAATATGTCGCGCGCATCAATCAGCGCCAGTTTGAATGCCTCCGGATTAGCAGCAAAAGCCTCATCGAACATTTCCTGCATCACGGTTGCGTATTCAGGCGTTGCCAGCAACTGATCTGACATGTCTTCAAGCTCCGGCGTAATGGCATCGTAATCCAGCAGCATTTCGTGAAAGATATCTACGAAAATATCAAAGAATGCACCGGTAAGCGGTTGCGCCAAATGGTGTTCCTTGATCCAGCCCTCGGCAAATTCACTCAAACGAGAATCATTAGCGGCCACCCTGATCTGCTTGTTCTCAGACAACTCGGCAATCCGGCTTGCCGCATTCAACGTATAAAGATTCCCACGTGTCTGTTCGAGCAACAGATCGACCAGAGAATTGAAATGCAGGGATGAAATCAAGGCGACAAGATCTGCGGCACTTTCATGAAACCCAAAATACTCTCCGGTCACGTTGTTGGGATCAGGGACACCCACTTCTGAATAGATAAAGGCATGCCCCACTTCATGGGCAATCACATCGAAATTAAGGCTGAAGGGCGTATATCCACCATCGCTGCGATCGCCTCCCATTTCCAGAAATCCAAAACCCGAATAGGCGTTTTCCAACGACGGCAGGATGGTAAGCTCGACCCGGTCATACGTGCCATCACTTTGCCAGGGAATTTCACGGCCGAAATAGCCTTCCCAGATGTCCATCACGAACCGCACCGTGCCAAAGAGGTGCGCCGTTTCGAATTGCGGTGTGCCGGGTTCCAGATAGTCAAAATTACCCTCTGCGTCCGGATATGCCGGTTCTTCTATGGCTCCCTGCCATGCAGGCGTCAGTACCGCCGAGCCATCAGGCGCAATGCCGTAAGGCTCGGTCTTGCCAATGGGAAAAATCGCATACATCCGGTCATCAGAAGGTCCCGGCCCAAGACTTCCTGCAACCGAGGAGACCATCACCGTTTCCGGCTCCACAAAGTCTTTCAAAAATTGCGGCTGAGGGAACAGTCGGAACCGCGTGCCTTGCATGTATTCGACCCTTTCTGCATCTCGCGCTTCGTATCCTAGGCCATAGATTAGCATAGCAAAAAGTAATCAGCTAAAAAAGTTGGTGTCCCCCAACAAACGATAGCCCCCGACCTTTGGCGGTTCTTGCTCTTTGCGCCGGTCTTGCCATATCTGGGTGGAATGAACCCAAAGATCCGTCTGTTCGAAATGAAAATTTGGTACTGGCTTTTTGAATTGGCCCGTAACCATTCGATCCAAAAGCAGGCAGGCATCATCACGTTTCTGATCGACCTCGTTTTCTGCGATCCAGTCCAACAGGTTTTGACTATTGTCCGGCCACAGTTCAGCCACTTCCGGATCACGCAAAACCCTTTCCCAAGTCCGGTCTTTGAAAAAGATCGCCTTGGCATGGTCGATCACCGCATCAGCCTGATGTTGTGTAATCACTTCTGCAAGCACCGCCGCCGAGAGCGTTGCCCGCAGATTGACCATCGCGACACTCAGCGGTGCAAAACCAAATTCCTCTGGCCCATGTGTCAACGCCACTTCATCGTCGTCTTCCAGCACTCCGTCACGATAATCGCCGTAAATTGAACCGATGCCGATCATACCGAACGCGTCAAGTTCCGTAGCGCGCAGTGCACCCATGCTTGACGCGCCAAGCACGGCAATGCCTTGCGACATCGCCCAGAGGATTTCTTTGTGCCACACGGACGGCACACCGTCGAAATAGCCGTCGATGATCCCGATGGCGGACGGCGCTTCCAACGTGGCAAGATAGACGTCACCTTGCCGAACCGGTGGCCGAATTTCGATAATTCCTGTACCCGGCAGCGTCACATTGGCCAGCGACGGACCTGCGAATATGATCATCGCAACCGGCCCTTTCCATTTGCGTTAAGCGCGCGATCCCCGGCAACATAACTGTCATCGTCATGCGGTGCCTCAAGCCCCGGGATGATGACCCGCACAACCGCGATCTCAAATTCCTTGCGCTCAAGATCGACAACCGCGATCTCTTCGACCCCGGCATCGCGCAAGCATTTCTCAAGCCAAGAAAGATCGCTTTCCAGATCAGCATTTACCGATGTCGGGACATCATCAAATCGCTGCAAGGCCCTCTTTCCATCCTGTTCAACGTTGAAACCGGCCATCTTCTGGTCCCTGCCCGACGTGCTGTATTCCTCAAAAGACAGGTCTTCGCGGGCACCGGTGATATAATTCAACCGGGTCTGCGCTGCTTCGTTGAGCGCCCTTTGCAGGGCAACTGCGCGGTCTGGATGTGTCCCTGATCCCAACCCAAGGTGGCTTGTCTCAGCCTGAGGGTCACAAATGACACACATGAATGTCGCCACCGCGACATCAGACGTCACATTCCACACGAAACAGTCCAGCCCGGCATTCTCGAACTTCTTTAAGGCAATCAGACAAAGCGGATCATCAATCGAGGTGATATCCAGCTGTGACGCCCGCTGTGCATGGGCAGGCCAGTGATGCCACAACGCCAGCGCGTCACGTTCGATCACCTCGCAGATAGCGTGGCATATCGCTTCAAGCCTGTTGTTGCCGGACGCCAGACCATTGGTGCTCGCCGGGAAGAAACCAGTGTCTGGCGACAGCGGATGGGTGTAATTCGCATGCACCATTTCGAGCGGGACAAGCACATTTCGATCGCTCATGAGATCAGTCCCATAGACCCAATGCAAACGCTCCGTGCGACCCGGTGCCCGCGCCCGGATACGCGGAAGCCGATCCAGATCGATGAATGCATGATGCTTTGACAGGTCTTGAACACTCGCAAAAAAGACCGGCTGGTCAAAATGTTCCGCATGCCAGATTTCCACCGCTTCCATCAGCGCCGAGACCTTGGCCAGCGCAAGTGTCGAACCCTTTCCCTGAGAAACCGCAATGGAGCGCGCATTGGGGCGGATGGCCAGTGCGACCGGCAATCCGATCCGATCAAGTCCTGTTACATTGGCGAGGCGGGTAATTCCAAACTCATGTTTGATCGGTAAAATGCGATCAAGGGTCTGCTGTGCTGTGCAAATGCGGTGCAGTCCGTCCACCAGCAGTTTTTGCTTGTCGCCACCAGTATCTACATTCACATCAACCCGCCATTTTGCTCGACTTGGAATATGAAATTTTTACCACCTTTCCGATGGAAAGTATAAATAAATCAATACGTGATGCCCCCCCACACCATCCAGAATGAGGGCGATGATCGTGGTGGTGGGATCGGTGCGATTTTTGGGGCAATGCAACAACGCGAGATTGCATGCGATTGATCGCCCCAATTGATCGATGTCATATCACCCGCTTCCGTGCAGCTTAGATTACCGAAACAGGCGACACAAAAACCTATCGAGGAAATCCATCCATTGAGAGATCTGTTTACCTGGTTAAATGACCAATTGCTGCGCATGGAGTGGCTATCGGATCTGGTCACTTGGATTTTGCGCGATGGTCTGGGCATGGAAATGACCAGTCGGGTCGCCGGCAGCTTCCATTTCTTCATTTACGACGTCGTTAAAATATTCATTTTATTGTCGTTTCTCATCTTCGCCATTTCATATGTGCAAAGCTATTTCCCGCCCGAACGGACACGCCGCATCCTTGGGCAACGACAGGGATTGGGGGCCAATACACTTGCGGCCCTTCTGGGCACCCTTACGCCGTTCTGCTCTTGCTCATCTATTCCCCTGTTCATCGGCTTTACCAGCGCAGGACTGTCGCTTTCGGTGACGTTTTCCTTTCTCATTTCATCGCCGTTGGTTGATCTTGCCTCTGTGATCTTGCTTGCAAGCATCTTTAACTGGACCATTGCCTTGAGTTACGTCGCCGTTGGATTGATTCTGGCGGTTCTGGGCGGCACGTTGATCGGTCACCTTAGATTAGAAAATCAGGTCGAAGCATTTGTGTTCCAGAGCCCGGTCACCGATCACGACAATGACGGTCAGATCAGCCGCCGGGAACGGCTGATTTACGCGCGTGATCAGGTATTGGATATCGTGCATCGGGTCTGGCTTTTTGTCCTGATCGGTGTGGGTATCGGGGCAGCAATCCACAACTGGATTCCCGAAAGTTTCATCACTGCAACCTTGGGCCAAGACCGATGGTGGTCGGTCGTTGTCGCGACTTTGGCTGGCGTGCCGATGTATGCCGATATCTTTGGAACGCTGCCGATCGCCGAAGCACTCGTTCTCAAAGGTGTCGGTGTGGGGACCGCGCTTGCCTTTATGATGTCGGTCACAGCGCTGTCATTGCCGTCGATGATCATGCTCAAACGGGTTGTGAAAATGCCGTTGCTGGTCATTTTTGTTGGCATCGTAACAGTTGGCATCGTTGTGATCGGGTATCTTTTTAACAGCACCACCCATCTGCTCATTTGAAAGGGAGAATGACGATGCACATCAAGATTCTAGGGTCCGGTTGCAAAAAGTGTGTGGCTTTGGCCGACAACGCACAGGCTGCGGCACAATCTGCAGGAATCGATTTTGAGATCGAAAAGGTTACCGATGTTGTCGCAATCGCGGGCTATGGTGTAATGTCCACGCCCGGATTGGTCATCGACGAAAAAGTTGTGGCTTCTGGACGGGTTTTGACCGCGACTGAGATAGGTGAGTTGCTCAAGGACGTGTAAAACGTTCCGCGGTTGGGCAACGATTGACGCGCTCTTTCTGTTACCAAAACCATTGCCAACAGGCCGTGGTGCCGTTCTCATCTGCGCGAACATTGAAGGGAAAAACTTCCGCAGCCTTCGCCTGATTCAGGGGCCAGCAAGTAAGCCTTAGACAGCTACAGAATGGCGCGCGCTGCTGGATTGAAGATAAGCATCAAATGCTGCTGCCGCGATGCGCACCAGGGGGCGACCCTGCGGCGTCATCCGTATCTTGCCTTCGGACAGGATGAGCAAACCATCGGCTTCCATCTCTTGTAGCGTTTCGAATTCTGGAGCCCACCAACGCTCAGGTGCACCATACTGCCGACCTATTGTGGCTGCATCGACATGACAGTCACACATCAGCCGCTCGATCACCTCAGCACGCAAACGGTCGTCTTCTGTCAGTGGCAAGCCCTTGGCAACAGGCAATAACCCCGCGGTCACAGCGCGTGCCCACGCACCCGTTTCCACGAAGTTTTGCACATATCCCGACGGCGTTCTGCCGATTGAGGTCGCCCCCATGCCAATCATCGTCTGAGCGCGATCGGTTGTGTAACCCTGAAAATTGCGATGCAATTGTCCAGTGCGGGACGCCACCGAAAGTGCGTCGTCGGGCAAAGCAAAGTGATCAAGGCCAATGGCTACGTATCCTTCTGCAACCAGCGCTTGGGCCGCTGCACTGGCCTGTGCCGCACGGGCGGCGGAACCGGGCAGTGCGTCGTTCTCGATCATCCGCTGGTTCTTGGCCATCCAAGGTACATGAGCATACCCAAAGAGGGCCACGCGGTCCGGCCGCATGGCGGCACACAGCCGGACCGTCTTCACGATGCTTGCAACCGTCTGATGCGGCAGGCCGTAGATCAGATCAAAGTTGATACCCGACACCCCCGCAGCGCGCAATTGTTCGACAGACCTTTGAACCATGTCAGGAGGTTGCACGCGGTTGATGGCGTTTTGCACCTGGATGTCGAATTCCTGCACGCCAAAGCTGGCCCGGTTAAAACCCAATGCACCGATGCGATCAGCCATCTCTGCGGTAAGGGTACGAGGGTCGCTTTCGATGGCAATCTCTGCATCCTGCGCAAAATCCCACAGCGCGCGTACGTCCTCCATGAGGGATTGCAGGTCATCGGGGCTTAACGCCGTGGGCGTCCCGCCGCCCCAATGAAGATGCGAAACAGTCATCCGTCCCGGCAAAGCGCGGGCGGTCAGATCTATTTCCTGCCGCAAGGTCTTCGCATATTCCCCCACTGGCCCATAGCGGGATGCCAGCTTCATGTTGCATCCGCAGTACCAGCACATCTGGCGGCAGAACGGGACATGCAGGTAAAGGGACACCGGGTCGTCCCTGTCGAGTTTCGAAAGCCAGTCGCGATAGCGCGTTTCCGCGAAATCCTTTTGGAAATGGGGCGCTGTAGGATAGCTGGTATAACGCGGTGCCGGGCGGCTGGCGTAGCGGGCAAACACAGTGTCCATCATTGGATCCTTTGGTTCAGCGAAAACTCGATGCGCACGGCACGAGCAGCACAGAAAAATCAGCGCGACCATCCCGAGGGGCAGGCACCTTCGACCACCTGTCTATGTTTGGCGGGACCCGATTTCTTTGATTTAGCGCAAAGATTTGCAGTTCAGTTTTTTTTCATTCAGCGGCAAAAGATGCAGCGTTCGATTAATCCGCATCTATCCTCCAAGCATCAAGAGGTATGTCAACAGACATCTCCAGACGCTAACGCACCACGGGCAAATTCCGGACCGCGACCGTCGCTACGATGATCCACACAATCAGACGTAAAGTCATGGCACCGACGGTGCGCATTTCAAATGCGCCACCTTGCAAGATATGCAAACCGAACAGCGCGAAAACCGCAGCTATTGCCAACGCGATGTACACTGCCATCCGGGCTGCCCAGCGTCGGCCCATCGCAATGCCGATGCCCGTCAAAATGTAAAAGAAACCAGAAAGGAAATTGAACCAGAGCACAAACGGAACGGCATCCCCAACCGCGTCCCGCATTGCGACACTTCCAAACAGCGCTTGACCGCCAGAAAGAATTGTCAGGGTGCCAAACACTATGGCGACACCTGCCGCCAATTTTAATGTCCAGCTGCGCGTCGAATGTTCAACCATAGCCTTCTTGCCTCCTTCGTTCTCTAGAAATCGGTATCGCTGCAAAAACAACTGACCGGGCCTGAGCTTTCCTGCAGATGGTTCAATTCCCCTGACCCACCGCAATCGCCTTAAATGCGCGGCACGACGTCGGGGAACCAACCCGATTTAAATAGTACAGAACCACCTTGTGTCGGGTCGCTTATCCTCCGCTTTGTTTGTCCGCCGGCAGGGTCAGCAACAGACGACCGTACACCAAAGAGAACCCACCAAAGGCCGCGATCCACCCAAGCCCCGCCAGTGCGTGAAGCCACGCCGCCGCTGATGGCCACAGCCCCGCCCCTAGACGGGACAGGACCGCGATAAGCACAAACACATATATGCCAACTGTCGCAGGCCCTGCCGTTAACGGCTGGCCGGTATGGCCAAGTGTGGCGCGGGTCATTACCGCCAATGTCATCACCGCGACGGTACCGGCCATCCATAGATGTTGCGCCGCTGCCGACCCAAAACTACCGGGCCAAAAGATTTCTGCGCCAATCGCCAGCGCGCCCAGTGGCAGAAAACCATATCCGATGTGCAGCACCGCTACCAATGGTTCTGAACCCGTCCGGTATCCCGCCCATCGCACCAGCCGGATGATGTGCAGGGTCCCCGCCAATAAAAGAAAGGCTCCGCTTACCGAATGGGTGGGGGCCAGAACCCAAGAAAATAGTGCCACCAAAAGCACCAATAGCGATGCTTTGTCGAACCGTTGCATGGGCGGCGAGGGCAGACGACCGCTGCCTCGTCTGACCAGCCAATTGCGGGTGAATGACGGCACGATCCGCCCGCCAATCAAGCCGATCATCATCACGCCGGCACCAAGGCCAATGCGCAGCCCATAGCCCGCTACGGGATCGGCCGACCCAGCCGCTTCCAAATGAAACAGCGCATTTCCGAACGTGAAAACAGCCAGCATGCCCAGCACGATCAGGTTGCGCCAATTTTTTCCCGCGACAATCTCGCGCGCGATCACAAGCCCCATGGTCACAGGGAAAGCAATATCCACGAACGCGACCACCAAGGGCGACAGGTTGGCCGAAACGGCCACGCCGATGCGACCCGCAACCCACAGCCCAAAGAGCACCCCGAGCGGCCAGCCAATGATCGGCAATCGCCCGGTCCAATTCGGCACCGCCGTCAAAAGGAAACCTGCAACAACAGCAGAGAGGTATCCAAACAGGAACTCGTGGGCATGCCACGACACCGGGTCAAATGCCGTAGGTAAGCTCATCATCCCGGAAAGCATCAGCAACCAAAGCGCCATCGAAAGGGTTGCCCACACGGCGGCCCCGAAAAAGAACGGACGAAAGCCAAAGGTAAGGATTGCCGGTCCGCGCCAGGCGCGCATTTGTGCGGAGGTACTGCTCATGACGCCCCCGATTGGAGCCCAACCCCAAAGGTGCAGGGGCGTATTGAAAACACCGCCAGTTTTCGGGCAAAACAGCCGCCGCCGTATCCAGATCGGCTGCCATTGGCACGCAAATCAGCCATCTGTGAAGCATACCCGCCGGTTGGTACTGGATTATTCATTGCATTGCCTCTGACACTTAAGATGGAGCAATAGGCCTGTCGCTTCCCCGCCAGTAGTTCTGATAAAGACCGGTGGGGATCCGCCAAATTACTCATAGATCACGGCCCAACACATTCAGAGCTTTTGCAGAACTATCAACCGTCGTTCAGGCGGCAGCTTTTGGTCAATTCTGTTGCGTTAATGAGTAAACCTGTTAATAGGTACTGTAAATGCCTATTAAAATCACAGGAAGCTAAATGCGCCTGATCTCAGACAGCGAATGTGGTCTTTGCTTACCAGTCAAATCGACGCAGCCTGACCCCGATATCCGAAATAAGGATGTGTCTGGCAAATGCCAGACTATCTGTCACGGCCCCTTCGGATACCGCAAAAGTTGCCGTCGCCACCGATCCTTGGAAAACGCCTCATGACCTCCGTTGAATTTGGCGATGATGGCTTCGTGGTAGACGCGGAGATACTTGCTCAGGCCTTCGGTATCGCTCCGTCCGAGGTGCAAACGCTTATGCGATCTCAGGCGATGACCTCCCGGTGCGAAAAAGGGGTTGATGAGGATGAGGGGCGCTGGCGGTTGACTTTCATTTACCAAAACCGCGCATTTCGCATGACAGTGGACGATAGCAACCGGATTCTCAGTCGCGCCAAATTTGACGTGACACGTCAGGCTTGAGCGCTTCAGCCACCCTCAGATAGTTGAAATCGCTTCAAGTTTTACGTCCTGAAATCGGGCAAGACAAAAATCAATCTCATCACGCGTTTGCAACAGGCAGGCCGCCGTCGACAGGGCATCGGCAAGCGCAGCGGAAGTTGCTGACACAGAGATCTCACGCCATTTTGCCTGCGATGGCCGGCCCGTGCGTGGGTCGAGGATATGACCGACAGACGCAGCTTGATCAAAAGTTGTGCCAAGCGGCGCTGAGGTTGCAAGAGCCCGCGTGGCAAGCGGCACTTCCCCACCAGCCGAGAGTTTGACAGGCCAGGGACGGCCATCGGGATGCCCACCAAGCGCACGAATTTCACCGGTATCAATCAGAATATTGGTCAATCCTTCGCCATCCAGCATCACAGCAACACGATCCGCGATGTAACCTTGCGCGATTCCATTCAGGGTCAACGCCATTCCGGGTTGCAGGGCAACGGCATCGGCGCTGGATTTTACATGCTGCCAACCGGTCAGCGCATGTGCTTTACTCTGCTCAGTGTCCGTTGGCACTGTGCCACGCGCAGATGCGTCAGCGAAACTGGCCCAAAGGGGCTGGACTGTCGGATCGAACCGGCCGCCGGTTGCCTCATGAACAGCACCCGCAAGCGACAGACACTCCAGCAATTCAAATGGCGGCGCGTGAAGCACGCCAGCGCTGTTCAACTGCGCCAAGGCGCTGTTGTTGCGGAAAAGGCTGAAAACATCTTCCAACCGCGAGATTTCCGCAGTAACCCGCGCGCTAATCCTCCTGGCATCGGGATGCGCCAGACGAAGCGTGGCCCGGGCACCAAGGGCCACACCCTGCCATGTGTAGACCGGTTGCGCACGGCCCTGCCCCGGCAAGGCAATGGCGGCGGCACTGATCGCTAGGAAACGGCGGCGGCTGGTCATGGTCTTACTCCCCAGGGGTGCGCGACAAGGCGCGCAAGCGATTGCTATACTCTGCATCATCTGTGTCGCCATCCAAAGCCACAGGGGCCAGAACGGCGCTGTTCGGTATGTCGGCAAGGCGCATGACCTGCCCGCCATTGGCTTTTGCAAACCGATTGGCATTTTCAGGATTCGAAAAAGGCACGATTTCAGGCGCGCCCATGCCGCCCTTGGCACGCCCACCCGCAACATAAAACGCGTTCTCAGCAGCGATCCAGTTTGTCGGACCCGGCACTTCCCAAGTGGCATCAGGTGCGCCCATATCATTGACCCAGACCGCCAGAATATCATGACTTTGCTCAGGCATCCGCATATAGGCCACGACGTCCCGGACCTGACTGAAAAACAGCGGCGCGCCCGGTAGTCCTGACAAATGCGCCTGTGCTTTTGGGCCATGATGTTCAAGCAGGTTCATCTGGCAATAATGCCCAACTGTCTCTTCGGTCAGTGGCAGAGCTGCCGTGTCTTGTACCCCATCTTGCTTGCAAGCAGTCAGGACCAATAAGGCCGTGGCCAACAAAAGGTGTCTCATGGTTCGAACTTTCTAAAGGCAAGTGTGGCCAAGGCCAGCGCCAACAGCGGCCAAACCAGCAATGAGGATAGCGATTGCCATTGCGGAATGACCGTTGCGGCACCCCCAATGCCTGAAGCTGCGGATGTGGCTTGCGATGCGGTGAGGTTGAAGAGCCGAAAGGCATCTGCGGGATTGGCGAGCAGGGCCGCAGGGAAAATACGGGTCGTAAAAGTACCGCCGCCGTCGGCGACAACCGCCGCCAGCAAACCCAGATCATAGAGTACCACCAACCCCAGCCACAACCCAATTGCCAAACCTG
Source organism: Sulfitobacter sediminivivens (assembly GCF_042611115.2). Classification (NCBI taxonomy): domain Bacteria; kingdom Pseudomonadati; phylum Pseudomonadota; class Alphaproteobacteria; order Rhodobacterales; family Roseobacteraceae; genus Sulfitobacter; species Sulfitobacter sediminivivens. Next base: position 83,466 of record NZ_JBHGAR020000009.1, read on the forward strand.
CTGCTGCCGAGGCGCGCCGCGCCAAGGCCGAGAGCGCATACCCGATCCCCAGAAATGTTGCCCCAAGCAAAATGGATGTCCATGTCAGCCGCCATAAAGAGCCCAGCCCCGAGACCGCCGCGGGATCAGCCACTATGGTGACGGCTGCCGCCGTGCCAAAGCCTGCGACGATGGAAAAGATCAGAATGACCGTATGCGCCAGCAACTTACCTGCAAGAACCTCCCAACGGGCAACTGGATAGGTCAGCAACAAGGGTAATGTGCCGCGCTCCACCTCGCCAGCAATGGCATCAAACGCCATCAAAAGCGCGACCAGCGGCACCAGATAGACTGACAAAGACGTCAGCGATGCCACCACGACCGACAGGCGGTCCGCGCCAAGTGCGCCGGTCGGGGCCGACCCCGCAGCCGACAACACCAGCGAAAAGACCACCATCAGCAGCACGGCAATCAGCACCCAACGGTTGCGGCGGGCGATGTGACCCTCGGTAATTGCCGTGGCAAGGATGCGGGCGATCATTGTCCGTCCCTCCGGCTAAAATGGCCATATATGTCTTCCAAGCTTGGCGGGATTATGTCGAAGTCCGCAACCATGTTCTGCATCGCCGAAATGCGGGCGAGAGTGGCAAGCTTATCGCTTTGTGCACAAGTCAGATGGAGCGTATTTTCAACGCGGATCGCATGCGGCAAAGCTGCCATGATATCCGTGCCATATCCATTGAGCGCGGTAATCTGCATGGAGATTGGCAGCGCCGCTTCCCGGCGCAATGCCTGCAAGGACCCCTCAGCCACCACTTTCCCACCTGACAAGATGCACAATCGGTCTGTGCGCGCTTCAACCTCGGTCAGGGCATGGCTCGACAAAAGGATCGCGGCACCATCGGCGGCCAGATCATCCAGCAGATCGTAAAAGTCGCGCCGCGAGACAGGATCAAGGCCGCTGGTCGGCTCATCCAGAACCAAAAGAGCCGGGGACCCGATCAAGGACTGAGCCAGACCGACCCGCTGCCGCATACCCTTGGAATAGGTTCCAATCCGGCGCTTGGCCGCAGAGGCGAGGCCAACGCGCTCCAGCAGGTCCATCGCCCCCTTGGGGTCCACCTTGCGCAGACGCATGTAGTACGCAATCTGCTCCAGCCCGGTCAAAGCGGAATGAAAGGCGGCGTTTTCCGGCAGATACGCCACCTGCAAGCGCGCGCCGGGATTGCCCGGAACCGCACCACAGACCGAAATGTCGCCGGTATCGGGTGCAATCAAGCCCAGTATGAGCTTCATCAGCGTGGATTTCCCCGCGCCATTATGGCCCAGCAATGCCACGCGTTCACCCGGCGCCACGCAGAGCGAAACGTCAGACAGGGCTGTCACGCTGCCAAATGTCTTAGTGAGATGTGAGATCGTCAATGTCGAAGTCATCTGGGTCACTTTCTTTCCGTCGGGCGACCACTTCGGCCTCCATCGCGGTGTATTCGGGCGGGACTGTCACCATGGGGGCGGCCATCAACGGTGTGCTGTCCACAACACCCCCTGGCAGAGTGGCGGGAAAACTGGATTGCGCCCATCGAATGAGCTGCACGGCCGGGGCACCGGTCAGCAAGGCAGCGGCCGGTTGCGACCACAAAATATGATCCATCAGATCATTAGGGCGAAAGGCGCTGTCTGCGATACCATCACCGCCAAGGTCAAACCCGGGATGATCCGACCAATAGTTGCCCCTGCCCTCAAAACTCCATTCGATGTCACGGGTACCGACGTATTTCACCTGCGTCCGATTTCCAATGAAAGCGTTTCCCGTCAGAATGTTACGTTCTGATCCAGCAGTGAAATGAATGCCTATGGTGCAGCCTTCAAACCGGTTATCATAGATCAAATTCTTATGGGCATTGTAGATGAACGTGCAGCGATCCGCCCCGCCGCGCACCAGATTTCCCGACACGTCCGCATTATTTGCATAATTCAACATCACCCCGTGGCTGATGTCGGACAGGCTGAGGTTGTCTTTGATAACAACCTTGTTTGAGAACATGATTGCATACCCCAGATGATTGCCAATCGACACATTCCCCGAGATTTCGGAATCGTTCGTGTACATGTAATGCACCGCAAAGCGCAGATCGCGAAACAGGTTGTTGCGGTAGACACCCTTGCGCGAGGTGTTCGAGAATATCCCGTCACGACCCCAACGGATTTTATTGCCCTCGATCAATGTACCGGGGGCATTCCATACATAAATGCCGTTTCCCCGGTCGTTCATGCGTGGCGTCTGCGTCCCTTCAATCGTGTTGTTGCGAACAACTGCGTCCCGCCCGCCATGCACATCTATGCCATGCAGATTGCCCAGCAGGCGATTGCCCTCAATCAATGCGCGATCTGCCTTTTTAAGTATCTTGATCCCGGCGTCTAGATTTTGGCTATCAAGCCCTGATCCGGTTATTGTCAGCCCCGTGATATGCACATCTGAGGCATTAATTGTGATCACCGTCCCCTGCCCCATGCCATCAATGACGGCGTCATCGGGTCCGGTAATTGTCAGCGGCCTGTCAATCGTGACCGGGCCAGCAAACTGGCCCGCAGCCAGAACCAGCACATCGCCGGGCGCTGCCCCGGCGATGGCGTTGGCAAGCGTCCCTGCCCCCGGCAGCACGCGAACCTCTGCTGCCCAAACGGGCAGAGCGATCAGCAGTGACACCAGAAAGGTCAGGGAGCGCAGCATGGCTTAGCTCGGCTTTGGTTCGACAAACATCCGACCGCGCATCTCCATATGGAGCGCGTGACAGAACCATTGGCAATAATACCAGAAAACCCCAGGCTGTGCCGCAACGAAGGTCACCGATGCAGTCGCCTGTGCCCCGATTTCCATCGCCACACCATGGTTGCCCATGGTGAAACCGTGGGTCAGGTCGTCAATGTCATCAAGGTTGGTGACGATCACTGTCACCTCGTTACCTTCCTGCACGGTAAAGCTCTCAATGGCAAAAGCCGGTGCCTGACTGGACATGTAGACGCGCACCTTGTTGCCGTCTCGGATCACTGTGTCCTGATAGTCATCCAGATCAATGCCGTCGGCTTCGGCCTGTGCACGTGCGTCAGCCCAAATCGGATCGTTGCGATCCCAGACCGACCTCGGGCTCAGCTTTGACGGGTCCACGATGATTGAATCGTGCGGCTCGGCAAAGGTCGGGCCGTCATGGATCAATGTCATCTCATCGCCATCAATTGTAAAGAGTTGTTCATTCTCCGGCTTTAACGGACCCACATTGAGAAAGCGGTCTTTCGAGAACTTGTTCATCGTCAGATAGTATTTGTCGGTCGCTTCCAGCGTCTCGCCCATCACGGTCGAGTTGTGACCGGGTTGGTAATGCACATCCTTTTTAGTGCGTATCGGGTCAACGTCCTCGCCGTTGTAAAGCTTGATCGCATCCTCAATGTTCCACTTCACAACCTGACTGTCGAGGAACAGGGTGGTGTAAGCGCCGCCCTTTCCGTCAAAGCAGGTGTGGAGTGGACCAAGACCCAGTTCCGGCTCTGCCACGATGACGCTGCGCGGTTCAGCGCCATCGTTGAAAACCGCATCCAGCTTGCGCACGTCAATTACCGAGACCGTCGGTGACAGCTTGCCCCCGATGCACAGATGGATCTTGTCTGGTGCCATATTACAGCCATGCGGGTTGTTCGGGATTGGAATGTAGCGGGTGTATTTGTTGTCCAGCCCTTTGCGCCCGTCCAACACTTTGACGCCGTTCAGCTCAATAAAGTCACCTGCCTCGATGCCTTTTTCAATCTCGGCAATGTTGAATACCACGACATGATCCATGTCGGCTTCTGTCATGTCGGCCAGGGTCATCCCCATTTCCGAATTGTATGAAGTTGAGAACGCGTATTTGCCCTCGTAGTCGCAATCTGTATTATCAAGGTTACCCGAAACCATGACCTGCCATGCCACCGTCATTTCGTCGGCGTTCACGGCGGTGTAGAAGTTTACGTACTTTTCCGGCTCATCCAAAATCGAGCCATCGTTTACCATTGGTGTTTCATCCTCACCGTTACAGAAGACATAGTTGGTGCGTGGCCATTTTTGCGGGCGCAGTCCGTGGATGGCTTTGGCGTTCGGGATCTCGATGATCTTGTCACATTTCATCACGTCACAGCGTACGCGAGCCACGCGGGTGTTGGCCTTGTCATTCATGAACAGATAGCGCCCGTCATAAGTGCCTTCGGTGAAAGACATATGGGGGTGGTGCAGATCGCCATTTGGTGGGAATTCATGACCATTGGCGGCCAGATACTTTTTGGTCTTTTCGGTCAGACCCTCGGTCAGAATCTTCTTGGATTCATTGCTGATGCCCCACCCGGTTGCAGAACAGATGTTGAATACCGGGACCCGCATCAATTCACGCATCGACGGGATGCCCAGAATGCGCATCTCGCCGCACTGGCCCGAGGACCAAAAGCCATAGTATTCGTCAAGCTGGCCCGGACCGACTTCAGCTGCGGCGCGCGCGCTGGTGGCAGTGCCCAGTGTCGCGGCACCAATGGCACCGCCCGCCAGAATGGCTCGTGTGCCGAATGCACCAGCTAGCGCGGTGCCCCCGGCCGTGGCCCCTAGCAGATCGCGCCGTGTGATTGGCATTTTCTTATCATCAGACATAGCTCGTCCTTTCAGTTGGTGGGTTGTGGAGTAGGTTGGTTTGGATGCCCCAGATTGGGGCGCATGAGATCCGGTGCTGCACCGACTTTCTCGCGACGCTTCACTTTTTTGATGACGACGGGACAGGTCGTTTTCGACTGGTAAAGCACCTGACAATGCAGGCAGTTCACACATTCGTTTGGATTAATCTCGCCAGTCGGATGGATGGCCTGAACAGGGCATTGGTTGGCGCAGGTCTGGCACGGGTTCCCACACTCATGATAGCGCTTGAGCCAGTCAAACATCCGCAACCGTGCCGGAATGGCGAGCGCTGCGCCCAGCGGGCAGAGATAGCGGCAAAAGAACCGCTCGACAAACAATCCGGCAATCAGCAGGGCCGCAAGATAGGCCACAAACGGCCATGCCCGCACAAAGTTCAATATGATCGCCGTCTTGAATGGTTCAACTTCGGCCAGACGTTCGGCCTGTTCGATGCTGGCAAGCGAAACGCCGAACAAACCAAGGAAGATCATGTATTTCAGCGGCCAGAGGCGTTCATGAAGCCCCCATGGCAGCGTCCATTGAGGAATGTGCAAGGCGCGCGCGGCGCGATTCAGCAGTTCTTGCAAGGCACCAAACGGGCAGAGCCAGCCACAATAGGCACCCCGCCCCCAGAACAGCAGCGCTGCTGCCACCGCGAACCACAAAATAAACGTCATTGGGTCAAGCAGAAACGCCTGCCAGCTAAAACCAGAGACCAGCGAGCCAAACAGCGCCATCAGGTTGACCACAGACAATTGCGCGTTGGCATACCAGCCCAGATAGACCAGCGTCACCGTCAGGAATGCGATGCGGAACCAGAGAAATCCGCGTTCATTGCGGGTTGCGTAAGTCTGGAAAAAGAATACGCCAGTCAGCACGCTCAACATGATGCAGAGCACAACGATCTCGACCTGTTTGCTTTGCCAAATCCGTTTCCACAGCGCCTGATGTGCATCAGATTCTGTCAGCGATGTGACCTTAACCACCTCTGCGGACACTTCCGTAGCCGGCGGTGGTGCCACAGACCGGAGGTATTTGTCCGGAAGTTGATAACCCAGATCAAATGTCGTGAAGACTTTTTCAATCGCCCCTACCTCGCGTTGGACAAGAAGCTGAATGCGGAAAGGCTGTGTCGGATCAAAACCGCTGTCTGCGGGGATTTTGAACAGATCCGCCTCGTGATAGACGGGTGCCCCTTCGGCGGCGATTGTGTTGATGCGTTTGTGCATCCGGTCCCGGAACCGCACGGAAACGTCATCCTGGATCAGCACAATCCGGTCGAAAATGCCACCCCGCACATACCCCGACCCCTTGAAGGAATAGAGCCCGCGCCCAACGATTGCGATGGCATGGTCACCCTCTTCAAGCCAGTCTTCCAGATTGCCGGCAACAGCTTCCCCCAACAGCGCCCGACCGATTGCGGGATGAGAAACAAGAGCGACTTGCATCTCAATAAACGTTGTCTCTGACGCTTCTTTGAGGGCGCGTTTGCCTGCCCGCTGATCTTTCATACCCGCAAAGGCGGCATTGACCTGCCCGACATCAAGCGACAACCGGCGCAAGGTGCCATCCCCTTCCAGCGCCATCCAGCCTGATGCGGCCTTGGCGTCTGGGTCGATTTCAAATTGTGGCCCAGTCCCCGTTTCCTCAACAGCCAGCCCACCCAACCCAAGCTCTCGGGCAACCTTGAGACCCGCCCGAATGATGGAATCGTCGATCACCATGACCGTCACCGTCGCGCCTGAAATAATATCAAGCTGGTGAGCGGTACCGCCTGATTGAGCCTCGGCAACAAGATCGAGGCCACGATAATTTGCGACCAGCGCCTTCATCTTGGAGTCTGAAATGCCAATGAGAACAATCGGCTCAGAGTGTTTGACCAACTGCACCCCGATGACCTTTGCATCATCATCCACAGCAACCATCGTATGGATCGGTTTTCCCGAATAGCCGGTGGTTGAGACAAAATCAGATGTAACAAATGCCCAGCCGATGCGGTCCCCACCCTTGAGAATCTGCACTGCCGGGACGTCAGCATGGAAGGGACCAAAGGCATCGGCCCCGTCGACCAATTCACCGGCCTGAACGTCAGACACCAATTCTGAGAGGACCGATTCAGCCGCAACAACTGGTTGCGCGCAAAGCATCACAGTTACCAAAAAGGCCAGCACGGTAAACAGGAAACGGAAATGCTTCATGCGCCGCCACCCTTGCGAGGGAGGTGTCCGGGGCAACAGATCAGAAAGACACGGGGATTCTGGGTTGGCGCGATCAGATCATCGGCAGGCGCTGTCTTTGAAACACCGGTGGCGTTAACTTCCGTGGGAACCGCTCCCGCGTCGCGCCCAGCAATCGCCACCCCAGTTGGGGCATGAAAAGTAAGGCCGAAAGCCATTAACAGTGTAAGCAGAAAGGAACTATCGTTCTTCATGCTCATGCATCTAGCAACCGCCCAATTTAAGTTCTTTGAGCAAGCGCAAAGTCGCGATTGATTTCGGCCTTTGGGTAAAGATGTCGTTTTGATGGAATGCGCATGAAAGACTTGCACCATTCAGGCAGTGCGGCCATGTGGGGTGTCATGCACAATGAAAAACCTTACGCTTCCCAATTGTTGGCATCCCTCGGCTGGTCACAATTCTTTGCCGACCAACTTGAACCAGATGAGAGAGCATTAGCCCGCTTGCGCATTGCAACTGTCCATCGGACCCGAATGACTGCTGAATCCGAAAACGGCCCGGTCAAGTTGCGTCTTTCGCCCCAAACCAATGCCGCAGATTTCACCGTGGGGGACTGGGTTCTGGCCGAGATGCCTGAACATATGCTTGTCCGGCGACTGGAACGGCGATCCTTGCTGCATCGCCAGACTATGGGGTCGCGCACTCCGCAGTTGATCGCAGCGAATGTCGATACCCTTTTCATCGTGACTTCGTGCAACGACGACTTCAATGCCGCTCGGCTAGAGCGATATCTGGCATTTGCAAATGAGGCCGGAACCAAACCGGTGATCGTCCTGACCAAAGCAGATCAAATGGCAGACGCGGCGACATACGCAAAACAGGCCGCCGCCCTGCAACGCAAGCTGGCCGTTGTGACGTTGAACGCGAAATCACAAGATGCCGCCGCGGCGCTGGCGCAATGGTGCGGGCATGGACAGACGGTCGCCCTTGTCGGGTCTTCCGGGGTGGGAAAATCCACATTGCTCAACACACTTGCGGCCAAGCCGCCCGAAGAAGCACAGACAACAGGTGGCATTCGCGAGGATGACGCAAAAGGGCGACATACAACGACGTCGCGGTCACTGCACGCCATCCAAGCCGGTGGCTGGGCGATTGATAGCCCCGGCATGCGCACCCTTCATCTGAGCGATGTCTCGAAAGGGCTGGACGTTCTGTTTGCCGAGATCGCTGAACGTGCGGGCCAGTGCCGCTTTCGCGATTGCACCCACTTGCATGAACCGGGTTGTGCGATTCAGGCAGCCGCCGCCGATGGCACGATTGACCCTGCGCGCCTTGAGCGTTGGCGCAAACTTCAGGATGAAAACCGCGACAACACACCCACCACCTCTGGGGCGCGTGGCAACAAGAAACCTGAAATTCGGGGCAAACGGCGTTGAATCCATCGCCGGGTTGCGTGGCAAAACGTGATCAGTGCTCTTTCAGCAGGATAGGTTTCGTTGGCACGCTATGCTGTTAATATCCAACATAGGGCGCTTCCGCAGCCTCGAAACTGCCGTAGGCAACCCACAGAATCAGGATCGCGATACATCCGGCAATATAAAGGATGCGCCCGGATTCCATCATGTAAATCAAACTCCATGCGCAATGGCAGACAGGAAAACCACGTAACCCAAGGAAACGACACGGATCATCAATGGCTTCACTTTTTCTTTTTGGTCCAAGGTAGAACATATCCCAATGCAAGCCCGTGCCCAAGACCCCAGATTAGAAAGTTCAATGACAGATTGTGCCACAACCCCATGAACACAAACGCGCAAATCAATGCCAGCTTTGAACTGACCCAGGTGACGACGAGGGGCAGATTGATATATTGGATGACGAAATCGGCCATCGACCGGTGCCACCTTCTCCAGTAGTGGCCGATGTCGCTGGCCAGATGGGGCTTGCTAAAGTTCTGCGGAACCGAAAACCCAAGAACAAGTGCGGTTCCTTCAGCCATGCGCGAATAGCCATAGATGGTGGCAAACAGAAATCCAAAACTGCTTAGCGGTAAAAAGAGGAAGTGATAGGTGCCATAGGCGATGAGGCTCTTTTGCTCAAAAAACATGTTCTCCTGAAAGTGTGCATACTGAACCGCCATGCCGAGAAATCCAGCCACTGCAAAAAGAAAGACAAACCCCTCGAATATCCGGTAAAAACCGTCTTGGTAGTGTGGGCGGCGACGTTCCCTGAGCGCCTTGAGCACATCAAGTCCATTGAAAACCGCGCCCGACGGAAGTGCAGCGAAAAAGAAACTGGCGATTGCAGGTGCGGGAATGTAATTGCGCGGGCCTGCCTTTTTCTTAATCGCCTGCGTCGTTGTCATCATTTGCCGGATAATAAAAAAGGCACTTCCCAGTCACAGAATGGGCGCGGCCCATAACAGATCGAGAATGTCCGGAACAAACAACAGTAGAAGTATCAGATAGGGCAGCCGCGCATTGACGCGCTCATTCCCCAATATCCGGCTTGTGCCATATACCGCGATGTTCAAAGCAATGGCCGCGAAAGCCAGAGCAGCCGGATGCGTTACGCAAAGCAGTAGCATTGGGGGCGCTATACACCAAAACAAGCGATTGACCGGACTAAAGCGAAAGACCAGCGTTGCATGAGATAGACCAAGGACAACCAGAATGAGCACGACATATGAGACCGGGTCAATCATCAGCGCGCGCCCGGGCCTAGAATATCAACAACACACTCGGCCATAAAGGCCGTTGTCAGCAGGGCCGTCGGATACTTTTCGAGATGGGCATCGTCATACGAGAAGCCGCCGAATTCCATGCCAATCTCAGCATATATATCAAATATTTTGGCGCTGTCGGGCAACGCATTTTCCAAGGCAACCATGTCATCAGGCAGGCACCGTGTCCATTGAATCCTCCGGTACCACAAATCAAAACATCTCGACCATTCTCGGTTCGCAGTGTGTCCTGAACAATCAGAATTACTTTGTCGAGCACATCATCAGCCATAAATTGAATCCTCGAGAGGGCGTGCAAGTTCGTCGTAAAGTGCCCGTTCGGCAGGGCTCTATTCTGAAATGGGGTCGATCTTATAGGATGCCCGTTGATTTATCTTTTTGGCCGACAGCTCCACACATTCTTTTCAGATTGGTCTCAGTGCTGACACCCAACGTTTGAAGCAGCGGTGCCCAAAACCGGGCTGGTTCTTAGATCAGATCCGTAAAAAGCACCTTGCTGCGCAAAGCACCATTTTTGACGAACTTGGCAAGGTGTGTGTTGACAGTTGTCCAGGGCCAGATGTTGCGCTGAATTGCGGACCATTCTGTCCAAGGATAAAAGGACACACTGTCTTTGGTTGGTTTCAGTCTGCCAAGTGATATGAATTTTTGCTGTCTGTCAGCGGCGTGTCGCGATCGGGCCAGCCGGCTACTTGGGTATCTTCGTCCAATACAATCGTGGCTAATCTTACAAATCCTTCGCACCGCCCGAAAATTGCAACAAAACACAATGGGGGATGGCGCTTTGCAAGTGGTCCCAAAAACGGTGCGTTGTTGAACGCGACATCAACCAAAAGCGAAGCACCTTCTGCAGCTTGCTCCAACACTTTCTTTGATCTCAGCTCTTCGACAGTTTTTTCTGCATAGGCTGCGTCATTTCATGCTTTGCGGTTCTGAAGATTGATGAGCGGAAGCCGCCGTGTGGGCGTGCCATCAAACAATTGCCCCTCATGAAATGCCGTCACCTCAAGAAGCGCATTCAGTGTCTTGGCGACAAACATTGTGGCCGTCCTGCCAGTGCTTGCAAAGAACGCAAAAGAGCATGCGTTTTCTTGTTGGTTCGCGATTATCACTGCTTCGACCTCTACCCTTAAGGCCGCAATATTTTTCTAGCGAGCTAACATCCACCCGTTGATTGCACTAGGGCGATGACTCAGTCGAGACCATATGCTCCGCCCAAAATCGGGCAGCTCGGTCGAGCACGAGCATTTCAGTGAGGTCGATCAGGGCGAGATCACTTCTTGCGAAGGTAGGCCCAAGATACATGTCCCATGAGGCCACGCGCCTGTTTCAAAGTGACCCTGCACCAGCGGGTGCCACCTGTCTGCTGGCAGTCCTGAACCCTCAAGACGGTGCCATTGGGAAGACCAACAATGACCTTATATCCAATGCCCGGCCCTGCCCGCATTTTCAGCATGTCGTCATCCTCGACGCCATGAACCTCGTAGTATCCAAGCGACGCGGCCGCCGCGGGATCAGCTCGAAAGATGGTTCCCAGCGCCAATACTGACAGCGCGACAAAGATGGCTTTGCGCATCGGTTTCTCCTAATTTCTGCCTCGATATCAAGTTTAGCCTGCCAGCGCGCCCAATGGAACAGCCTCTGATCGCAGGCGGCAAAGTCTCAGGGCTTCGGGGGTTCAGCAAGACCTTCCGGCAATGCTGATTTCATTGGGACAGATCCGTTGCGCTACTCGGCGATCCGCACGTTCGTTGCCGAAGACCCTGCCTCAGCACTGGAAAAACCGATGTGCGTCAGTGCTTGATTTGCACCAACCGAAATCACGACCAGTGCCACGAGGGCAAAAAGAAACGCTTTCATGTCGCCGTCCCCTTCTTGGTCTGGTCGGTCGTGGTCAGGACCTCATCTGCCCAGATGCTGTGATGTTCGCGCGCCCATTGCTCTTCAACCTCGCCTTTGCCCATCGCGTCAAATGCACCTTCCATCCCGACAGAGCCAAGGTAGATATGCGCGAAAATGATCGCCGTGAGGATCAAACTGACAAGCGCATGCCATAGCTGCGCATATTGCATCTCTTCCTGGGGCTGCAGTGGGTATGGCAGGTCTGCGGCACCAAACCAGCCGGGAATGCCCCAGCTGTTGAGCGTCGAGAATGTATGACCGAACAGGTTCATTTCAAACGGAAACAGCAGGGACAAGCCGGACAGCGATATCGATCCTCCCAAGACGATCACCGCCCAGAAGATCAGTTTTTGACCTGCGTTGAACTTCTTGGCTGGTGGATGCTCCCCTCCAAATAGGCCGCCCGCTTTGGCAAGCCAATGCAGGTCGGTACGATCGGGAATGTTATGAACGACCCAGACGACAAAAATGATGACCAGCGCGACCATGAACGCCCAAGAGACGTTGTTATGAACCCATTTACTCCCGACCGCCAGAAACGCAAACGTCTCATGACCAAACGCAGGGATCAGCACCTTGCGGCCAAAGAGCGAGATGAGCCCAGTGACGCCAAGTACCAGAAAGGAAGACGCCAAAAGCCAATGGCCGAACCGTTCAAACGCCTTGAAGCGCGTGATCGTGCGCCCGGTTTTTTCGCCATGAATGCGAATGCGACCGCGGATCAGGTAAAACAGCACCAGCAACACAAGTGTGCCACCCAATAGGTAGACCCCAAAAGACAAAAGCGGCCCCTCGCGGAACTTGAGCCACCACATGCCACCGTCTTGCATCAGTGTGGTTACGGCTGGACCGCGGGTTTGCGTGGTAATATCGGCTGATCCGTACCGCAGCGCCCGCCAAAGGTCTGGATCAGAGGCTCCACCAAGGGTGCCAAGTTGATCGCTGATACTGGCAGCGGCGTCAGGATTGCCCGTTAGATCACTGCGAAAACTGTCATCTATCGCGATGCCTTCCTGTCTGCGCAGGATGTCCTCAAGCGTCTGCGCACCCCCAGTTGAGGCGCGCGGATCATCTAAGGCATCTTGCGCCGCAGCAGGTACAGCGAGGGTCAACATAAGGGCAAGCAAGCCTAAAAGACGCAGCATCAGCAACTTCCTCATCATAGATCAAAGAGGGGCGGCCCAGATTAGGCCGCCCCTTTTAGCAATCTCAAAAGGGGCCTTTACCCGCCTTTTTGATCGTAAGCTGTACCCCAGCCCCATGCGCCGGATCCAAAACCACGCGCCACAACACGTTCGCGGTAAATGCCCGATACGACATCGCCGTCGCCGGCAAGCAGAGCCTTGGTTGCACACATCTCGGCGCAGATGGGCAGTTTGCCCTCTGCGATCCGGTTGCGGCCATATTTTTTGAACTCGGCAGTGGAATTGTTTTCCTCCGGGCCACCGGCACAGAAGGTGCATTTATCCATTTTGCCGCGTGAGCCAAAGTTGCCCGCCTGCGGGTATTGCGGTGCGCCGAAGGGGCATGCGTAAAAGCAATACCCACACCCGATGCACAGGTCTTTGGAATGCAAAACGACACCATCGGCGGTCTGATAAAAGCAGTCCGTTGGACAGACGGCCATACATGGCGCGTCCGAACAATGCATACACGCAACCGAAATTGACCGCTCGCCGGGTTTGCCGTCGTTGATCGTGACGACTTTCCGACGGTTGATGCCCCAAGGCACATCGTGTTCGTTCTTACAGGCCGTGACACATGCGTTGCATTCAATGCAGCGTTCAGCATCTACGAGAAATTTTGCTCTAGCCATTCTACTTCTCCCTTATGCTGTCCAGATTTTGCAAAGAGTCGCTTTGGTCTCTTGCATCTGGGTTACGCTATCATAGCCATATGTTTGTGCCGTGTTACTGGATTCACCAAGAACAAATGGATCGGCTCCTTCGGGGTATTTGTCCCTCAGATCAACGCCTTCTAGATGACCGCCAAAGTGGAACGGCATGAATGCCACGCCTTCACCCACCCGTTCCGTCACCATCGCCATCACCTTGACTTTGCCACCTTCCGGGCCTTCGACCCAAACCTGAGCACCGTCACGGACACCAAGATTATTGGCATCACGGGTGTTGATCTCAACGAACATGTCCTGCTGCAATTCGGCCAGCCATGGGTTGGAACGGCTTTCGTCACCGCCGCCCTCGTATTCAACCAGACGACCTGAGGTCAGGATGATTGGATAGTCGACTGAGAAGTCGTTTTGCTGAATGGACGCGTACATCGTCGGGACGCGCCAGAACTTCTTGTCCTCGTAGGTTGGGTATTCAGCCACCAGATCACGCCGGTTGGAATAAAGTGGTTCGCGGTGGATCGGGACAGGGTCCGGGAAGGTCCAGACAACGGCCCGCGCCTTGGCGTTACCAAATGGCGCACATCCGCGCGCAATCGCCACGCGCTGAATACCGCCTGACAGGTCGGTTTTCCAATTTACACCGCCAGTCGCCTTCGCGAAGTCGGATTCAATCTCGCCAGTTTGCGAGGTTTCACCCACTTCTTCGGTTTTGGTGTCACCGGTGCCGCCATCGTCAGCGGCCTCGGTGGTCAGCGGCGCGCCCTCTGGATACCCGGCAACCGAGTTGATCGCCGATTTTTCGTCATCTGTTAGGTCGCCCTCCCATCCAAGATCACGGAGCATCTGAACGGTGAATTCAGGGTAGCCATCCTCGATCTCTGAACCGGGGGTAAAGACGCCTTCGGCCAGAAGGTTATCGCCATCGCGTTCCACACCAAACCGGGCACGGAAGGTCAGCCCGCCTTCTGCCACCGGCATCGACATGTCGTAAAGGTTGGCCGTACCGGGGTGGTTCATTTCGGCCGTACCCCAACAAGGCCAGGGCAACCCGTAGAAATCACCATCAGCCGGTCCACCGATCGCCCGCAAACTGGTGCGGTCAAAGGTGTGCTGGTTGGCCATGTGCATTTTCATCCGCTCAGGGCTTTGACCCGTATAGCCAATGGTCCACATCCCCCGGTTGAATTCGCGGGTGATATCCTCGACATTCGGTTCCCCGCCTTCGTCAATCGCGATGTTGCGGAAAATCTTGTCATGAAAGCCGAACTTTTCGGAAAACATCGCCAGAATCGTATGATCCGGCAGCGATTCAAACAGCGGTTCGACAACTTTATCACGCCACTGAAGCGACCGGTTGGAAGCTGTGACGGAACCGCGCGTTTCAAACTGCGTACAGGCTGGCAGCAGATAAACGCCGTCGCTGCGATCCTGCAAGACAGCAGAGACCGTCGGATAGGGGTCAACCACGACAAGCATGTCGAGCTTTTCCATCGCCGTTTTCATCTCTTTCTGGCGGGTTTGCGAGTTCGGCGCGTGGCCCCACAGGACCATGGCGCGGGTGTTGTCAGGCTGGTCAAGGTTTTCCTTGTCCTCCAGCACGCCGTCAATCCAGCGGCTCACAGGAATGCCTGTCAAGTTCATCATCGCGGTTTCGCCGACAGTTTCCGGCGAAAACCGGCCTTTGAGCCAATCCAGGTCTTCTTCCCAGACGCGTGCCCAGTGTGCCCATGACCCCGCTGACAGACCATAATAGCCCGGCAAGGTATCGGCCAGAACGCCAAGGTCAGTTGCGCCCTGCACGTTGTCGTGGCCACGGAAGATGTTTGTGCCACCACCGGCGGTGCCCATGTTCCCCAGTGCCAGCTGCAAGATACAGTAAGCGCGGGTGTTGTTGTTGCCATTGGTGTGCTGTGTGCCACCCATACACCAGATAACGGTGCCGGGGCGGTTGTTGGCCAAGGTCCGGGCCACACGCTCCAACTGTTTGCCGGGGGCACCCGTGACCCGCTCGACCTCTTCTGGGTTCCACTTGGCCACTTCTGTTTTGATCTCATCCATGCCCCAAACGCGGGTACGGATAAATTCTTTGTCCTCCCAGGAGTTTTCAAAAATGTGCCACAGAATGCCCCAGACGAGGGCCACGTCAGAGCCGGGCCGGAAGCGGACATATTCGTCTGCGTGCGCTGCGGTCCGCGTGAAACGTGGGTCACACACGATCAAAGGCGCGTTGTTCTGTTCTTTGGCTTTCAGCATGTGCAGCAAGGACACCGGATGCGCCTCAGCTGGGTTGCCGCCAATCAAAAAGATCGCCTTGGAGTTATGGATATCGTTGTAGCTGTTGGTCATGGCACCGTAGCCCCATGTGTTCGCTACACCGGCCACCGTGGTCGAGTGGCAAATCCGGGCCTGATGATCGACGTTGTTGGTGCCCCAATAGGCCGCAAACTTGCGGAACAGATAGGCCTGTTCGTTGCTGTGCTTGGCAGAGCCGAGCCAGTACACTGAATCCGGTCCACTTTCGTCGCGGATTTTCATCATACCGTCGCCGATCTCGTTGATCGCGTCTTCCCAGCTGATACGGACCCACTCGCCGTTTTCTTTCTTCATCGGGTACTTGAGGCGTCGTTCGCCATGCGCGTGCTCACGCACAGCCGCGCCTTTTGCGCAATGGGCACCTAGGTTGAAGGGGCTGTCCCAGCCGGGCTCCTGGCCTGTCCACACACCGTTGTCGACTTCGGCAATGACCGTACACCCGACGGAACAGTGGGTGCAGACAGACTTGATCGTCTCAACGGCTCGGGTTGCGGCGGTCTGCGCCGTCGCTTGCGTTACAGAGCCACCTGTGGCCGCAATCGCCGCCAATCCGCCAATCGCCAGCCCCGATCCCCGCAGAAATCCGCGTCTGTCGATGCCGCTTGCACCCTTGTTCACGACTATCGGCGAACGGCCGGAGCGGCGTGTATACCCGTTGGTCTTCTTCCTAAGCATTGTCTTCCTCCCTGATCCAGCTTGGCTGGACAAATTTGTATCGTCGTCGCGCGCAGTCCTAGAAGCGTGTGCTTTCGAGGTAGGCCCGTGTATGTGCCGTGTCTTGCATCGTCTCAGACGACAGGTCTGCCGGTTGCGCAGCGCCGGCTTGCGTGGCCCCGCCTGCGACCACTGCAACTGCAGCAGGTGCCGCGGTGCCCGCCAGTTTCAGGAATTCGCGGCGGCTTTTGCCTTCGGTCTTATCGGTCATGGGATGTCTCCCCTTCCATGATTGGCGGGGATCCCCGCCGGTTAAAAAAAGCAAACCCGTCAGTTTGCTGTCATGCGAAATGCTTCGCGTTCGATGTTCATGAACGCAGACCCGACGGCCCCCACGGATGCATAAAGCACCGATGATTTTGCGGCCTGCAGATCCGTGAAATAATGCGTCGACCATGTCCCAATATGAGCATTGAAAAACTCATTTTGTTCCTGAAGTGTCGCGACCCGACCAAAACGACCGACGATCATGCCAGCCATCATTTCCATCAGCGACGCGATATTGTCCTCGGGTTCAAAGACGTCATCAGCTCGCGCCATGCCAAAGTTGGCCATCGTCGCGCGCAGGTTCGCCAAGGGTTTTTCATTCAGGAACCCGGTCAGGTAGTAGCTTGCATATGGCAAAAGCTCGCCACGACCCAGACCGATGAACAGCGCATTGAATTCAGAACGCACTGCATTGGGTTTTGACACTTTCGCGACACGGGCAAGGCCCTTGATCGCCTGCCCCAAATCTGTGTCATCCCCCTTCAATGCCGCTGTCTGGTCCAACAATATCTGATCTGGCGGTGCCGCCAACATCAGACCCAGGTAATTGTAAAGATCAGCGCGCAGGCGATCTTCATCGGTGATATCTGGCAGGGTGGTCGCGACATTCATGCGGTGCGATCCTCGAATTGGAACTGCATCCGGCGCGGCGCGGGAGATGCGGGCTCATCATCATGCGCGGTTGGCTGAATATACGGTGCTTCGGCTTCTAAAACCTCAACTTCGACCTCGGCATCGTCACCCACAACGTCTTGCTCTTCAATTTCCGCCTCAGGGGCGTGCATCTCATTTTTTTTACGCTCGACCTCGATCAGATGCGCCAACATGCCCTTGCCGACCTGATAGGTCGTCTTGATAGCACCTTGCCCGGTACTGCCGGTCAGATAGTCATCATCGTAATCGTTCAATCCGTCCACACAGGCCAGCACCGGATTGCTGGTCCAAAGCTTGCGCAAGGCAATCTTGCGCAGATGTGCCGGTACTTCCTTGGACATGAACGCTTTGAAATCATCGCCCTGCACCAATGTCATCGGATCAGGTAGGTTAAGATCCTGCAAGATTTCCGCGTCAGACTTTTCCTCTAATGCCGCGGCATCTTTCTGAACCAAAGCGTCAAGCGCTGCCTGCTCTTCAGCCGCCGCCTCTGCTGCAACTGCTGCACGTCTGCGAGACCAGGACGAAAGAACGCCGCTCAATTGACGACCTCCCTGCGGCGTGGCGCGCGGTACACATCACTGACCTGACGAATGCGCGGATCGCCGATCCCGTCTTCAGTCTGGTCGACCGACATGTTCTTGCGGCGACGCTTCACAAACACTTCTTCTTCGTAGTGTTGTTCCACAAAGCTCGCGATCCAGGCGTGCAAGCCTTCGGGCATTGTCACCTTCTCAACCAGCTCTTCTGCAGAATCGCAGTAATCTTGCGCCTCATAGGGCGAGGCCGTCACAAGGGCCACCGACCAAGGTTTGTCTGCAGTGGCATCATTTGGTCGCAAGACAACATAGACCGACGGCGAACGGGCCTGCAGCTCGTGTGCGTAGGCCTCTGCATCTGACACATAAAGCGTGAGCGGCAGCGTTGCGGCATGAAACTCTGTCACGCCGTCTTCCGTTCTGAGAATTTTCCAATCAGCATCCGGTGCACCCGGCAAAACAGATGACGCTTTCCAGGCGAACTTTGTCCAACGCGTTACACCCGGCGACCGCTGAACAACGACACCCAATGGAATGGTCTGCGCATTTGGATAGTTCAGCTTCAAAAAAAATCCCCGGACAAGACGTACTTATCTCCGTCTAACTTAGACCTATTTGCCCAAAGTCCAAAAGCCTTTTTGCATACATTGGTATATTGCCGTCTATTGCTGCATCGCAGAATTTTCAGAGCCCAGATTTCTATGCCTATTTGGGTCGCAGCCGCTCATGGCACTGTCAAATTGTCGCAGCAATTGCTGCACATGCATATAAGTCCATAACAGAATCGCGTCCAAATATCGGTTTACTGTCGGTCCATTTCCTGACTAGCTGCGGCTCGGCGAATACTGTGCCAAACGGGGAAAGCCATGTCTAAGTCATTGCTGCTATGCGACTGTCTGGGTTCGCAAAAAATTGACACTGTCGCTTTGCAAGAGGCGACAGGTCTGGCCTGTGGGGCGTGCCATAACAGCCTGTGTACGGATCAAATCGACATTGCAACCGCTGCAATCGCTTCAGGCGACGTGATGATCGCATGTCAGCAAGAGGCCCGCTTGTTTGCTGAAATCGCAGATGAAATCGACGCGCCGTTACCAGTGTTCGTCGACATCCGTGACCGTGCCGGCTGGTATGATGGATCAGATGATACAACACCCAAGATGGCCGCGCTGGTTGCTGACGCCCAGCTGACGCAACCTGCATCCAAATCGATTGATATTGTCACCCAAGGAACCTGCCTGATCATCGGCAAGGCCGAGGTATGCCTGCCTGCCGCAGAAAAGCTTGCAGACATCCTTGCGGTGACAGTTTTGCTGGACTCCGGCGATGACATTGCGCCAACGCATGCCTTTGATACGGTTTTCGGTGCACTGCATCAGGCCACAGGAACACTTGGAAATTTCGATATCCGGATCAACGCCTTCCAACAGAGCGTCGTTGGGGGGCGTGGAACGCCCGCACTGACCGCGCCCCGCGACGGTGCACTGTCGCAGTGTGACATTATCCTTGATCTCACAGGTGGCGTGCCGCTGCTCCCAGCCCCTGAAAAACGTGACGGTTATCTTAGGGCTGATCCAAAAAGCCAGCCTGCCGTCGCTGACGCGGTATTCGCGGCAAGTCAGCTTGTGGGCACATTCGAAAAACCACTTTACGTCCGGTTGGAGCCTTCTTTGTGCGCCCACTCCCGAGCGGAAAAACCGGCATGCTCAAACTGCCTGAACGTGTGCCCCACCGGCGCAATTACATCGGCGGGCGAACATGTCAGCATTGACCCGTTGATCTGTGCGGGTTGCGGTGCCTGTTCGGCGGTGTGCCCCTCTGGCGCGATCAGCTATGATGCGCCGTCGACGGATTTCACCTTTCGCCGGATCACGACGCTCGCAACGACCTATCGGACAGCGGGCGGTCAGAATGGAACCCTGCTGGTCCACGATGATCACGGCGCTGAAATGATCAGCCTGTCCGCGCGATATGGCCGTGGGTTGCCTGCCCATGTCATTCCGATGGAAATCAGCGCCTTATCGGGCTTTGGTCATGCGGAAATGCTCGGCGCGCTTGCCGCCGGTTTTGCCCGGGTCGACCTCTTGCTTGCCCCAAAGACAGAGCGTGATGCGCTTGATCCCCAACTGGAACTGGCACGCGCGATTTCAGGCGAAAAAATTGCACTGCTCGACATCTCGGACCCTCATGCCCTGTCGGACCATATGTTTGACGAGATACCGGAGGCCGCGATTGCAAAGCCGGTCTTGCCGATGGGCACAAGACGGCAAATTACGCGGCTTTCAGCCAAAGCATTGAACCCCGAAGCCCAAAGTATTGCTCTGCCAGCGGGGGCACCATATGGCGCGGTCATTGTTGACACCGATGCCTGCACACTGTGCCTTGCCTGCGCATCGCTGTGTCCATCAGGCGCGCTTGGCGACAATCCGGACCTGCCGCAACTTCGGTTTCAGGAAGATGCCTGTCTGCAATGCGGCCTATGCGCCAACGTCTGCCCTGAAGACGCAATTACGCTGGAACCACAACTCAATCTCACGGACATTGCGCTGAGCCAAACGATCCTGAACGAAGAAGAACCGTTTGCCTGCATCGAATGCGGCAGTCTTTTTGGTGTCAAATCCACTGTTGAGAAGATCACCGAGAAACTTGCGGGCAAACATGCGATGTTCGCCAATCCCGATGCGGCGCGGATGATCCAGATGTGCGACAATTGCCGGATCAACGCGCAGTACCATTCCGACAACAATCCCTTTGCAGCGGGCGAAAGACCGCGCCCGCGCACGACGGACGACTATTTGTCAAAGCGAAAGGATCACTGACTTTGCAAGGGTTCGCCCAAATCCGCGGGCTTAATCGTCGCCGCGTAGGCAAGGATCGCGTCCAGGTCGTCCTGGGATATCTCGACCGGTACAATGGCTGGCGGCAGATGCGCACGGAAAGGCGGCGTAATCCCTTCGACCTGACTGAAACTCGGATGCGGGTTGAGAACGTAAAACGTGCTGAACCTGTCTTCCCAATCATCAAAGGTGCGCATCAAAGCAAACGACGGGGTCTGGCCCATACCCTTCATGCGGTTGGTCTCGTTGATCACATGGCACCGCCCGCAATGGCGCAACGACAGCGTTTCGCCAAGAACGGGATCGCCTTCAAAAATGGCCTCAACCGCGAGCTCTTCAGCGACAACTTGGCTGCTAAAAAGCGCGCGCCCTTCTGGCTGAAATCCATCTATCGTCCGTTTGCCAATGTCAGAAAGAAGCCATTTGGTAAACAGCGCAGGACCCGCACCATCGGCACCAGAGACGTGCCACACTGTCCCCAGACCTGCAAAGACCGGGACGCCGTCCGGGCCAATGACGACATCACCGCCCATCTCTATCACCGAAACGCGTGCGCCATGTTTCAGCGAAAAGCGCGGCAGGACGTAGGGCAGAAATCCTGTGTCGGTGATTTCAGGCGGGGCGGACAAGGTAAAATCTCTGTCCTGCGCATGCACGCAAATGGGCAGTAGCGCACAACACAGAACGAAGATAAATTTCACATCAGTCATTCCCCAGCGATGGGCGCAGCCTAAAGGGCGTCCCGCAATACAGTCAAGAAAATCGGAGAACCCACCATGAGCGAAGATTTCAACATGTCGATGCGCAAGTTCCTCAAGCAGGTCGGCGTCACCTCACAGCAGGCCATCGAAGAGGCCATGCGCAATGCCGGTGCCACGTCTGGTCAGAAATTCGAGGCAAAGATGGTTCTGACCATCGATGGGCTGGACATGGAACATGTCGTGACAGGCACAATTGAAGGGCAGTCATAACGTGGCTGTCACCCGCGACGCCGTCACCGCCATCCTTCAGTCCATTGATGATCCGTTAAGCGGAACCTCTCTCGCTGAGGCGGGGATCATCAAGGCACTGACCGTCGATGACGGAAAGATACGCTTTGTCATGGAGGTCAGCGGCACCCATGCCGAGGCCTACGCAAAAATCAAAGACGATATTGAGGCGCGCATAAACGCGCTGGACGGTGTGAAGGCCGTTTCGATTGTGATGACGGCGCACAGTACCAAGTCTGCCCCCCCTGATTTGAAACCCTCGCGTAGTGCAGCACCCGCTGGCCCGGAAAAAGTACCGGGTGTCGACCGGATCATCGCGGTGGCGTCCGGCAAGGGCGGTGTCGGAAAATCGACTGTCGCCTCCAACCTTGCCTGCGCTCTGGCCGCCGAGGGGCGGCGCGTCGGTCTGCTTGACGCCGATGTCTATGGTCCGTCCCAACCCAGAATGCTGGGTGTGTCGGGACGGCCCGCTTCGCCAGATGGCAAAACCATCCTGCCGATGCGCAACTTTGGCGTCACGATGATGTCCCTTGGCCTGATGACAAATGACGATCAGGCGGTTGTCTGGCGTGGCCCGATGCTGATGGGCGCGTTGCAGCAGATGCTGGGTCAGGTGCAATGGGGCGCGCTGGACGTGCTGATTGTGGACCTGCCGCCCGGCACCGGTGATGTTCAGATGACGCTGGCGCAAAAGGCGCAGCTTGATGGTGCAATCATCGTCTCGACCCCTCAGGACATCGCCTTGCTTGATGCACGCAAGGGTATTGATATGTTCAATCAGTTGGGCACGCCGATCATTGGCATGATCGAAAACATGTCGACGCACATCTGTTCGGCCTGCGGGCACGAAGAACATCTGTTTGGTCACGGTGGTGTCGCCGCCGAGGCTGCGAAACTGGACGTGCCGTTGCTTGCTGAAATCCCGCTCCATCTCGACATCAGGCTTGCGTCGGATGGCGGAGCACCCATTGTTGTGTCCAAGCCTGACAGCCCACAAGCGCAGGCGTTTCGCAGCATCGCAAAGGGCCTGATTGCCAAGGGTCACGCATGAGAAAACCCAGCTTTCCACCGCTGTTCAAGGGTCAAGCAGCGGCAGGCGGCGACCCTTTTGCACTTGCCTGCGCGGCCGCAGACGTCGGCTGCGATGCCGGTCTGGTGATTTACGATCGCGCACATGACACCTTGCGCGCCGCGATTGTTTTTGCCCCGGATGCGGTCCTGTCAGAGGCTGTGGCGATCCTGCCGATCTGCGGTGTTGGATTTCAGAATGCACTGGGGGCATTGGCCCCGCCAGAGGTCGCGGTGCATCTGGGTTGGGACGGTTCAATATACGTCAACGGTGGGCGATGTGGCCATTTGCAAATGGCATCAGGAGACACGGTCGAAGACATCCCCAACTGGATGGTGATCGCCCTGACGCTCTCGCTCTGGCCGGACAGCGATGAAACCGGTCTCACACCTGACGTCACCGCCCTTTTTGCCGAAGGGTGTGCAGCGGTGGATGCAACAGACCTGCTTGAGGCCTGGGTGCGCCACACCCTTATTGGGATCAATACCTGGACCGACACAGGCATGGCATCTCTGCACCGCGAATGGTCCGGGCTTGCGCATGGGCTAGAGGGTTTGATGACTGTCGCCGGGCAGACAGGCACATACGTCGGACTGGATGAGGCACTGGGGCTTCTCTTGAAGATCGACGACAATACCGTTCTAATCCCGCTCACCGCAAATCTAACGAGGTCCACATGAAACTCGCCCGCGCCATCCATTTTGACGAAAGCGACACGCGCGTCTTTCACAACCCAGCACGCACCGGGGAATGGTGCATTTCAGGTGGATTTGAGTTTTCGAATTGGGGAGAAGCCGATTTGATCGGCAAGGCCAGACAGGCTTTTTCAAACGGCTGGATGGGGTGCGAAACTTTCGGGCGGGTCAGTTTTGTCGCTGTCACGCAGATCGAGCCACAAGAGCGGGATACACTTGCGACGCTGCTCGCCCATCATTTCTTTGATATCTACGGCGCGCCATCTGTGGAGGCCGCACTTGATGTGGCCCGCGAAGAGATAGATCAGATGGTTGAGCTTTGCGCAGATCATGCCCCCAACACCCTTTTGACGGTTGCCAGAGAATTGACACCAGCAGGCGTGAAAGAGGCCTACCGTGTGATTGAGGCACAGGAAGCCGATATCAATCAATTTGCGGTGCACGGGTCGCTTGATGAAGAACCCCATCACCATTGAGTGTTCGATCATGGCGTTGAATAGCCAAAGACCGCGCGTCGCACCGATGCCAGAATGACGCCCAATTCGCCGCCCCCTATGTGACGATATCACCTCTGAGGAAGGCAGCCAAAGCGTCCGTTTTGGGGTTCGCAAAGGCCTGTGCCGCGGCACCGGTTTCGTGTATTTTACCATCGAGCATAAAGATCAGATCATCGGCAAGCCTGCGCGCCTGTCCCATATCATGGGTCGACATGACCAGCCGCGTGCCGGATGCAGCGGCCTCTTGCAAGAGCACCTCGATGTCGCGCGTTGCGTATCCGTCCAGATTGGCACAAGGCTCATCAAGAAACAGGACTTCGGGCTTGCAGACCAGCGCCCGGGCAATCGCGAGCTTTTGCCGCTCGCCGCCTGACAGCCGCCGCGCTGGAGTGTCTCTGAGCGGGTAGAGATTAATGCGTGCAAGCCAATGGTCCACTTCCGCACGGATGGCCGCCTTGGACAATTTTGCCAACCGCAGGGGATAGACGAGGTTTTCCGCAACGGACCGACGCATCACTATCGGAGATTGGAAAACAAAAGCATGTTTCGCCGGGTCGTTCTGTGCCCATGTCACCTCACCCGCGTTGATCCGTTCGATCCCATGCATCACGCGCAACAATGTGGTTTTACCAGACCCGTTTGGGCCAACGATAATGGTCGGCCCTTGCGGGTTCAGGATCAGGTCAACAGGGCCTATGACCCTCCTACCCTGCCGTCTGACGACAACCTGTTTCAGCTCAAGGGGGAACAGCACGGTCACCAGCGCCCCTCCCGTTCGGTTTGTGACAGGGTGTGTATCGTGATGTTCACCACAATCGCGATTCCAATCAGCACAAAGCCCAAACCCAGAGCCAACGCAAAGTCGCCCTTGCCTGTTTCCAGCGCAATTGCAGTGGTCAGAACGCGGGTCGCGTGGTCAATATTGCCGCCCACAATCATTATCGCCCCGACCTCTCCGATCGCGCGTCCGAACCCGGCCAGTGCAGCAGTCAACAGATTGCGGCGACCGTCCCGTACAAGGGTAAAAATCCGCTGACGCTTTGATGTATTCAGGGAAATCAGCAGATCGTGATATTCGGCCCAAAGTTCGCGCATCGACTGGTGGGCGATAGAGGCGATGACCGGAGTGATGATGATAACCTGTGCAATGATCATTGCCGTGGGTGTGAAAAGCAGGTTCAGAACACCAAAAGGCCCAGCCCGCGACAAAAGGATGTAGACCACAAGCCCGACAACAACCGGGGGCAGCCCCATCAACGCGTTGATCATGGAAATGACCAGACGGCGAAAGCGAAAGCGTTGCAGCGCTAGGTAGGTCCCAAGCGGAATTGCAATGACCGAGGCGATCACCAAAGCGGTCAGCGTCACGCGCAAAGATCTGAGACTGATCTCCCAAAGCTCAGCATCAAACGTGACAACCAGCCAGAACGCTGCCTTCAGGCCTTCCCATATCTCGATCATGCAGCCTTGAAACCCGTACCAATTATCAGAAAACAGAACGTCCAGCTTTCCTGCCCGGAAAACAAGTGGCAATCGATTGAAGTATGACCACTAAGTGGTGTGAGCGGACCCAAATTCTGGTGAAACATCTGCGATCTTAACCGTGATATCGGCGCAAGCGGCATCACCTGCACCGCCCCGACAGTCAGTGCTGATCGCGCAGGGTTCTTGTCATCAATTTCAAAAAGATGGCTTTTTCTTCTTCAGTCAAACCTTGCAGGATGTCCGCTTGCAGTGCACCCACAATAGGCCTGATCGCGGCGAGAAGTGCCGCGCCATCTGACGACAACCAAAGCCTGAAAGCGCGCCGATCGGTTTCGTCTGGCACCCTGCGGATCAGGTTCTTCTGCTCCAACCGTTTGACCACGCCACCAATCGTTGCACGATCATATTTAATACGTTTGGCCAAACTGGCCTGATCCAGGCCAGGGAAATTTCTCAAAGTGTCCATTGCGGCGAATTGCACCGAGGTCACGTCATGCCCTGCCTGTTTGATACGGTCCTGAAAGATAAACGCAGACTGTTGGTTAAGCCTGCGGATGAGGTGGCCGGGCATCTCAGTAAGAGTAATATCATCGGTCATTCAAACGGTCCGCGAATAAGTAAGTATACATATTATATTGACAGTCAGCACAGGCGTCCAGTATTTAGTATGTGTACTTACCAAAAACTGGGCGCTGCCGGATGCAATACCATTTGAATGGCTTTCGAAACGGTGATCCATCGGTCTCACCTCAGACAATACGTGCTGCATCGCCCCAAGGCACCGTTGATGTGCTGATCGTTGGCTGTGGCCCGGCTGGCCTCACATTGGCAGCACAGCTTGCCGCTTTTCCCGAAATTTCAACCCGCATCACCGAACGTAAACCCGGCCCGCTGGACGTGGGGCAGGCTGACGGTATTGCCTGCCGGTCAATCGAGATGTTCCAGGCTTTCGGGTTTGCCGAAAAAGTTCTGAAAGAAGCCTATTGGGTAAACGAAGTGGCGTTCTGGCGGCAAGATCAGGTTGGCAGCAGCCTGCACCGTGCCGACCGCATTCAGGATGTCGAAGACGACCTCTCGGAAATGCCGCATGTCATCCTAAATCAGGCAAGGGTGCATGACTTCTATCTGGAGATCATGCGGCAATCTCCGCACAGGTTGGAACCTGACTACAACCGGGAACTCGTTGAATTAACTAAAACCGACGATACAGAGTATCCGGTGTGCGCAACATTCAATTGCCTTGATGCAGAGGGCAGGACCGAAACCATCCGCACGCGTTACGTCGTGGGGTGTGATGGTGCCCGCAGTGCTGTCCGCAAATCATTAGGTCACGTGTTAAAGGGCGAAGCCGCACGACAGCTTTGGGGGGTGATGGATGTACTTGCGGTCACAGACTTTCCCGATATTCGTCTGAAATCCGCCATTCAGTCAGCGGATCACGGCAGCATTCTGATCATCCCCCGCGAAGGCGGCTATATGGTGCGGATGTACATCGAACTTGACGAATTGCACGGTGATGAACGCGTCGCAGATCGCAACGTTTCGCCGCAGATGCTGATCTCCAAGGCCCGCGATATCCTCTCACCCTATTCGCTTGATGTGAAAGAGGTTGCATGGTGGTCGGCCTATGAGATCGGACAACGGGTCTGTGACGCTTTTGATGATGTGCCCGACACAGAAAGACACCATCGCGCCCCCCGCATATTTATCGCCGGCGACGCCTGCCATACCCATAGCCCGAAGGCTGGACAGGGCATGAACGTCTCTATGGCCGATACGTTCAATCTGGGCTGGAAACTGGCCGCTGTTCTGCGTTTTCAGGCCGTACCGGGACTCTTGCACACGTATACGCAAGAGCGGCAGGTCAAAGCCAAGGAATTAATTGATTTCGACCGTGATATGGCCCGGCTGTTCAGCGCAAAGCCAAAAACCGCCGCAGAGGCCGAACAATTCCAGACGTATTTCAAGAAACACGGGCGGTATACCGCCGGGGTCGAGACGCGCTATGACCCCTCATTGATCACACGAACGGATCGGCATCAGCCCCTCGCCTCAGGCCTGAAAGTAGGAACGAGGTTCCATTCCGCCCCGGTGATCCGACTGGGCGACGGCAAACCCATGCATCTTGGTCACCTCCTCAAAGCCGACGGCAGATGGCGGTTGATCGCTTTTGCAGCGTCGGGTGATGTTGGACAGCCCGGAGGCGACATCGCAAATCTATGCACCTATCTGGCTGAGAACTCCGCCAGCCCTGTCTTGCGCTATACTGACAGGGGTGCCGATATCGACAGCGTCATAGACCTGCGCGCGGTGTTTCAGCCGCACCATCATGACATGGCACTTGAAACGCTGCCAAAGCTGCTCTTGCCGAACAAAGGCCAGTACGGATTGGTTGATTATGAAAAGGTCTATTGCCCAGATTTTAAATCGAGTCCCGACATATTTGACCATCGCGGCATTGATCGGCTGCGCGGTGCCCTGATCATCCTGCGCCCCGATCAATTTGTGGCATCGGTTCAACCTTTGACGGATTTAGAAGGCATCACAGAATTCTTTGGCGGGTTTATGATGACGGGATGAACCCTTCCCGAATGAAAACAGCAACATTCAGCCCCAGTCCAAGGGTCGATATGTTTGCATCCAAATGCCGTCACTTAGGTCAGGCAAACTTGGGTTTTTGGCTTTCTTGAATGGGCATGTGGATGATCGCGGCAAGAACACCGAACACGACGGCAGCCCACCACATCGGCGTGTAACTTTGGTAGATATCAAAAATGCGCCCACCCAGCCATGCACCTGTAAAGCTGCCCACCTGATGGCTAAAGAAAACCAAACCTGCCAACGTGGAAAGATATGTAAGCCCTTGCGTCTGGGCGACCAATCCCATCGTAAACGGAACCGTCGACAGCCACAGCAACCCCATGACAGCAGAGAAGACATAGATGGTGGTCGGCGACGCCGGCGTCAGAATAAAGACAACGATCACAATGGCCCGCGACAGATAGATGCCGGCCAACATGTTCTTTTTGGAATGATTTTGCCCGCTCCACCCGGCCAAAAGCGACCCGGCTATGTTGAAAAGCCCGATCAGGGCAAGCGACCACCCGCCCACAAGGATGGGCAAGCCCAGATCCGCAATATATGCAGGCAAATGCGTGCCAATAAACGCCACATGAAACCCACAGACGAAAAAGCCAAAGAACAGGCACAAATAGCTTCGGTCACGGAACGCAGTTTTGATTGCACTTCCGAATGCGCCAACACCCTGCGATGACGCTGTCAGCACTGAGACGCGAGACACAAAGATCAGAAACGGCAGAATGGCAAGAAAGCTGAGGCTGATGAGAATGATGGTCTGCTGCCAGCCAAAATAGTCGATCATCGCAGAGGTGGCAGGCGCTGCCGCGAACATCCCCAATGACGCGGCAGCCGTCCCAAGCCCCATGACAAAGCTGCGCTGCCTCGCCGTCACGACCTTGCTTAATGCGGCGATCACCACCGGGAACGAACATGCACCTGTGCCCATTCCGACAATGACGCCAGAAAATACAAATACCTGTGGAATCATAACTGATCCTCTGAGATAAAAGCCAAGCGCCGCACTTATCGCCCCAAACGCCAGAACGCGCGCAGTGCCGTATCTGTCCGCAGCCATGCCTGCAAAAGGTTGCGTAATGCCCCAGGCCAATGCCTGAATCGCGATGGACAGCGAAAAGACCTCCCTGCCCCATCCCAGTTCGGCTGACATCGGCCGCAGGAAAACCCCGAAGGTCGCGGAAAACCCAAAACCAAGGAATGCAATCATACAGCCGGCAAATATGGCGGCATTCAGCGTGGATTTGGAAAACTCTGTCGTCTCGTCCATTAAACCTCAATCCACGTTAGAAATGGCAATATTGGATCATTGGGCAGCATGCAGTTGATAGCAAGTGCCGATGTGAAAGACCCGTCGACGAGATCAGGACAATGTCGGACGGCCAACGTACTTTGCGGCGCTAAGTCCACGTTTTTCTGGACCTGCGATCTGATCTTGACGACCAGGCTGCGGTTCAGCGCTACATGTCACCTGATGCTTTGGGTCTCTATGCGGCCTAAGATGAGGCGGGCGTAACACAATTGCCGCTAAATCCCGCCATGGCGCTTATTCCGGTCCTTCGCTGAGTACGCAAAATGCCACAGATGTGCCATCAAGTCCCAGTTCCGCGCGCTGTGTCTCGGATAGCGAAAGCAGCCCCGCGATCCCCGCAGCGCCGGATGGTGTTGAAGGCAACCCCGCAACCATCGCTGTACCAGCCCCCGCCTGACCTTCACTTTCCGAGATCAACGCGAAGGCATCGGCATCCCGTGCCAGCCCTTTGAGCGCAATCAGGGACGGCATCTTGCAGTCCAGTCGGCCCATATCGCTGACCGGGCCGCTGCTTTCCACGGGGCACCCGGCGGCGACCGATCCGTGCAATGCCGGTGCGACCTCTGGCTCGACCACAATAATGCGCGGCCCGTCCCCCCAGACCTTGCGCACCAGTGCGGCACAGGCACCGGCCAGACCGCCGACGCCCGCCTGCAGAAAAATATGGGTCGGGGCCTGCGGCATCTGCGCAATCGCCTCGGCCATCAAGACCAGATAGCCTTCCATCAATCGGTGCGGACGCGCGGTGTATCCGGGCCATGAGCTGTCTGACAACAGCGCCCAACCCTGATCCTCCGCCGCCTGCATCGCGGCCGCCATCGACGCCTCATAGGTTGCGCCTTCGCGCACAACCGTGGCCCCCTGCTCTGCCAGACGCAGTGCAAAGGCCTCTGGCACCGTCTCAGCGATATACACAACCGACGCAGCACCAAAGGCCGCAGCCCCCGCAGCGACCGACATGCCGTGATTGCCCGCGCTGGCGGTCACATAAGTCTGCCCGCCCGCTTTTCCCTGCGATGCATCATGAGCGATGACGTAGGCGGCACCCAGAGCCTTGAAGCTACCAAGCCCCATGCGCCCGCGTTCATCTTTGATCCACACATGCGCCACACCCGCCTCAGTTGCAATCGCCTCTGCATCCATCAGCGGGGTTTCCGCCGCGACAGGACAGCGGGCGACCAAAGCTTGCGGGGCTGCGGTGTCGATTGACGGCAGAGGAATGTCATCCAATCCGGCAACAGGTACGGGGCGTTTTACATGTAGAATATCCATTCCTCACCCGACATCGCCGCGGCGCAACAGTCAAGCCTTTCGCGGCACAAACGGCATAAAACACTTCGCCTGCGGACAAGCATCAGTGTCGCCGATCTGCAATGGTCGGGGGACGTCTCAAAGGATCACATCATGTTGTCAGAAACCCCCGTCCGTGCCCGTTCAGGTGGCCGGGCCGCCCGTCACGCCCTGCGTGCCGTACCAAATGTCGAGATGCTGCCGGGGCTGCACAACAAGATCCCCACCTGCGAAATCATGACCGGATCACAGATCGAACGCATTGATGCGGCCTCTATGGATATCCTCGAAAACACCGGTGTCGTGTTTCGCGATGACATTGCGCTGGCCGATTGGAAGCGCGCCGGGGCCAAAGTGAAAGGCGAACGCGTCTATCTGGACCGCGCGCTGGTGCGCGATCTGATCGCCACGATCCCGGCTGCCTTCACCTACCACGCCCGCGACCCTGAAAAAAACGTCGCCCTTGGCGGCAACAAATGCATCTTTGTCCCGATGACCGGGGCCCCCTATCTGCGTGATCTTGAGGATGTGCGCCGCAATCCCACGCTTGATGATCTGGCGATGTTTCACAAACTGGCTCAGATGATGCCGGCGCTCCATTCATCAGCGCATCACATCGTGGAACCCTATGATCACCCGATCAGCCAACGCCATTTGCGCATCACCTACAGTTCGATGAAATATTCTGACAAGACCTTCATGGGCATGACCACCAGCCCGAAGAACGCCGAAGATGTGATTGAGATGTGCCAGATCCTGTTTGGGGCGGATTTCATTGACACGCATCCTGTGGTGACGGGCAATTGCAACGGCAACTCGCCACTGGTCTGGGACGAAACGATGCTCGGCGCAATGCGTGCGTTCAATAAGGCAAACCAGCCGGTGCTGTGCTCCCCCTTCGTGTTGGGCGGGGCAAACACGCCCGCATCTGTCGCGGCATCAGTGGCGCAGTTGAATGCAGAAGCACTCAGCGCGCTGGCTTACACACAGGTTGTGCGGCAAGGCTGTCCTGCGATCTACGGCCATTACCTTAGCACGGTCAGCATGAAATCCGGCGCACCCATGGCTGGAACACCCGAAATATCGCTCATGAATTTCATGGTCGGTCAGATGGCGCGGTTCTATGACGTTCCTTGGCGCACCTCAAATACGCTGGGCGGGGCCAAGACATTCGACGCGCAAGCGGGCTATGAAAGTGCGACGACCCTTTCTGCAGTCATGCACGCGGGGGCAAATTACATCTGGCATTCTGCGGGGTGGAATGAGGCCGGAATGCATTGCTCAGTTGCCAAATTCATGGTCGACGCCGAACAATGCGCGATGGCGTACCGTATGGCCCAGGGACCCAACTTTGATGACCTTGACGCGGCATTGGCCACCATTCCCGATGTAGGGCCGGGCGGGCACTATCTGGGTCATCCGCACACCCAAGAGAACTTTCAAACGGCCTATTTCATGCCAGAGCTTTTCGACAACAATTCCATCGAACAATGGCAGGCCGATGGATCGGTCGAGATTACCGAACGCGCCCTGAAGCAAGCCAGAAAGATGCTTAGCGAGTATCAGGAACCAACACTGGACGCGGCAAAGAACGAAGAACTGCTGGCCTACATCACCCGGCGTGAAATCGAAATCCCGGCCGCTGATGAATTGAACCAGAGCCATTAACGCCCTTCTTCCCCCTTCACCCTTTTCTTAGATACCTTGCGCGGCACCAGCACCAGGGGATGCCATCAGCCATCCAGGCAAGGCGTTCCTGCAGCCCCCCAGACATCCAGATCTTGCGCCAACTGCGTTGTGCTACCGGGTGGCACCGAACGCCCTGCACCGGGCGCGAAACCCCAGTTTACGAATTCGGAAGTCTTCACGTGGTCCATCAACTCGGCGACGCTGTTGCCATCATTGGTATCGGGGTTGCGCATCTGTGCACAAATCTCGGCGCTGGTTTTATCAAGCCACGACAGCTCAGCAGGCGGCAACCGCCAGGCTTCGTCGATATGCGGCGGCGCGTGCGGTACCGTGTTTTCGGAAGCACTGGTGACATGACAGGTGCGGCACGGCACACTTTCGGCACCAATGCGGCTTTCGTCAGCGCGCACGTTCATCCCGTGCACCCTGTCCTCGCCATATCCCAACCCGTTCCACATCGGCGCGCCCTGATCACCGACGTGGCAATTGGTGCAGCGCGGGTGGGACGCCACGGCAAAAACCCGGTCCCAAGCTGCCAGCCCTTCTTCACGGGTCACGGTCAAGTCCTGCGCGGCCAGAGGCTGCGCAATAAACATCACGGCAATAAGCATCCGCATCAGACAAACCTCACTGATTTTGACAGCGGCAGTTCCCTGATCCGCTGACCCGTTGCGGCAAAGATCGCATTGGCCAGCGCTGGTGCCGCCGGAGGGACGCCGGGCTCTCCGATCCCCCTGATCTTGACGCCATTTTCCAGCCCCCGCACTTCAATTTCTGGCGTCTGATAAAGGCGCATCCCCTCAAATGCATGGTAATTATCCTGCTGGGCGACGCCCCCCTGATAGGTCAGTTCACAGTTCATCGCATGCCCCAACCCCCAGATCACACCACCGCTCACCTGCGCTTCAAAGTTCACCGGATCAATAACCCGGCCCACATCAGCGGCCACAAATACCTTGTCGATGCGAATGCCTTTATCGGTGTCTGTCACCTCAACCACCTGTGCCACCGGCACACCAAAAGCCAGTGTAAACGCCAATCCACGCCCCCGGCGTGGTTCCAGTGCGCTGCCCCAGCCGGACATTTCGCCGACGGTCTCTAGCACCTTTTGTGAAGGTTCATGGAAACACAGACGCAGCCGTTCGGCCAAAGGGTCAACACCCGCCGCATGGCACATCTCATCCATGAAACTCTCGTGCAAAAACCCATTGCCCGAGGCCCCGACCGATCGCCAGGATGAGATCGGCACCATCGCCGGCACCCGGTATCCGGTCACCCTATAATTGGGAATGTCGAACGGCTGGTCCCAGGCACCCGCGACAATCGCCACGTCCGGCCCAATCGCGGGTTGACCCAGCCGGGCCAACGACGATTCCGCTACAGACGGTGCCGCGATGCTCAGATCAAAGGTATCAACTGAACCGCCCCTCACCTTGCCACGCCCACGCGCGATGGCCAGAGGTCGGGGGAAATCGTGGGTGAAATCCTCTTCGCGGGTCCAGACCATCTTGATCGGCGTGTCGGGCAGTTGCATGGCGATCTCGACCGCCTGCAAAACATAGTCATCTTCAAGCCGCCGCCCAAAGCTGCCGCCAGACATCAAAACATGCACATGAACCGCGTCTGCATCAAACCCTGCCAGCTTTGCCGCATTGTCCTGCATAAATCGCGGTATTTGCGTACCGGTCCAAATGTCGAGCCGCGCATCTGACAGGCGCACCAACACTGACATTGGTTCCAGGGGCGCATGGGCTAGATAGGGTATGCGGTACTCGGCCTCAAATATCTCGCCTTCACGAAATGCCTCCTCAACGTCGCCCAGATCCTTGAACCGACTGTCTTTGAAATCATCTTCAAAAGACGCTGCGACCGCTTCAAACTGTGCTTTTGTATCGCTTAAGTATGGCGACGGGCCCCAATCGCATTCCACTGCCAACGCCGCCTGGAACGCACGCCATGTGTTGTCGGCGACAACCGCAATACCGCCTTTGATCGGCAAGATCGCCTGCACGCCGCGCATCTTGTCCGCGACGCTTGAATCAAAGCCCAACATACCGCCACCAATCGCCGGGTTGGTGCGCGTGGTTGCATAGACCATCCCTTCCATCACCATATCAATGCCATAGGTTTGCATGCCCGTAGACTTGGCCAGAATATCCGTACGCATCTGCGGTTTCCCCAGATACTTCCATGTCGCAGGATCGCGTAGAGTGACGTCCTGAACCGGCTCAATCTCTGCGGCAGTGGCGGCCAGATCGACATAGTCTAACCGTGTGCCATCAGGCAGAACAACAGCCCCCATGTCGGTCTTTAACTGCGCGCGCGGCAAGCCCGTTTGCTCAACTGCCGCCGAAATCAACGTCTCGCGTGCCACCGCCCCGGCGGTGCGCAATCTCTCATACATATCGGGAACTGTTGACGACCCACCCGTAATCTGCAGACCCAGAAGCTTGCCCAGAACATCCGCCGCCCCGCGCCCGGTGCGCGCCAGAACCGTTTCAGATGTTGCCGCAATCGGCATGGCCTCTGCCCCGACAACCCCGTTGTAATAAGCGGCACTTGGCGGGCCGGGATCAATACGCACGGTCGCGAGGTCGACATCCATTTCCTCGGCAATCAGATGCGCCTGAATTGAATAGGCCCCCTGCCCCACATCGGCCCGCGGCGTGATCAACGTGACCCCCTGCGCGTCAATTTTAACAAACGGATTAAAGGTTGCTTCACCTGCTTTGATATCCACCAGCAGCGGGTTCGCGACGTCGCGCTTGTACATATAGGTGCCAAAGGCCACACCGCCGACAACAGCGGCAGACCCGACCAGAAAACTGCGCCGCGCGATGGTCTTGATGCGCCCCA
Source organism: Sulfitobacter sediminivivens (assembly GCF_042611115.2). Classification (NCBI taxonomy): domain Bacteria; kingdom Pseudomonadati; phylum Pseudomonadota; class Alphaproteobacteria; order Rhodobacterales; family Roseobacteraceae; genus Sulfitobacter; species Sulfitobacter sediminivivens. The sequence goes on from NZ_JBHGAR020000009.1 coordinate 118,604, forward strand.
TACCTCAAGCCCCCTGCAATTTGGCCGCAGCCGTCTTGACCGCTGCGCGAACACGCGGATAGGTCCCACAGCGGCATAAATTGCCGCTCATCGCGGCATCAATCTGATCATCGGTTGGGGCAGGGTTCAGGTCTAGAAAGGATGCCGCCTGCATGATCTGGCCTGACTGACAGTATCCACATTGCGCAACCTGATGTTCCACCCATGCGGCCTGCACAATGTGCAGGGCCTCAGGCGTGCCAAGTCCCTCGATGGTTGTGACCTCACCGTCCAGATCACCCACCGCCAATTGGCACGATCGCACGGCAACCCCATCGACATGCACGGTGCACGCCCCGCATTGCGCGATACCGCACCCATACTTTGGTCCGGTAATCCCGACGACATCCCGCAGCACCCAAAGCAGCGGCATGTCATCCTCGATATCAACCTGATGATCGGTTCCGTTGACAGTGATCTGCATGTGCGTCGCTCCGGTCAGATGAACTATGGGTTGAAATTAGCGCACAACTTACGACTGTAAAGACCGGATACCGGATGCAACACTACCGTGGCGGCAGTTGGCTTAGCTCACTGCCTTTGCCGATCAGAGAAACCGCGCGCCCAATAAGCAATCCTCAAACCGGCGCGCCGATATCAAGAAGGCTGATCCCGAATGCAATGGCCAACAATGAGACAATCGCGGCCTCACGGTATGCTGGCTGGACAAACGCGGCTTTGGTCTGTCCGGCCAGTACATTCACCAATGATTGCCCGCAAGGCTGGCGACTGCCACGACAAGACCCGTGGCGATGTTTGGCATCAGCGGCAACGCAGAGTGGCTCAGAATTCGACCACGGCGCGGATCGACTTGCCCTGATGCATCAGATCAAAACCATGGTTGATCTCGTCCAGTGTCAGTTTGTGGGTGATCATCGGGTCGATCTCGATTTTGCCGTCCATGTACCAGTCGACAATCTTGGGTACATCTGTGCGTCCCTTGGCCCCGCCAAACGCCGTCCCGCGCCAGACCCGGCCGGTGACCAGCTGGAAGGGCCGCGTGGAAATCTCGGCACCCGCGGGCGCAACACCGATGATGATGCTTTCGCCCCAGCCCTTGTGCGCGGCTTCCAATGCTGTGCGCATCACTTGGGTATTGCCGGTCGCATCAAAGGTGTAGTCCGCACCGCCCTTTGTCAGGTCCACCAGATGCGCCACCAGATCGCCCTCGACGTTCTTGGGGTTCACAAAATCGGTCATTCCGAAATAGCGCCCGACCTCTTCCTTGTCGTCGTTCAGATCGACACCGACGACCTGATCGGCCCCGGCCAAACGCAGCCCCTGAATGACGTTCAGCCCGATACCGCCCAGACCAAACACCACGCAGCGCGCGCCGATCTCGACCTTGGCGGTGTTGATTACCGCACCGATGCCCGTGGTCACCCCGCAACCGATATAGCAGATCTTGTCAAACGGCGCGTCTTTGCGGACCTTGGCCAGCGCAATCTCGGGTACCACCGTGTGATTGGCGAAGGTCGAGCAACCCATGTAATGGTAGATCGGGGTGCCATCCAGCATCGAAAACCGCGTGGTGCCGTCGGGCAAGAGGCCCTGACCTTGGGTGATGCGGATCTTCTGGCACAGGTTGGTCTTGCCGCTCAAACAATACTCGCATTCGCGACACTCGGGCGTGTAGAGCGGGATCACGTGATCGCCCGGTTCCAGCGTGGTCACGCCCTCGCCCACTTCCAGCACGACGCCAGCGCCCTCATGACCCAGAATAGCCGGGAATATCCCCTCCGGGTCGTCGCCCGAGCGGGTGAATTCGTCGGTGTGACAAAGGCCCGTGGCCTTGATCTCAACCAAAACCTCACCGCGCCTTGGCCCTTCGAGGTTCACTTCCATGATCTCAAGCGGTTGGCCTGCGGCAACGGCAACAGCGGCGCGGGTTTTCATCATGGCGGTATCCTTTGGTTGGGTATTTTCATCCGAAAAGGCCTGAGACGCTGCAACTTGTCAAGGCATGCGGGGCGGGTCTTCAGAGGTTCATTTCCGCGATCAGCGCTGCCCAGGATGCGCCGTGCATATCACGATCCTTAATCGATCCCTGGATCGTCGGGCGCGGCAGGCTGATCTTGATGACATTCAAGGAAGGAATATCAAAACGTTTGATATCTTGAGTGTTGGCCCCCAAAACTTGTGCAATTTTCTGCGTCTTGAGCTGCCCCAGCACTTCTTGATATGCCGCTTCCGAGCCGCAAAAGATGTCGATGGTCAGCCAGAAAGGGCCAGCATTCTTGGACCGTACCTTTTGCACAAGAGCGCCAAGCGTTGTCATATGTCCAGCACCTCAAGCGCAAAGGCCTGCATCGGGTCATCCAGCGTTAACACATGGTTGAGCGCAAATTCATAGGTCTGACCGCGCGGCATTTCGGCGGGTGAAAACAGGAAAGCAAAGGTCGGCTGTTCCTCATCGGCCGTCAGCGGATGATGCAGCATATAGGGGTTCAAAAGCTTGCCGATTTCCATCGACAGCGCATCCGTCGGGGCGGTCACAATCCCGACCACACCAATTTCTGTCGGCGTTGTCATACGGCTTTCCAACTCACCAAAGCTGGCGGACTGGCCCATCAGACGCAGTTCAATGTTGAAATCCTGCACCGAAAGACCAAGCCGCTCACAGGTTTTGGCAGTGCATTTCGCCTCAATATCTGCTGCCCATTCTGCCGCGTGTGCCACATATCGCGCATCGCGCAGGATCGCCATCAGCACGGTTTGAAACCCCACCGGGCGCGCGCCTTCAAGCTTGACGGTATACTGATCCGAAGGGACCCATTTTGACCCGGTCACCCGAACCCTTGTGTCATCAAGCGCGGTGTACCGCGCGTCTGTTACATCAAGATGCCCGCCCGGTTCAAACAGGATGAAAGGATCGGAATTTTCATAAAGCATATGCGCCGAGACCGTATGCGGGCTGGCGTGCGCGCCATCTGCCAGCGGCGTCACGGTGAAGCCCGCATTGTCGAAATCGACCAGGATCACACCCGATTGTGGGTTGGTTGCACAAAGCGCACCACATTCGCCGATCTTGGCACCGTGCCACGCGGCACCGGCGTCACAGCCCTCCATCAGAGGCAAAGCGGCAATGATGGCAGTATCCGTGGTGCGGCCCGCGATGATGATATCCGCGTCTGTCTCAAGCGCTGCTGCGATCTGTTCGGCCCCGGCAAGGGCAACGATGTTGGAACACCTATCGATCGTTTCTTCGGAAATCTCGGGGGCGTTGGACAGTGGCGTAATCTGGCCCGCCGCCAGCGCGCGCACCATGTCGTCAGGATTTTGTTGTGAACGCAGCACCGCAATCTTGAGCGGCCTGCCCTGCTCTGCTGCGATCTCTCGGGTGATGTCCAACATCCAGTCGACCGCTGCATCTGCACCGCATGTGCCCGCTGTGCCAATCACCAGGGGGCATCCCGCCTGCGCCCGCGCCTCCATCAAACCGGCCCATTCAACCTTGGTCGAGGCGCGGGCATATTTTGACACGGCGCGCCCCAGATAGGATGGTCCGCTGTCAGTGGAGCCCCCATCAATCGCGATGATGTCGGGCCGCGCGTCGATCCCCCGTTGCAGGGCGATTTTGTCATAATTTAGGCCCAGCGCGCCTGAAGGGATCAACACCCGCACCATCAGATCAATCCGTCACGGCCTGTGGTTTCCTGAGAATATTGCGCATGAACATTGGGGCCACAAATCCCGCGATTGCGAATATCCAAAGACCGATGGAGATCGGCGAGGACCACAGGAACATCGCATCTCCATCCGACAAAACCATCGCGCGGCGTAGCGCATTTTCCATGTTGCCGCCCAGCAGAATGCCCAAGATCACCGGCACTGTAGGAATATCCAGCTTGCGCAGCACATATCCAAGTGCCCCGAAACCAACCATCAACAACAGGTCGAAATAGCTCCCTGAAAGCGAATAGATGCCAACAAAGCTGATCATCGTCACACCCGGCAAAAGCACCCACGCAGGCACCATCAGGATTTTCACGAAAATCTTGACCATTGGCACGTTCATCAACAGCAGCACCACGTTGGCAATCAACAGCGAAGCGATCAGCCCCCAAACGACCTCAGGATTATCGGTAAAGAGCGTCGGCCCCGGCGTGATGTTCAGCGTCATCAAAAGTGCCAGCAACACGGCCGTTGTACCGGACCCCGGCACCCCTAAGGTCAGCATCGGTATCAGTGCACCACCCGCAGCGGCGTTATTGCCCGCTTCCGGTGCGGCAACACCTTTTGGCACGCCTGTCCCAAAACCGCCCTTTTTACCTGCAATGGATTTTTCGGACATATAGGCCATGAATGAGCCCAGCGATGCCCCCGCCCCCGGCAGAATACCCGCGATAAAGCCAACACCGGACGCCCGCAGCATCGTCCATTTGGTTTCCTTGATGTCCTTCCAGGGGATACCGACCTTATCGAGCTTCACGCCAATGGAAGACCCCTTACCGTGGCTTTCAATAAAAAAGAACACCTCAGCAATGGCAAAGAGGCCGACAATGGCCACCAGAAAATCAATACCGTCCATCAGGTGTAGATTGCCCCCCGTCAGGCGCGGCATGCCGGAGTTATTATCGACACCGATCATCGCAATGCCAAGGCCAAGGCAGGATGCAATCGCCGACTTTGCCTGATTGTTTGATGCCATGCCACCCAGCGTGCAAAACGCCAGCAGATAGAGTGCGAAATATTCCGCAGGGCCAAAGAAATAAGCAACCCGAGCCAGCATCGGGGCCAGCAGCATCAGACCGACAGTCGCGAGAAACGCCCCCACAAACGACGCCACACCGGAAAGCACCAGCGCATCGCCGGCGCGTCCGGCCTTGGCCATCGGATAGCCATCAAGCGTGGTCATCAACGCCGGTTCATCACCGGGAATATTGAGCAAAATTGAACTGATCCGCCCGCCATACATCGCGCCGTAGTAGACGGATGTCATCAGAACCAAAGCCGATGTCGCATCAAGGCCCAGTGTAAAGGTAATCGGGATCAGGATCGCAACACCGTTTGAAGGTCCCAGCCCCGGCAAGGCCCCAATAATCGTGCCCAAAAAACAGCCAACAATCGCCAGCATGAGAGTGAAGGGCGAAAGGGCAACACCAAAGCCCAGCGCGAGATTTGAAAAGAGTTCCATGGTCTAAAACCAGCCCTTCGGGAAGGCGACAAGACCCAGACCCAATGCAAATTTGAAAAGAATGAAAAGCCCGACCGACAAACCAACACCCGCCAGCGCGGCGGAGGCCGGTCGCGGTGAAATCTGATAGCTCAGGATACCAGCGGCTAACACCGTTGGGATTATGAACCCAAACGGTTTTAGGGAATATGCATAAATGACCAGCACAACCACCGCGATGAGCAAAGAGAGAAATGTCTTGGCCGCCGGCCAATCCGGATCAGGATCAGGGCGCAGGATCATCACAAGCGCGCAAATGACGGCGACACCACCGATCAGCAGAGGGAAGGCCTTTGGCCCCACGGGATCGGCAAGAAAGCTGGTCTGAATCTTTGTCGCGCTGGCCATGTAAGCCAGCGCGATGAACAAGGTGACCAGACCGAAAATCCGGTCAGAAGCCATTACTGGATTACTCCCAGTTCTTTGGACATGGTGTTGATATCGGCAATCAATCCGTCAACATAGGACTGGAAATCGCCACCAACTTTGGTGAACGGCGCAAGGCCATTGGCCTCCATCGCGGCTTTCCATTCGTCGCTATCCGCAACCTGTTGCAGCTTGCCAGCCCATTCTTCGAACTTTTCGTCAGAGATGCCTTTGGGTACATAAAGACCACGCCAGTTGACCGCGACCACGTCAAAGCCTTGCTCTTTTGCAGTTGGGATGTCTTCAAAGCCCGGTACACGCTCTTCTGTCAGAACCGCAATGACCCGTACTTCACCTGATTTTACAAACCCGACAACCTCGGACATATCACCTGTCATGGCTTGGGTGAACCCGCCGACGGTCTGCGTAATTGCGTCCGCGCCGCCGTCAACACCGATGTATTTGATGGACTTGATGTCGGTGAAGCCGGCTTTTTGGAGGATCATCAAAGGTTTCATGTGGTCAAAACCACCAACTGCTGAACCACCCGCAAATGCAACCGATGACGGATCGGCTTTGATCATGTCAACCATGTCAGTGAGATTCTGTATCGGGCTATCCTTACCTACGACAATGACCCCCGGATCGGCACCGATGGCACCCACAAAGCGTACCTGATCTGCTGTCATCCCTGCATAGGCATTCTGCGCCAGACGCGTGGTTGTCGCAGATGATGCCGCGATGATCAGATCGGCATTGTCGTTCTGTTCATTGACCACATGGCTGAACGCCAGACCGCCGCCAGCACCGGCCATGTTGGTGACCTGAACAGGCTGATCAACAGCGCCGATGTCAAACATGATCTTGCCAATCTGACGGCAGGTGAAATCCCAGCCACCACCGGGGTTAGCAGGCGCAATGCACTCTGCCGCTGTTACGGCGGTACCTGAACCTGTTGCCAATACGGCGCTCGTAATCAGCGCTTTGAAAAAGTGATGTTTCATGAATGTCCTCCCAGACTTTTCTTTTATAGGTTTTTTCCGGCAGTCCAGAATCACGTGCTGCCGCTGTTAGCGCCATTACCCTAACCCGCAACCACGCGCGGATGCACGACTAAATTTTGGAACGATTGCGCGTTAAACCCTGATATTGCTTACGATAGTGCGATATCACCCAATGGGTGCGTTCGACTTGATCCGTCGCAGCACCACGTTTGTCTGCGCTGAATTAACCGCAGGTTGCACGAACAAAAACTTTTCCAGAAATTCGTTATAGGCCTCGATGTCCCGACACAGGATGCGCAGGTGGTAATCAGCCTGACCTGTTGTAGCGTAACATTCCGTCACCTCATCACGCCGCTGTACAGCTGCGATAAAACGGGCAAGCGCCTCAGTGTCGTGCCGGGTCAGATGGACATGCACGATCGCTTCAAACTTCAAACCCATCGCATCCGGATTGACGATAGCTGAATAGCGCGCAATCACGCCTGCATCCTCCAACGCCTTGACGCGCCGCCAGCACGCCGAAGCAGAGATATTCAGTTGTTCGGCCAGCTGCGCATTTGGCAGGCGCGAATCCTGTTGCAGCAAAAGGATCAGTTTGCGGTCGATGCTGTCCATGGCGTCCCTTGGTCATTTTCCTCGGATACAGCCAATATGACGAAAACTCCTTTCAGAAACAATCGGTTTTACCAAAAACTTTGAGCGGAAAAACAGGTTGTTCTGCACTATACTGGTAAAAGAGGAGGCCCCATCATGACCAAAACAGACCATAGCTTTGCCACCTATCAGCTCAAGGATCGCTATGCGTTGGATCAGGGCCGTGTTTTCATGACCGGCACACAGGCGCTGGCGCGGATCATGTTGGATCAGGCGCGGCGGGATCGCGGGGCGGGTTTGAACACAGGCGGGTTTGTGTCGGGGTATCGCGGGTCACCGCTGGGGGGGCTGGATCAGGAATTATGGCGCATATCAGATCAGTTGGAAAAGGCTGGGATTAAATTTCTCCCCGCGGTGAATGAGGACCTTGGGGCCACCGCCGTTCTGGGTGCACAACAGGCACATCTGGACCCGCAGGCCCAGGTCGATGGCGTGTTTTCCATGTGGTACGGCAAGGGGCCGGGTGTGGACCGTTCGGGCGATGCCCTGAAACACGGGAACGCCTATGGCAGCGCGCCAAAGGGGGGTGTGTTGGTGGTGGCGGGCGATGACCATGGCTGTGTCTCATCTTCGATGCCGCACCAATCAGATGTGGCGTTCATGGCGTGGTTCATGCCGACGCTGAACCCCGCATCGGTGGCAGAATATCAAAGCTTTGGTGAATACGGCTTTGCCCTGTCGCGATTTTCCGGCACATGGGTCGGGTTCAAGGCAATCTCGGAAACAGTGGAATCCGGTGCGTCTGTTGATCTGAGCCCTGACCGCGTTTTTCATACGCCCGATTACACGCCCCCCACGGGCGGCCTGCACATTCGGCTGGGCGATCTGCCCTCACCGGGCATTGAGACGCGCCTGCATGACAAGTTGGACGCGGTGCAGGCCTTCGTCGAAGCCAACCCGATTGATCACCATATCTACGGCAATGGCGATGCGCCCTATGGCATCGTGACCACAGGCAAAGGCCATCTGGACACGATGGAGGCACTGCGGCTCTTGGGATTGGACGAGGCAAAGTGCCGGTCGCTTGGCATCGACATCTACAAGGTCGGCATGGTCTGGCCTTTGGCGCGCCGCGACGCACTGGATTTTGTGCGGGGCAAGCGTGAAGTGCTGGTCATTGAGGAAAAGCGCGGCATCATTGAATCGCAGTTTAAAGAAGCCTTCTATGACTGGCCCGGATCAAAACCCGCGCGCATGGTGGGCAAGCATGATGAGAATCTGGATGAACTGGTGCCGTGGACGGGGGAATTGTCGCCGCTGCTGCTGGCCCCGATCATCGCCGCACGGCTTAATGATTTTTTCCCGGGCGAAAACCTGACCCAAAAAGCGCAGGCATTAACCGCCGCGCCCCCTGTCCTATTGAAGGTCTCGGGGGCCAACCGCACCCCATATTTTTGTTCGGGCTGTCCGCATAATACATCAACCAAATTGCCGCCGGGATCCAAGGCCGCATCCGGCATCGGCTGTCATGTGATGGCCTCCTGGATGGACCGGGACACCGCCGGGTTTGCGCAAATGGGCGGCGAAGGGGTGCCTTGGGTCGCGACCTCGCTTTTCAACGGCGGCAAACACATCTTTCAGAATCTGGGCGAAGGGACGTGGTACCATTCCGGTTCGCTCGCCATCAGACAGGCGGTCGCAGCACGAACCAACATCACCTACAAGGTCTTGTACAATGACGCTGTTGCGATGACAGGGGGGCAACCGGTGGATGGTCCGGTGTCCGTGCATGCCATCGCACAATCTGCGCGCGCCGAAGGGGTGGCCCGCATTGCGGTTGTGTCAGACATGCCCGACAAATTTGCCCGTGCGGATTTTCCCGCTGGCACAACCTTCGACCACCGCCGCGATCTTGATACCGTGCAGCGTGAATTGCGCGACATCCCCGGTGTCACCGTTCTTATCTATGAACAGACCTGCGCCACGGAAAAGCGCCGCAAACGCAAACGTGGACAGATGGCGGACCCCAAAAAGTTCGTCGTGATCAATGATCTGGTCTGCGAGGGCTGTGGCGATTGTTCGTTGGAATCAAACTGCCTAAGCGTTGAACCAAAAAAGACGGAATTCGGCACCAAGCGCCAGATCAACCAATCGACCTGTAACAAGGATTATTCCTGTCTGAATGGATTCTGCCCCTCCTTTGTCACCATCGAGGGTGGCAGCAGGCGCAAGAAATCTGGCGCGGGACTTGATATTGACGCGCTAGTTAATGATCTGCCAAATCCTGATCTACCGCCTCTTGATACGCCCTATAACCTGCTGGTCACCGGTGTTGGCGGCACCGGCGTTGTGACAGTCGGCGCGCTTATTTCAATGGCGGCACATCTGGAGGGCAGAGGGTCAAGCGTGCTGGATTTCACCGGCTTCGCGCAGAAATTCGGCACGGTGCTGGGATATGTCCGCATTGCCCAAACACCTGCAGACCTGCATCAGGTCCGCATTGGTCAGGGGTGTGCAGACGCCGTGATCGGGTGCGACATGGTGGTGAGTTCCGCGCCCAAAGCCTCCGTTCATTACCGATCCGGCACCCGGATCGTGCTGAACCGGGCCGAGATGCCGACCGGCGATCTGGTGCTGAACCGGGATGCTGATCTTAAAATCGACCTGCGCGAACAGGTCATCGCAGATGCGGTGGGGGCGAGTAACCTCGCGGCGTTTGATGCCAACCGGATGGCTGAGGCGCTGATGGGCGATGCGGTATTTGCCAACGTCATGATGCTGGGGTTCGCATGGCAAAAAGGCCTGGTGCCTGTTTCCCTTGATGCGCTTTTTCAGGCGATTGAGTTGAACGGCGTCGCACCACAGAAAAACAAGGTTGCCTTTGCCTACGGGCGGGTGATGGCGGTGTCCCCTGAAAAGCTGAATATTGCACAAGACACGGTACCCAGCGACTATAATCCCGCCACCTTGATCAGCCGCCGCATGGCGTTCCTGACCGATTATCAAAACGCCGGGTATGCCGCGCGGTACAAGGCCACGCTCGATGCTGCGGCCCCTTATCTGAACGACGATCAACTTATCGCAGCGGCCAAATCGCTGTTCAAATTGATGGCCTACAAGGACGAATATGAGGTCGCACGATTGCACAACTTGTCGGGCTTCGCCCAACGCATCGCCGCAGATTTCGAGGGCGACTACAAGATCAAATACCATCTCGCCCCACCGCTCTGGCCCACAGGGCGCGACACACGCGGTCGCCCCGTCAAACGCAGCTTTGGTCCGTGGATGGGCCAAGTCTTTAAACTACTGATCCGCATGAAATCTTTGCGCGGCACTTGGGCGGATGTGTTCAGCTATGGTGCAGATCGCAAGTTGGAGATCGCCCTGATTGGATGGTTCGAGAATGTCCTGGATCAGGTCGCTCCCGCAGATATGGATGACGCTGAAAAACTAGCGCTGCTGGCCGCCCCGATGGAAATCAGGGGCTATGGCCCAGTCAAGGATGCCGCTGTCAAAAAGGTCCAGGCCGAGGTTTCCGTCAGATTGCAACGCGTCTAAGACTGCCGATTTGCTTTGATTGCATAGGCCACAAGTGCGTCGACCTCTGCCTTGCGCGGGGTTTGCCCGGTAAAGCACAGCACATAGTCGTGGACGCGTTTCAGGCGTTCCTCAATCGGCTCAGACAGCTCAAGCGCATAATATCCGACCTGCATGAAATACATCACCCGTGCACGGACTTCGGCCTCGGCTGGTGCATAGTCAAACCGCTCAAAGAGCGCTGAAAAAGCCGCGACCCGCGCCGCGTCTGTCTGATCAATCCGGCGGCGCACTGCCCCATCGCGGCGCGCCCATTCCCGGATCGCAAAGTCGAGCTTGTGATTGAAAAGTGCAGGATCAATCCAGCAGCGCGACAGGTTACACACAGCTTCGGTGATGGTGTCCGCTGGCATGTCGGCATGCCGGATCAACAGCGCGGTGTTGGCCTGTTCCCAATTTTCCAGCAGTGCCGCAAGCAGGTCTTTGCGGCTTTTGAAATACCAGTAGAAACTGGACCGCGATACCCCCAGGCGGTCGCTGATGGACAGCACTTTGACCTCGCCCACGCCTTCGCTGACCAAGAGGTCCAGGGCGACATTCAGCCAATCCTCGCGGGTGACTTTGGTGTTGCCATAAAGGGGGATGGGATCGGTCATAGGTCAGCTTTCCGGCGGTGCGCCGCCCTGTTCGATGCGTTTTGCGGCGTAGGCTTGCAAGGCGTCGACCTTATCTGCGTCGGGGGTAAAGTTGGGCGGCCCTTCTAGGATATCCTGCCAGATCGCGGTCGCGCGGGTATTTGCATCCAGACTGCCGTTCTCGGCCCAAGTGCCAATGTTGGACCAATCATAGGACACGGGTTCATAAAACGCGGTGTCAAAGCGTTCCATCGTATGCGCGCACCCAAAGAAATGGCCCCCCGGTTGCACCTCTTTCAACGCATCCAGCGCCATTGCCGCATCGTCCGCAGGTGTGGGCAGGCAAAGTTCAGCAAGCGATTGCAGCATGTCGATATCGGTGATCAGCTTTTCGTAGGATACGGTCAGCCCCCCTTCGATCCACCCTGCCCCGTGGATCAGCATCGTGCAGCCCGACAACATCGCGCCCCAGGCGCTCATTTGGGTTTCATGCGCGGCTTGGGCATCGTTGATGTTAGCCGCACACCCCGCCGCATTGCGCCACGGCAGGCCCAGCATGCGCGCAAGTTGCCCACAGGCAAGGCTCGCCTTGACCTGTTCGGGCGTCCCAAAAGCAGGCGCGCCCGATTTCATATCGACGTTGGAGGCAAAAGCCCCATAGAGCACCGGCGCACCGTGCCGCGACAATTGGCTAAGTGTGATGGCCGCCAATGCTTCGGCGTGGCTGAGGACAACCGCACCCACGACCGTCACAGGGGCCATTGCGCCCATCAGGCAAAAAGGCGTGATCACCGCCGCCTGACCTGCGCGGGCAAAGTCGATGATGCCTTGCCCCATGGGGATGTCGATCTGACGCGGGGAATTGGTGTTGATGATTGTATAGCACCACGACTGCGCCGCAAAATCCGCATCTGAAAGCCCGCGAAAATCGCGGATCATTTCGAACCCTTCGGTGACTTGCGGGGTGCCGCGCGAGAATACAAACGGGACCTTGTCGGATTGGCTCAGGACGGCATGGGCCGTCGCATAGTGGCGCTCATGGATGGGAATGTCCTGCGGCTCAACTGCGGGGCCTTGCAGATGCAGCACATCAAAATATTGCACCAACCGCGTAAATTCGGAAAAGTCGCGCAGAGAGCCGGGTCGCCGGCCGCGCACAAGATCTGTTGCATGCGGCGCACCAGCACCCGCTTGTATGGTCAATGCTCCCAACTCCATGGTCAGGTCGCGGCCTTCGTCCCCCCCTTTGAGGACAAATGATTTGGGCGCGGACCCCACCGCCGCCATCACAATATCGCGCCCGATAAAGACCATCTCGCTGTCCTCATCCACCCGGGCACCGCCTGCTTTGAAAATAGCGCGTGCCTGCGGCAGCAGCACTTTGATGCCAAGCTCTTCGAGCACATGCAGCGCTGTCTCGTGCATGACGGCAATGCGATCCTCACTGAATAGCGGCACGGGTGGGAACGGATTGCGCAGGGTGCGGTAATCCACACGGCGCTTCGGGCCCTTGGCCGCTGCTGCGGCAGCACCACGCCGCCCGCCCCGGCGGGTTTGGCCGGGCGCGGTCATCCCCTCATCGCTTTGCCCGCAGGGTCGTAGGGTGAGGGCGCGATTACTTTTGCTGCGCGTTCAACGCCGACCACATGCACGGATAATGTGCTGCCCTCGCTTGCGTATTCCTTGTCAATCAGCGCCATGGCCAGTGATTTGCCCAGCGTATGCGCGTATCCGCCCGAGGTGATGAAACCGATCTTCTTATCGCCAGACCATGCGGGTTCGTACCCTGTCGCGTCCGCATCTGTCGCGTCAATCTCTAACGTTACCAGAACCTTGTCCGGCATGTCGGCATCACGTTCCTTCATCGCCGCATCTTTGCCCACGAAATCCTTGGACCAATCGATCCAACGATCCATCCCGGTCTGACCCGGTGTATATCCTTGGGTAAATTCCGCCGACCAAATGCCAAAGGACTTTTCCAACCGCAATGACAACAACGCGTTAAAGCCGTATTCGATCATCCCGTATTCCGCGCCCGCCTTCAGCAGCGTATCGCGCAGCGCCTTCATGTCACCCGCACGGCAGTGCAGTTCATATCCCAACTCGCCCGCAACCGACAAACGGCCAACCTTGCACCGCACCAGTCCGACATCCATCGCACCACAGCCCATGAACCTGAGCGCATCCGCATCGCCATCGCTGAGCGCCGCCTTAAGCACATCACGTGATTTCGGCCCGGCCAACGAAAACCCAGCCATTTCATCACCCAGATCGCGGACCCGCACACCATCGCTCATGTGATCTTCAAACCACCGCATATGCCAGGCACGCAGGTAATAAGACCCGGTGATCCACCACGTCCCATCACCCCAGTTAAAGATCGTGAGATCCCCTTTGAGCCGCCCATCGTGGCCCAGCATCGGGGCCAATTTGGCGCGGCCCGGTGCAGGCAGCTTGCTGGCCATCAAGTTGTTCAACCAGCTTTCCGCATTTTCCCCAGTGACCTCAAATCGCGAAAACGCGGTGATATCCAGCAGCCCCACACTGTTCCGCACCCCGCGGCATTCGGCCCCCACGATGTCATGGGCATTGGACCGCCGCAGCGATGGCGTTTCCTCAAAGCCGGGAGGGGCAAAATATAGCGGCACTTCAAGATCCCAGCTTTGCCCCCATTTTGCCCCCACGGCGTCCATATCCGCATAACATCCCGTCATCTTGAGCGGACGTCCCGCAGGCAATTGTTCGTTGGGATAGGTCATCACGAAACGGCGCGAATAAAACTGTCCTGTCGTTTGCTTGATGTACTGCTTGTTCTCAGCCCAGACGCCATAGCGCGCGACATCCATGCCATAGACGTCCGCCTCAGGCTCGCCGTGGATCATCCATTCGGCCAGTGATTTGCCGACCCCGCCGCCTTGCAAGAATCCAGCCATAACGGCGCAGGCGGACCAATATCCGCGCTTGCCCCGCACCGGTCCGACCAATGGATTGCCATCAGGGCTGAAAGTAAATGCGCCGTTGACCCAAGTTTTCACCCCCACGTCCTGCAAGGCAGGGTACCGTTCAAAGCCAAGCGTCAGTTCATGTTCGATGCGGTCTGTGTCTTCCTGAAACAGTTCCATCCCGTAATCCCACGGGGCACCGTCCATCGCCCAGTGTTCGGTGTTGACCTCGTAGATGCCCAGAAGGACACCCTTTTGATCCTGACGCAGATAGGTGAACCCCTCAAGATCGACGGTCATCGGAACCTCGAAATCAAGCTCTTCCAATTGCGGGATCATGTCCGAGATCAGGTAGTGATGCTTGAGAGGGGCCACAGGCAATTCCACCCCCGCCATGCGCCCGACCTGCTTGGCCCAAAGACCAGCGGCGTTGACAACATGCTCACACGAAATGGTGCCTTTTTCGGTGGCGACATCCCAGCCCTGCAAGGTCTGATTAAGCTCCAGCACACGGTTATGTTCGATCACCGTGGCCCCGCGTTTCTTGGCCGCCGTGGCATAGGCGTGTACCGTGCCTGTGGTATCAATATACCCCTCCCGGTCCGCCCACATACCGCCAAGCAAGCCTTCGCCCGACATGATCGGGTTCAGTTCGACCGCTTCTTCGACGCTGACCAGACGGCAATCTTCAATCCCGATGGATTGGAAGGTCCGGTATGCCGACTGCAGCCATTCCCACCGATCCGGGGTGCCAGCCATGGTCAGACCACCGGTCATGTGCAAGCCGATGTTCTGGCCGCTCTCTTTCTCGATCTCGCTCAACAGGTCGATGGTATAGGCCTGCAACTGGGCGATGTTGGGGTCCGCGTTCAGCGCGTGAATGCCGCCCGCTGCATGCCAGCTTGACCCAGCCGTCAACACCGACCGTTCAACCAGCGCCACATCACTCCATCCCAGCTTGGCCAGATGATACAGAACCGAAGCCCCCACGACCCCGCCACCAACGACGACGACCCTGTAATGCGATTTCATGTGGCCTGTCTCCCCCTGTACTTTGAGTCAATTAGACACACCTGTCCAGTTGATTTGTCAAGCTTGCATTTCAGTCAATAACCCAGGTTCGGATCAACCACATTGCGCAATGGCGCGTCTCGCATCCAACGGTCGAGGTTTTCCAAAAACAGATCAAAGGACTCGCGTCCCCATTCCGCATAGACTGACGAACAATGCGGCGAGATGATCACATTATCTTTCTGCCAAAGCAGGTTGTCTTGCGGCAAAGGCTCCACTTCAAACACATCCAAAACCGCGCCTGCGATGTGACCGCTTTCCAACGCGCGCCCAAGCGCCAGCTGATCCACCACACCACCGCGCGACACATCGGCCAGCACGACACCTTTCTTCAGCGCCGCGATTTGCCGTGCGCCAAACAGGTTTTGGGTGCTGCCGATCAGCGGCGTGCAAACAGCGACAAAATCAGCGCGCGGCAGCAAGGTAAGCAGATCATCCGCCCCATAAACTTCGTCCACATGAGCGGTGGCCTTGGGATGCGCACGCGTCCCGATCACGGTCATGCCAAACGCCTTTGCCTTCAGCGCCAACGCCCTGCCCGTGTGACCCAATCCAACAATCACCAGTGTCTTACCCCGCAGCGGCACCATCATGCGCGCCGCGTCCCAGAACTTGGCAGCTTTGTCGCGCTGCAATCGAGGAATATCGAGACTAAAGTGCAAAAAGCCGCCGATGATGTATTCCGCCATCATATCGGCGGCGACCCCGGCGGCGTTTGTCACGGTAATTCGCGCAGGATCCCATCCGCCGAAATGGTCAGTCCCTGCCCCGCCATTGGCGATCCAGCGGGGTGCATGTTCCCCAAATAGCGCCTCCCGTGGAAAGCCTTTGGTGCCTGCAAACCGCACCGAATACACGACATCAGGGCGATAGCGCGCCAATGTCCCGGGCAGGGCGTCATAACTTTCGCAGGTTTCAAAATCCGCATCGGGATAAGCCCCGCGCAGCCATTCTGCCAAAGACCTACAATCATCGTTATGCAACAAAATGCGCGGCATGGTACTCATCCCCATTTCCGGGCCAACACCGCCCCAAAATCTTGAAATGCATCCTCCATTCCTGCCAGTTGCAACGCCTGAAACACCATGGCCTGATTGGAAGTGATCACCGGTTTGCCAAGCGCATCCTCAAGCCGCTGCAAGGTTTCGACCGACCGCATGTCAGTGCACGACAGCACAATTGCATCCGCATCTGCATGGTCCGCCGCCTGCCCCAGCGCCAGAACGCGGTCCGGGGTCATCGCCCCTTGGCCGTCGTTGTCCAGTATCTCGGTCACTTCGGAACGGGCGATAGTCTCGACCCCTTCACTGGCCAAAAACGCAATCGCCATGTCGTTGATGTCAGACACATAAGGCGAGGCAAAACCGATGCGCGTTGACCCCACCACGCGCAGTGCATTCACCAATGCGCCCGCCGCTGTCACGGTCTTTGCACCGCTTTGTGCCGCGATCCTTGCCGCCAGATCACGGTCAAACGCCGCCCCATGCGTCAGCGTGGCCGAGGTGCAGCCGTAAAATATCACATCCGGCCTGACCCCCGTCAGCATTTCCAGCGGCCCGTCCAGATCCGCCGCACCAAGCCCGTGCATCTGATCCGCGTCTGGTATCTCATCACGGTCATACCCGCCCATCCGTGCAAAATGCAGCGACACACCGGATGGACGCAAAAGGGTCATGTCGGGTTCCAGATTGCGGTTCGTGAACGGCACCAGAAAGCCAAAGCGGGCGCGCCCGCGTGAGGGATAGATCATGGCTTTGCTCCATAGAGTTGTTGTGCTGCTTCAATTGAAACCAAACCGTCTGCAATGTCGCTGGCCACGGCAGCGGCTGCGCGCTCTGTCGGGTTGCCGAACCCACCACCGCCGGGTGTTTCAAACAGCAACGTCGTACCCGCAGGGATGCGCACAGTCCCCTTTCCGGGCAGATCAGCACCCTGCGCACCAAGCCTAATACGGCCGGGCGCGCCAGCACCGCCGCCATGACGGCCCGCTGCCGGGGTGTCGATCCGCTCAACTGATAAAAACAGCAGAATGTCCTCGTCTTTAGATGACTTCAACTCAATATGCTGACCCAATCCGCCCCGCATCTTGCCCGCCCCCCCGCTGTCGAGACGCAATTCACGTTTGGTGATCAAAACCGGGGCCGCAGCCTCAGTTGTTTCAATCTGACTGCCCCAGACGCCGCTGGGAAAAGCAGTTGCAGACAAGCCGTCAAAGTCAGGCCGCGCGCCGGCACCCCCATTGAACACAAGCTCCAGCGCGAATTCAGTATCGCCGCGCCCAACCGCCTCTGGCACATGACGCAGGGGCAGGTCGTACATGCACGACGCCCCTTCGGCAGGCACCTGATCGGGCAGTGCTTGGGTCAGACAGCCATAAACCAGATCGGGCGTCATTTGACCAATCGTGTGGCGCATGGCCACCGGGCTAGGTGCCACCGCGTTCAAGATACACCCCTTTGGTGCCACCACACGAAACGGGTCAAGTGAGCCCGCGTTGTTGGGAATATCGGATCCAATGATGCACCGCAGGGCAAAGACCGCATAGGCGGTGGCGTAATTGAGCGGAACGTTGATCCCCTTGGCCGAACAGCCAGACGAGCCAGCAAAATCAAGCAACAGATGATCATCAGCAATGGTCAGGGCGGCCTGCAGTGTGATTGGCCGCTCATAGCCATCAATCGCCAACGTACTGTGAAAAATGCCCTTGGGCAGCTCTGCGATTGCCTCAAGCGTGCCGCGCCGCGATGTGTCGATGATGTGATCGGCCAACGCATCAAGATCGTCGATGCCAAATTCCTCCATCATGCCTGACAAGCGCCGCGCGCCCGCTTCGCAGCACGCAATAAGCGCGTAAATATCACCCTCATTGGCAATCGGATCACGCGAGTTGGCTTTGACAATATCCAAAAGCAAGGCGTTCACCTCGCCCTGATCAACCAGTTTGCACGGTGGGATCAGCAGCCCCTCGTCGAAGATATCTGACCCCTCCGGCCCCATGCCAAGGCCGCCGAGGTCAACCAGATGCGAGGTGCAGGATGTAAAGCCGATCACAGCACCACGATGAAACACTGGCATCATCAGCAAAAAATCATTGAGATGCCCCGAGGCGATCCACGGGTCGTTGGTCATATAGATGTCACCCGGTTTCATGTCAGCCATCGCAAAGCGTGCGCGCATAGTTTTGACGGCCTCAGCCATGGTGTTGATATGGCCCGGCGTGCCGGTCACGGCCTGCGTCAACATCCGGCCCTGAGCGTCAAAAATCCCCGCAGATATGTCACCACATTCGCGCACAATCGGCGAAAACGCCGCCCGGATCAGCGCCTGACCCTGTTCTTCGACCACAGCCAAAAGGCGGTTCCACATGACCTGCAATCCGGTGTCCGTCTGGATCATGTCATCACCTCCGTCAGTCGGGAAAGCCAGATGTTGCCCACCCCATCAATGCGCGCAGAAAAGTCTGCACTGACAAGAGTTGTCGTTTGTGGTTCGGTGATCAACGCGGGTCCGTTCAGGGTGCTGCCAGCCAGCAGTTCGGCGCGGTCAAAAATGCCCGCGTGGACGGGGCTGCCAGTTACATCGCAGATGATCTCACGCGTGTCCGTCGGCGTTGCAGGATGGTGCGAACCCCCCTTCGCTATCTTCGTCAGAGCGGGCGCATCCGACGATACATGCACCGCCCAATTGAGCACCTCAATGTCCATCCCCGGCACCGCGCGGCTGAACTGACGACCGTATTCCACCTCAAATGCTATGCGCAGGGTCTCGATGTCATCCGTCGTCAGGTCACGATGAGGCAGGTCAATCTCAATCTCATGCCCCTGCCCATGATAGCGCATAAACGCTTGCCTGCGCGTGCTGAGCGTAGCGACTGGCGCACCTTGGCGAACCACCTGTGTGGCCTCATCGGTCATCTTGGTCAGAAACCTGTTGAGCCCCGCCACGTCCATGCCATCAAGAAGCGCATATCGCGAGCGCACGATTTCAAAGCCCACCGGGGCAAACAGAAACCCAACAGCCGAGCCAACACCGGGATCGCGCTGGATCAGAATGCGCGATACACCGGCACGCCGTGCCACGCGGGTGGCATGCAACGGGCCATTGCCACCAAACGCGATCATCAGCCGGGTATCGATTTGCTTGCCCGATTCAACGGCATGCATGCGGCCCGCACTTGCCATGCTTTCATCGACAATCTCGCTCACCCCCCGCGCGGCCAAAGTCGCATCAAGCGCCAAGGCAGCCCCGACGCCGCAGCACAATGCCTGCGCCGCCGCGTCTTGGTCGATCTGCAACCGTCCTTCCGCAAAACGGTCGGGTTGAATATACCCAAGCGTCACGTCCGCATCTGTGACCGTGGGGTCGGTTCCGCCCTTGCCAAAAGCGGCGGGTCCGGGTTCAGCGCCGGCACTTTGGGGTCCCACCGTCAGACGCCCCAAACGATCCACCCCTGCGATAGATCCACCGCCCGCGCCAATCTCAATCATCTCAAGCACCGGGATCCGAACCGGCAGACCGGACCCCTTTGTGAACCTCGCGGCACGTGCAATTTCAAACTGCCGCGCCATCTGCGGGCGATAATCGTCAATCAGACAAAGCTTTGCTGTGGTGCCGCCCATATCGAATGACAAAACAGCACCCTCGCCGGTCTGCGCGGCAATCCGGGCGGCCAGAATGGCACCCCCGGCAGGGCCGGATTCAACCAACCGGATCGGCAGGCGCGCGGCTGTATCCAGCGTCGTCATACCGCCCCCAGCAGTCATCATCAGGATTGGACAATTCAGCCCCTGCCTCGCAAAACACGTTTGGAATTCATCCAGATATCGGGCCATCAGCGGCTGGACATAGGCATTGGCAATGGTCGTGCACAACCGGTCAAATTCACGCGCTTCCGGGCTGACCTCATGCGAGAGCGAGATGTGAAGTTGCGGCAGCGCCGCCCCCAACAGGTCACGCAGCGCAATTTCATGCGCCGGGTTGGCATAGCTGTGCAGCAGGCAGACTGCCACGGCATCCGCGCCCGACGCCTTGAGTTCGCCGACCAAGGATGTGATCGCACGCCGGTCCAGGGGGGTTAACTCCTGTCCCTGAACATCCATCCGGCCGCCAATGGTAAAGCTGCGCGCGCGCGGCACGATCAGGTCCGCTTTGACAAGGTTGATGTCATATTGCGCATAACGCCGTTCATAAGCGATCTCGAGAATGTCGCGGAAACCTGCATTGGTGATGCTGGCCACACATGCCCCACGCCGTTCAATCAGCGCGTTGGTGGCCAGTGTCGTGCCATGAATGAACCCACCAATATCGGCCCAGTCTTTGCCCGCTTCCTCCAGCACATGCCGCGCCCCGGCAAGCGCACCGTCGGTTGGATTGGCAGGCGTTGTGGGCGTCTTGGTTGATGCCAGAATCTGACCTGTGCCATCGACCAAAACCGTGTCCGTAAATGTCCCGCCAATATCAATGGCAAGCCGAAGTTGAGGGATGTGTGTCATGTAAAATCATTGCAAAAGGAGGTGGGATTGGCGCGGTTTGGCACCATGAATACCGCTTAACCGCAGGATTGGCCCATCTAGGTAACGAGGTTGCAGCCCGTTGCCCGGCGTCCTTGAGATTTTACAAACGCGAACGTCATCTGTTCAAGCCCTGGCCTTTTGCAGTCACTGGAATGACCCTGCGCCGCGATTGGCCTTGAGTCAATCGCGGCGTGCCAAAGCCATGTATCATCGTCACGCATCACATCGGAACAGCCCGACCGGATCATGAGTTGATGTCATGTCCGCCGTCATCAGCACGATCCATCAGTGTTCTGATATGTCGCGCAAAAATCCATGTGACCGGAACGCCGAGGATGACCCCGCCGATTACCGACCAAGCCGGAGGGATAATGGGCAATCCCATCCACGACGCAATCAACCCTGCAAAGAACAGATTGACCGCAACTGCGCCCACACCAAAGGGATAGAGCACAAGCGCGATCTTTGTCACGCCCCAGCCCTGTCTGGTCATCGCCTGCGGACCAGCAGATGCACCGCCAGCAGCGCGGTCAGCAATGCAACCGAGGCCGCAAAAAACCACCACTCCGCCGTGGCCGACTGCGCCTGTGGGATGGGCCTTTCAAATCCTGCCGCTTTGGTCAGGGTTGGAAAAATCGCAAGGATTGTCAGGGCAGTACGGGTCATATCAGGTCTCCTGTGTGAGGGCTCGGTAGATGTCGGGCAGCACGCGGGTCAGCTTTTCAGGGCGCGCAAGCAAATGGAAACCGCCCCGGCCAAAGATACGGGCGAACCAATCCTGCCCATCTTCGTCAATGACGATCCCGTGCACGACCTGCCCAAGACGGCGCGCTTCGGACACCGCCATGTGACTGTCCTCAATGCCGTGCTGGCCTTCGTAGTGATCCAGATCGTTCGGCTTTCCATCGGTCAGAACAATCAGCAATTTGCGCGCTGCGGTCTCGGTGGCAAGTTGTGCGCTGACATGGCGCACAGCGGCACCAAGCCGGGTATAATGTCCCGGCTCAAGCGCACAGATGTTGTTGATGGTCGCCGCATTCATCGGCTGGTCAAACCCCTTGCAGCGGGTCACGAACACCCTGTCACGCCGCAACGACGAAAACCCCCAGATACCCAAACGATCACCAACGGTGTCGATGCCGCCCGCCAATGCCGCAAGCGCATCGCGCGCCACGTCAATGACGCAGGTGTCGCCCATTGCAGATTCAGTCGACCGGGAAGTGTCGATCAGAAAGGCAACGCTCAGATCCCGTTGGGTCTGAAGCGATGCCTGAAACACCCGGTCATCACAACGCCCCGTCGCCTTCAGGTCGACCTGCGCCGAAATCAGCGCATCCAGATCCAGTTCGGGTCCGTCAATCTGGCGTGACTGCATGATGCGCCGGGGGCGCAGGGCCTCGAACTGGCGGCGCACCTCCTCGATCCGCTTGGCGTCGGGAACAAAGACATCTTCCGACCTGGGATGCGCGTTGACCTCCAGCACCCGGCAGTGATCGGGCATATAGCTGCGCGCCCGGTGGTTCCACTCCGGATAAGTGTGCTTTGCCGCAAGGCGCTCGTGATCTGCATCCGCAGGCGACAGATCAAGGTGCAGGCGCAACCGTGTTGCAGCACGGCGATCAACTTTTGACAGGGTGATATTGTCCTGATCCTCTGCCGCTTTCTGGGCATTTTCATCGTCGTCATCATGGATGGACCGGTTCAGGTTCATGGATTCAACCCAAGACAGGATCGATTCAAACCGGTGCAGGATAAAGCTGTCTTTGCGGTTTGCTTCATCCCGGTCCTTGCGCAGGCCCAGTTTGCGGGTTGTCGTGCTTGCCGCAGGGGGCACAGCGGCGGGGGCGTCCTGCACCCCGTCCGGGCTGCTACCGGATGTCGCGATCTTGAAATCAAGCCAGATCGGCACCGGTGCAAAGCTCAGGTAAGAACGGGTTGATGCCTGTTCCGGCATCTCAGGTACAGCGCCGGTTGCAAGGTGATCCCGCAAGGCCTGCTCCACCACCCGTTCCGACGCAGGCCGACTGAAATCAGGCCGAGCGCCCAGAATGTGCGCAACCATCGCGGCATGGCTTTCACGCAGACCGGGACACTGCGCATGGACATGCGCGGCGGCGGTGGCATTGGCGCGGATCATCGCAATGTCACGTGCCGGGCCGAAGGGAGCGGGCCCTTCGAACACATCCGCCGGGCAAAGCGCTGCCACAGCAGTAAGCCAGAAATAGGCGCTGCGGTTCAAGGCCCGGTCGGGAAAGGCGTCAATATAAGGGGGCAGCCGCAATTTTTCGCCATCAAAGGCAGGCAGGAATGCCTTGTCCCGTTCCGTCGCCAGGTTACGCAAAGGTGGCCGCCGGTGCCGCGCCACCACACAGGGTGCTTCGCTGAACTCCACCCCCGCAGCACCACCAAGCGCGCGAAACATCATCGCGAGGCTGGGGCGGACCGACGCAAGCGAAGCCACCTCAAGCGGATAGCAGGTCTGCGCGCCAATCCCTACGGCATAGTCATGCCACAGATTGCCGACCGTCTCTTCCGGCTCCATCAAATCAAGAGCACGCACAACCATACCCTTATCCGTAAATCGTCGTGACCAGATCACGCAGGGCGATCTGCGTATCGGCATCATCGCTAAGCGGTTCGATCACAGCAGCTTCAAGCGCTTTTTCCACACCCATCCCGCCTGCGATCAGGGTGGCGGCATAGATCAACAACCGGGTCGACACGCCCTCCTCAAGGTCCATGCCGGACAGCTTGCGGATATGGCCACCCAGACGAACCAAAGGCGCAACACGCCCTGCCTCCAACCCGCTTTCGCTTGCGATAATGGCAATCTCCGTCTCGGGTTCTGGAAAGCCAAACGTAATCGCCAGAAACCGCTGGCGCGTTGAGGGCTTCATGCGTTTCAGCACGTTCTGATAGCCGGGGTTGTAACTGGCAACCAACATGAAACCGGGCGGTGCGTGCAGTTCTTCGCCCGTGCGGTCAATCATCAGGGTGCGGCGGTTGTCAGTCAGCGGATGCAACACAACGGTGACATCTTTTCGCGCCTCCACAACCTCATCAAGATAGCAGATCGCACCTTCTCGCACCGCACGGGTCAGTGGGCCATCCACCCATTCAGTTGCACCGCCGCGCAACAGATAGCGACCGATCAGATCAGCGGCTGAAAGATCATCATGACAAGCCACGGTATAAAGCCTGCGCCCCAACCGCGCGGCCATGTGTTCGACAAAGCGTGTTTTGCCGCAGCCGGTCGGCCCCTTTAGCAAAAGGGGCAGACCGTTTTCCTGGGCGGCATCAAACAGCGCGCATTCATTGCCATTGGCGACATAATACGGGCTGCTCGGGGTCTGGACATGGGCGTTCATCGTCATTCTCCCGGTATCGGATCAGACGACATTTGAGCCGCATTGGCCGCACCCGGTTCGACCACTTCGCGACGGCGCACCACCATGATCGAATAGATGAACAACAATGCCCCCACAACGACAGCGGCACCTGCCCCAAAGCGCATGATATAGAAAAGTGCGAGTTCTTCCTGCACCTCCATAAAATATGTGCCGAGGACC
This sequence comes from Sulfitobacter sediminivivens, assembly GCF_042611115.2. NCBI lineage: Bacteria > Pseudomonadati > Pseudomonadota > Alphaproteobacteria > Rhodobacterales > Roseobacteraceae > Sulfitobacter > Sulfitobacter sediminivivens. Next base: position 143,050 of record NZ_JBHGAR020000009.1, read on the forward strand.
CGCTGCATATGGGTCTGGATCACACCCGCGAAGGTCAGCGTAAAGGTCATGAACGCCATCCCCCCCGTCATCAGCCAGAACGACCCCATGTTGAGCACCTGATTATAGGGCGCGCGGCCCCGCAGCAGTGGCATCGCATAGGTGATGATCGCAAGGTTCATCGCGACATAGGCCCCATAGAACGACAGGTGCCCATGCGCCGCTGTGATCTGCGTGCCGTGGCTATAGAAGTTGACGCCGTGCAACGTATGTAGAAAACCCCAGACGCCAGCCCCAAAGAACGCAACTGTAGCAGACCCCAAAGACCACAGCAGTGCGGCTTTGTTGGGGTGGTTGCGCCGCCCCTTCCACACCATGACAAAGGCAAACGACATCATCAGGAAAAACGGGATCACCTCAAAGGTCGAGAAGATCGAGCCGACCCATTGCCAGTACCCCGGCAAGCCGATCCAATAGAAATGGTGCCCGGTACCAAGGATGCCGGAAAAGAGCGCCGTTGCGACAATCACATACAGCCATTTCTCAACCACCTCGCGGTCCACACCCGTCAGCTTGAGCAGCAGAAAGGCAAGGATCGCGGCCATTACCAATTCCCACGTGGCTTCGACCCACAGATGCACGACGAACCACCAATACATCTTGTCCAAGCTCAGGTTTGAGGGGTTGATAAAGGCGAATATCCACAGCAGTGACAACAGCCACAGCCCCATCAGCAACACACCCGTGATCGCGGTCTTTTTACCTGCCAGCACAGTCATTGAGATGTTGATCAAAAAGATCACTGCCGCGACCAGTATTCCGAATTTAACCCACAGCGGCTGCTCTAGAAATTCGCGCCCCCCGTGAATGCCCATCAGGTAACTGCCCACCGCCCCCAGCGTGCCAACCATCAGCAACGCCAACTGGACGTAAGCCAATTTGACCGACCAGATTTCGCGCTCTGATTCTTCGGGGATCAAAAAATAAGACGCCCCGAAAAAGCCCAGCAACAGCCAGACGATCAGCGCGTTGGTATGGATCATCCGAATGATGTGAAACGGGAATATCTCTGCCAGAAAATTGGGCTGAACATAGATCCAGCCGATGACCAGCCCGCCCAGTACCTGCACGGCGAAAAGCGCCATTGCACAGATGAAATAGGCATAAGCCACTTTTTGGGATTGGTATTTCATGTCATTTACTCCTCAGCCTGCCTCATTGGGGGGCCATCCCTGGGTGTCGGTCTGATCCGCCCACCGCAAGAATTCGGCCAAGCCGCGTTTGTCTTCTTCGGTCAGTTCGAAATACGGCATCTGGCGGCGTCCTTCGATGCCGCTGGGCTGCGCTTCGATCCAGCCATCCATCATCTCAAATGCCGCTTCCGGGTCATCAAGCACGTCCCAGCGGGTCATGACATTGCCCAGCTCAGGCGCGAAATAGGCCCCTTCGCCGTGCAGTGTGTGACAGTTGATGCAAGAATTGCGTTCCCACACGTGCTTGCCGTGAATGACGGCATCACTCAGCGGCATGCCAGCCGTAGATGTGTTGACGATGTAGCGATGGCTTTGCACGGTCAGGGCAACAAAGACGAGCACGAAAAAGATCGACCCACCATAAAATATGTTGCGCGCCCGCGATTTGGTCAGGAATTCGGCCATCCGGGGCCCCCCTTTTCTCGGTTGCTGTTCGGATCACCCTATGCGGGTGCCAACAAAAGGAGTTTGCGCAAACGCAATGTTTGAAAAGTTTGGATGTGGAAAGATGGCTGCAACGATCAGGAGGGTCGGCATATGCCCACAGATCAAATGGACACAACCGATCTCATGGTCTCAGAGATCATGATCAGGTGGCCGCAGACTGTGGGCGTTTTCATCGAGCATGGCATGCTGTGTGTGGGATGCCCGATCGGCCCGTTCCACACCATCGCTGAGGCATGCGACATCTATAACCTCGACAAGACGGCCTTTGAGCGAGCTCTGGCAATGTCCATCACCGCTGGTGAAGATTCCCCGCCATAAGAACCAGTTGGTGAGGTTGGCTGACAACAATATGTTTGCGCCGACTTTCCACAATTCCGCTTTTTTCCCAAGCGCTCAGCAAACGACTGACCGTGTGCAGGGTGGTGCCGGTCATTTCGGAAAGATCCTGCCGAGTGATCGGAAAATCCACTTCGATCCCATTTTCCGTCTTGCGCCCCATCTGGTTGATCAACCGCAGCAATGCGTTGGCCACCCGTTGTTCGACCTGCTGGGTTGCCATTTCGATCATCCGGTCGTGCATCTCGTTCATGCGCTTGCCGATGGTCTTTTGCGTGGCTGTCGCAAACCCCGCGTACCGGGCCACAAAGTCCGGCCAAAGCGATGTTGGCCATGACAACACAATGGTTTCGGATGCGGCAATGGCACTTGCCGGATAATGCGTGTGCCCCAAGGCATTCGCGATGCCAAACAATTGCCCGGCAGGAATATGCAGCACCGTCACATGCTCCCCCTCGGGCGTCACGCGTATGACGCGGATATAGCCATCGAGCAAAAGAAAAAAACGGGTGGCCTCGGCAGCTTCGTGAAACACCGTGTCCCCGGTATCAAAACGATGTGAAACCGCTTGATCAAGTATCTCGCGGATCTCGCTCTTTGTCAGACCCGAAAAGGGGACAAGGTGTGTCAAAAGGCTTTCGTCGAGGTTTCTCAAGTCATTTCCAATCCGAAGAACAAACCATTGTTACTGCCTAACGCCGAGAATGCCGACCCCTCATTCACATCGCTGACCCAATCCCGCATCAAAACCGGTCCGAAGTTTGCGCTTGCGCAACGTGTCGCACGGCGGTCGCCGTTAGATGCACTCAAGACCAATTTTAATCGAAAGGAAATGAGATGTTCACCAAGACAAGCGCAGCACTGGCAGCGACTCTTCTGATGTCGGGTGCAGCCTGGGCCGAAACGGTCGAGGTTCGGATGCTGAACAAAGGCGAAGCAGGAGTGATGGTTTTCGAACCAGGCTTTGTAAAGATAGCGCCCGGTGACACCGTCAAGTTCATTGCCGCTGACAAAAGCCACAATGCCGAAAGCATCAAAGAGATGATCCCTGAAGGGGCTGAAGCTTTCAAAGGCAAGATCAATGAAGAGATCGAACTGACGTTGGATGTGCCCGGCTACTACGGTGTAAAATGCACACCCCATTTTGCCATGGGTATGGTGATGACAATCGCCGTTGGCGATGCAGAACAACCCGCTGATTTTCTTGAAGGCCGCTTGCCGAAAAACGCCAAGAAGCGTTTTGAGGCGCAGCTTGCTGGCGAATAGGCCACCTCATTTTTCAAAATCAGTGGCGCGTCACCACATCACCCGCCACTCACCAAACAGAGGAATTTGACATGACACACTTGCCCAATGAAAAACCACAATCACCCAGCCGCCGTAACGTTTTGCGTGGCACAGCCCTTGCCGGTGCGGCAGCCATGACCGGCGCGTTCGCGGCCAGCGCGAGCGTGCGCGCGCCCAGCGTCGCACCCCGGATGAACATGCCGGATCAGAATATGCTGCGCGTCCAACAGCAACAGATCGATGCGGCCGAACCCGTCGACCTGTCTGGCTTGGAGCGTGTAAAACAGAAACTTGTCCGCCCGCCCTTTGCGCCAAAGCACGATCAAGTGGCACAAGGTGACCCAAAGATCGTCGAGATTGAGATGGTTGTGGACGAACGCCTGATGGTGGTGGACGAAGACACCGGTGCCTCGATCTGGGCCATGACCTATAACGGCTCGGTTCCCGGCCCGCTGGTCATCGTGCACGAAGGTGATTACGTCGAACTGACGCTGCGCAGCCTTGGGCGCAACCAGCTTGAGCACAACATCGACTTTCACTCCTCCACAGGCGCATTGGGCGGCGGTGCGCTGACCCATATCTATCCGGGCGAAGAAACCGTGCTTCGCTGGAAGGCGACCAAGCCGGGGTGTTTTACATATCACTGTGCGCCCGGTGGCGCGATGATCCCATATCACGTCTGCCACGGCATGAACGGTGCAGTCATGGTTCTGCCGCGCGATGGCCTGAAAGACAAAGATGGCAATGCGCTGACCTATGACGAGATCGCCTATATCGGTGAACAGGACTATTACCTGCCCAAGAACGCTGACGGCACCTTCAAGACCTACGCAAACGCGGGCGACGACTATGCGGAATCACTCGAAGCGATGCGCAGCCTGGTGCCTACCCATGTGGTGTTCAACGGCGCGGTCGGCGCACTGACCGGGACCAACGCGTTCCGCTCTGAGGTCGGCAAGACAGTGTTGATGATCCACAATCAGGCGAACCGGGACAGCCGTCCGCATCTGATTGGGGGCCATGGTAATTTCGTCTGGGAAACCGGCTCCTTCAGCGACGCGCCACTGACCGGCATGGAAACATGGTTCGTGCGCGGCGGCAGCGCGATGGCTGCGATGTACACCTTCGAACAACCCGGGGTCTACGCCTATGTCAATCACAACCTGATTGAAGCGGCAATCTTGGGCGCGACCGCGCATTTCGTGGTCGATGGCGAATGGAACAACGCGCTGATGGAACAGGTCATGGCACCACGCACAATAGAGACCTGACACCCAAGAAAGGAGACCGCGCCATGACACGCCAGAAATCCTTCCCGATTGCACCTGTGGTGTTGGGATTGGCGGTGCTGGCTGGCGCGGCCTTGACCGGGGCCGCGTGGATGTCACGCGGCCCCGAAGTATCCGCAATGCCCGACATGGTGGGGCCGATCGACCTCGCCGAAGACCGTTCCATCTGGGTCCAGAAATACGAAGTAACAGCGGCGGAATGGAATGCCTGCTATGATGCGGGCGGATGTGCATTGTGGATGCTGGTACGCCCTGATCAACAGCCGGCAACAACGCCCGCCACCGGGATCAGCTATCCGGACGCGCGCCAGTATGTCGAGTGGATCAACCGCACAACGGGCAGATCCTTTCGTCTGCCAAGCGTTGATGAATGGACCGCTGTCGCTGAAAGCGTCCTGCCCGAAGAACCTGACCCGATTTTTACCGACCCATCGCTCAGTTGGGCGTCTGCCTATCTGCTTGAGGCCGAAGTCCCCCGCGCACTCAGACCTTCGGGCAGCTTTTCAACGACCGCGACCGGGGTTGCGGATTTGGACGGATCGGTCTGGGAATGGACGCAGGATTGTTATTCCGGCACCGGCGAACCAGCACCCTCAGACCGCTGCCCGGCCTTTTATGTGGCGGGGCTGCATATCGCTGCGATGTCATTTCTTGAACGCGATCCGGCACGCGGTGGCTGCGCCGTCGGCGTGCCGCCCGCGCATCTGGGGCTACGGCTGTTTTCAGACGCACAACCCTGACGCTGGGGCCGACCCGCACCCGCACAAGATCACTTCTTGTCGCGGGCCGCCTTTTCTTCTTTTGTCAGCTTGTTGTTCCAAACATTGTTGCTCAGGCCAAGCTCGCTTTTCAGTGGTTTGGTTTTGCCAACGCTGACCTTGCCACCCTTGTTCAGGAATTCCTGTATAAGCGCGTCATCGGTGGTTTTTTTTGGAATCTGTTTCATGATCTCATCCTTATCCCGCAAGGCTGGTGTTTGTCACGAACCATCCCAATGTCAGAAAAACCAATAGCATGCGCGTCAGTTAATTTTCGTTAATGATTGATACTGCAGCACAGCAAAGAAAAATAGGGCCTTCGATGCGCGCACTCCTAAGTTGAATAAGATGAAGCGTGCGCAGGAAACATAAAGCGTGCGCAAGAAAATGATGCCATGTATCAGTCCGGAAGACCCAACTACAAGGCACAACGAAAAAACCCGCGCAGAGCGCGGGTCATTTCAGAACAAGTTCTACCGATTATATCAGGTGGTAATAGATGCTTTGTATGGCGCATCTCTGCGGAACACGGTTGTGTAGGCCTCATGCGTGAACGGTGTGGCCGCATGGTTTATCTTGGTTTTGATTAACCACATGGCAATATAGTGATCACGTTTCAAAGTGGATGAATGATCTTTCAACGCCTCCATTACTGCCTTTTTCGTGATGCTGAACACCAGGCCCCATCGAAAAGCACCCGCCGTTGTCAGCCGATGAATAAAGTCAATCGAAAGCAAATCTTCGTCCACCTCGAGTCCAGCCCTCAGAGCATAGTTTTGCACGATCTCACTGACTTGCAGGCCCTCGTTATCGTATGCGACCTCACCACCATACCTTAGACTGTCCGTCGTCATATAAATTGGGACATCAGAGCGGCTTGAGCATTGGAGGTTCTGGCTCG